>DASPKS010000031.1:0-11860 GCA_035628035.1 Rubricoccaceae bacterium
GCGTACCGAGACAGGCGCTTGGGAGCCGACGTTCTTCACCGGGAGCGAAATCCTTGACCTCATCGCGCGGGACGACCGCATCCTTGGGGTCGGCCCGTTCGCGGTGTACGTCTGGAAGCCAGGCGAGTACTTCCTCGACCTCGACCTCCGCGGCGCGGAGAACCACCGGGCTTTCACGGAAGGGCCGGGAGGGACGCTGTGGGTGGGCGATTTCCGACGGGGGCTCCTCGAAGTGCCGCCGTTGCCGGAGGCGGACGGCCCCGTAGCGGTGGACCCTGTCCAAGTGGTGATGCCCTCCGGGCCCGCGCTCAATACGCCCTTCGACGTCGACGTAGGGGACGACGGAACACTCTGGGTTGGCTTCGAGGCCTCCCGCGGGTTCGCCGCGCTCAGCCGGCTCACGCCGGTGGGGGCGTGGACCTCCTTCGAGAGCCTCGACCCCTCGCTCGACATCGCGCGCACCACGTTCCTCACGGTGACGGCCGGCCCCGACGGGACGTGCTACGCCGCCTCCTTCGGCGACGGCCTGACGGTCGTCCCTCCCGCCGGCCCCCCGTTCACGTACCGCTCGAACAACTCCACCCTCCAGTCCGTCGTCGGCACGAACAACTTCATCGTGATCGGGCAGGCGCTGCCCGACGCGCAGGGGCAGCTGTGGGTGACGAACCGCGGCGCCGCCAACCCCCTCCACGTCCGCCTCGCCGACGGCACGTGGCACGCCCTCCCGTATCCACCTGGGCTCCCGACGACGGTCTACCTCGACCAGCTCGTCTTCGACGAGTTCGGCCAGCTGTGGTCGAACACGCCGTCGCGGACGGGCCCGAACGGGCAGGGCCTCGCCGTCGTGAACACCGGGGCCGACCCCATCAGCCCGGCCGACGACCGCGCGCTCCACATCGGCGGCGCGGGCACGAACGGGGTGGGGCTCCCCAACGAGGAGGTGAACGTGGTCGCCTACGACCTCGACGGGATCCTCTGGATCGGGACGGAGCGGGGGCTGGCCTCCATCGCCTCGCCCGGCTCCGCCTTCGGCGGCGACCCCGCGCTCGTCCAGCCCGTGTGGGCGCGCACGCCCGACGGCACGTCGTACTTCCTCCGCGACCTCTGGATCAACGACATCGCCGTGGACCCGGCCGGGCAGAAGTGGATCGCCTCCACGGCGGGCGCGTGGCTCATCAATGCGGAAGGGGACACGGCGCTCCGCACCTTCACCGCCGAGAACTCCCCGCTCTTCTCCGACAACGTGCTCGCGGTGGACGTGGACCCCACGACGGGCCGCGTCTACTTCGCGACGGACCGGGGCCTGCTCAGCTTCGACGCCGAGGCGATCCAGCCGGCGCCGCAAGCGGGCGACCTCCACGTGGCGCCGAGCCCGTTCCGCCCCGTCGAGCACCCCAACGGCGTCCTCATCACCGGGCTCGTGGCGGAGACGACCATCCGCATCCTCACGCCCGACGGGCAGGTGGTGGCTGCCCTCGACGCGCGGGGCGGCTCCGTCCGCTGGGACGGCCGCGACACGCGGACGGGCGAGGTCGTCGGGTCGGGCGTGTACCTCGTGGCCGCCTCGGGGGTCAACGGGGAGGGGACGGCCTACGGGAAGATCGCGGTCCTCCGGTAGTCTGTCGGATTCTTCACCCGTCGCGGGGGCTGCCGGCGGCGCGGGGGCGTAATTTTCGGCGTTCGGCCCTGTGCCCACGGAGACTGTAGCTCAGTCGGTTAGAGCGCCAGGTTGTGGCCCTGGAGGTCGTGGGTTCGAATCCCATCAGTCTCCCCCCGCCGGCTCCGCGCGAGCCGGCTTTGTGTTTGGCCCGGTTCGTCTAGGGGTCCAGGACGCCGCCCTTTCACGGCGGTAACACGGGTTCGAATCCCGTACCGGGTACCAAGTCCGTCCGAAAATGCGGCGATTCGTGCACGCACGGGGCGATCTGAGGCGGGGGCGAGCGGGGATGTAAGCCGGAGGCCGCACGACCGCATCCCCGACCACCCTAGCGGCGGGCGAGCTAGGCTGAGGCTACGGGCGAGCCCCGTGGAAGCCGCCGCGGACGAGGAAGGTCGGGCGGGCAGCTCGCGCGTTTTCCTGGCGGCGCTCGGGAGTGACGTGTGGTAGGGTGGGTGTAGACTCGCGGTAATCCCGCTTCTCCTGCCTCCATGCTCCGGCTCGACCTCGTCCACACCGTTGCCTTCGCCGGCGTCGTCCTGTTCGTCGGCTACGGGCTGAGGTGGCTCGTGCGGCCACTCGCGCGCTACAACATCCCCGCGCCCGTCATCGGCGGCCTCCTCGTGGCGTTGCTCACGCTCGGCGCCCGCGCGCAGGGCGCGACCCTCGTCGCGTTCGACACGACGCTCCAGGCGCCGCTGATGATCGCGTTCTTCACCAGCATCGGGTTCGGCGCGTCGCTGTCGCTGCTGCGCGTGGGCGGCCCGCAGGTGCTGCGGTTCTTCGCGCTGGCGACGGTGTTCGCCGTAGCGCAGAACGTGGTGGGTGTCCTCGTGGCGCTGCCATTCGGAGCCGACCCCCTGCTCGGCGTGCTTGCCGGGTCGGTCACGCTCACGGGCGGGCCGGCGACCGGCCTCGCGTTCGCGCCGCTGTTCGAGGAGGCCGGCGTGAACGGCGCCGCCACGCTGGCGGTGGCGGCGGCGATGGTCGGCATCGTCTCGGGCGGCGTGATCGGGGGGCCCCTCGCCACGCGCCTCATCGAGCGCGGCGCGCTGCGCGGCCCCGGGGCCCAGAGCACGGCGCCGCCGGGCCGGGTACCTACCACGGCGGCGGAGGTGGTCGAGGAGCGGCTGCCGGAGCCGTCTCCCGCCCCCCCCGCAGGGGAGGACGTCGAGTCGTACGTCCTCCTCAAGAACGGCGTGGCGATCCTCGTGGCGATGTGGGCGGGGTCGTGGGTGAGCGCCGGGTTCACCGCGCTCGGCGTGACGCTCCCCGCTTACATCGGGGCGATGCTCGTCGCGGCCGTCCTCCGCAACCTCGACGACGTGACGGGGTGGATCGGGCTCTCGCAGCGGACCATCGACGACGTGGGGAACGCCGCACTCGCGCTGTTCATCGTGCTGGCGCTGATGACGCTGAAGCTGTGGGAGGTGGCGGCCCTCGCCGTCCCGCTCGTGGCGATCCTCGCGGCGCAAATCGCCCTCATCGCCCTCACCTTCGCGCTGGTCTTCCGCGCGATGGGGCGCGACTACGAGGCGGCCGTGATGAGCGGGGGGTTCTGCGGGTTCATGCTGGGGACGACGGCGAACGCGATGGCGAACATGCGCGCGCTCGTCGAGCGGTACGGGGCGGCCCCGCGGGCCTTCCTCGTGGTGCCGATGGTGGGGGCGTTCTTCATCGACTTCACGAACGCCGTCATCGTGACGGTCTTCGTGAACCTCCTCCAGTAGCGCTGGCCGCTGCCTCACCCCCGAGGACCTCGCCGGGGTCGCCCGCGGGGTCCTCGTCGGCGCTGGGAAGAGCCGCCGGCCGGGCACCGGGCAGCAGCCCCATGCCGGCTCAGGCCGGTGCCTGTGCGACGCGCATCGTCCCGCGCATCGTGACGTAGTGGCCGGGGAACGTGCAGATGTACGGGTAGTCGCCCGCTTGCTGCGGCGCGGTGAACGTGACCTCGACCGTCTGACCCGGCGCCGACATCGGCGTGTGGGCGACGATGCGGTCGGCCATGTCCTGCGGGATGTACCCGGTGCCAGCGGCGGAGAGCGCGGCCTGCCCGACCGCGTTGGGGTCGGCGCCGAGCGCGAGCACGACGACGTTGTGGCTCATGGCCGGGTTCGTCGCCGTGTTGTTGAGCGTGAGGTGGACGGTCTGGCCCGGCGCGACGGTGAACTCCGTCTGCTCGTACCGCATCTCGTTCCCAACGGGTGTTATCGTGATCTCGGCCGGGGGCCCGTCGTACGTCGCGGCCGGGGCGTCGGCGGGCGCCTGCGGGGCGGGGGCGGCGGGCGGCTGGGCGGTCTCCGTCGCGGGTTCCCCACCGCCGCAGGCAGCGAGGACGAGCGCGGCGAAGGCGAGGGAGAAGATGCGGGTCTTGGTCATCGGGGTGGGGGCGTTAGAACAAAAGCCGTGGGCCTCCTCAAATTAGTGGGCGTAGGGGCGGCGCTGCCTTGGAAGTGCTGTGAAGCGCGGGCCGGGGTGCACGGCACCCAGCCCCGGATCGACCTAGCTCTAACTTCACAGGCGTGTGCACGAGCAATGGGGAATCAGGGCCGATGGGTGCGAACAGCGACCGACAGGACCTCGCGATCGGCTTCCTCGGCGCCGACGAGCCGAGCGACTACGTCCTCGCGCCGGCGGCGCACGCGGAGCGCTATGCCGCGAGCGCACCCGCCCTCGCCGCGCGCCTCGGTGAGAGCGACGTGCGGGCCGCCGCCGAGCGGTACGAGGAGCGCGACCGCCGGGCGCTGGAAGCCCAGGCGCGCTTCACGACCACCTCCGAGCGCGCCCAGACGGCCGTCTTCTTCGCCGGCATCGCCGGGGTCCTGCTCATCGCGACGGGGAGCCTCGCAGGGGTCCTCGACGATACCGCGGAGCGGATCCTCGCCGTCGCCTTCGCCATCGGGGCGGTGGCGGCGAGCGCGCTGGCCTACATGTGGATCCGCGAGATCGAAGACGGCCAGCTCCTCAGGCGCTGGATGACGCTCCGCGCCGAGGCCGAGTCGCAGCGGCTCCGCTACTTCGACCTCCTCGTGAGCGGGCCGCCGCTCGAGGAGCCCCTCCTCCAGCTCGAGTACTTCCGCCGCTACCAGCTCGACGTCCAGCGGCTGTACTACAAAGCGCGGGGCGAGCAGCACCGGCAGGATGCCGACCAGGCCCTCACCACCACGACGCGGTCCATGGCCGCCGCGGCCATCGCGAGCGGGATCGCGGGCATCCTGAGTGGGGCCTTTGGGGCCCCATGGGCTAGCCTCGCGGGGGTGGGCCTCGTCGCCCAGGCACTCGCCTCGCGCGTGGCGAACCGGGAGGCCGCCGCCCAGCACCGGCGGAACGCCGAGCGCTACGAGCGGACCCGCGAGACATTGGACGAGCTCTACGGCAGGCTGGACGCCGTGCGGGCGGCGACCGCCAGCGGCGATCTCAGGGTGATGCGAGAGTTCGCCGCCGCGGTCCACGAGCAGCTGTCGCTGGAGCACCGGCAGTGGCTCGAGGACACCCGCGAGGCGAGCCCCGCGCTCAACCGGCTGGAGGAGCTCCTCCACACGTACGAGCAGCGGGCACACCTCCAGGGTTGACCTGTGGGTGCTCCGCAGGGGTATCCACCCCGAGTCTCTGGGGCCGCCGTCTCAGCGGAGCCCCGGGAGGCGGCGCAGGAGCTTGAGCCCGGTGAGGATGGCCCCGGCAAACGTCTCGGTGACGAGCTCGCCGAAGGGGGCCAGCGGGAGCAGGTGTTGCGTGGCAACGGTCTGCGCCTCGGTGTACTTCCGGATGCCTTCGGGGCCGTGCCGCCGCCCCTGCCCGGAGGCGCCGAAGCCCCCCATCGGTGCGGCCGTCGAGCCCCATGTGGCGACGTACGGGTCGTTTACGCCGATGGTCCCGCACCGGAGCTCCCGCGCGATGCGCCGGCCCCGACGGGGGTCTCCCGTCCACACGCTCGCGTGGAGCCCGTAGAGGCTGTCGTTGGCGAGGGTGACGGCCCCCTCGTCGGTATCGAAAGAATAGACAGCCACGACGGGACCAAAGGTCTCCTCGCGGTAGAGGATCATCTCCGGCGTCACGCCCGTGAGGATCGTCGGTGCGTAGAAGAAGGGGCCGAGGTCGGGGAGGGCGTGGCCACCCGTCACGACGGTCGCCCCCTTCGCCTTCGCGTCCTCGACGTGGGCCGTGACCTTGTCGAGCTGCTCCTGGCCGGCGAGCGAGCCCATGTCGGCGTCCCATCCGAAGCTGGTCGAGATCCGCAGGCGACGCGTCTTCTCGGCGAACCGGGCGACGAATGCGTCGAAGAGGGACTGGTGCACGTAGAGCCGCTCGGCGGAGATGCACAGCTGCCCGGCGGAGGAGAAGCACGCCCGGAGGGCGCCGTGCACCGCCTGGTCGAGGTCCGCGTCGTCGAGCACGAGGAGGGGGTTCTTGCCGCCGAGCTCCAGCGAAGCGCCCGTGAGGCGCGCGCCGGCCTCGCGCGCGAGGAGGCGGCCCACTTCCGTAGAGCCCGTGAAGTGGAGGAAGTCGGCCTCGTCGAGGAGGGACGGACCCAGCGCGGGGCCGTCGCCGGGGACGACGTGGAGGAGGTCGCGCGGGAGCCCCGCCTCCATGAGGAGGGACGCCGCCCACAGCGCCGTGAACGGCGTCTGCTCGGCGGGCTTGAGCACGACGGCATTCCCCGCTAGCAGCGCCGGAATCGCGTCGGTGACCGCCATCGTGAGCGGGTAGTTCCACGGGGCGATGATGCCGACCACGCCGACGGGGACGTGGTTCACCTCCACCTGCGTGAGCCCCGGCACGAACCCCACCGCCGCCTTCCGCGCGAGGGCCGCTTCGCCGTGGTACGCGTAGTACCGGCTCACGACGGCCACGTCGCCCACCTCGAGGAACGCGTCGAACCGGGTTTTTCCGCTTTCGAGCTGGACGAGGTCGAGCGCCTCCTCGTGCCGTTCCAGGACGAGGTCGTGGTACCGCTTGAAGACGCGCGCGCGCTCGTAGAACGGCCGCGCGGCCCACGCCGGCTGCGCCGTCCGGGCGCGGGCGAAGGCGGCGCGCACGTCGGCCGGCGTCGCTGCCGGGAGCGAGGCCACGACCTCGCCGGTAAACGGCGCGCGGACGGTGAGCGGCTCACGCTCCTGCGGGGTAGCGGCGTACGTAGCCGTGTGGGCGAGCGCGCGCAGCCGCTCCGGCGTCAGGCGCGGCGGGAGCGCCGGCATCCGGCCGTTCCCGATGTGGACGGCGTCGAGCGGGGAAGTGAGGGTAGGCATCAGGTCGGTCGGAGCGCGGAGCGCGCACGGGCGAGCGCGCGCACGGCGAGGAGGAGCACCAGCGGGAGCGCGGGCGCGGGGAGGTCCTGCGGCCACAGGAACCAACCGGCCGCGACGATGAGCGCTGCGCCCCCCGCGAGCCCGAGGTAGACGCGCCAGCCCCGCGTGAGGGTCCCTCGCACGAGCGCTATGGCCGCGGCGAGGTGCGTCGGCCACGCCCAGAGGAGGTTCAGGTTCGGGCCGGTCACGCGGTGCTCGGTAGCCACCCACAGGAGGAGCAGCACGAGGCCGGCCAGCCCGGCCCCGCCGAAGAGGAACGCGTCGCCTAGGCGACCCGCTTTCGCACCGGCGCGGCCCCGCACGAGCCCCAAGGCCGTCACGCCGATGCCAAGGGCGAGCAGCCCCCAGCCGAGCCAGAGCGGCGCGTCGAAGGCCCGCGGCGCCAGGCGGTAGCCCGGCACCCAGAAAACGGTGTCGCGGGCCGCTACGAGCGGGCGTTCCCCGACGGTCGCGCCGTCGAGGAGCCGCATCAGCTCCAGCGGGAGGAACGTCCGCTCGCGCGGCGAAGCAAGGCGATCGGCCGGCAGGCCGAGGCCGAGGAAGCTCCCGAAGCGGAGCGCGGGGGCTGGCGCGTAGTACGGCCGGAGGAGGTCGCGGAAGCTGTCCTCCGGGGCATCCGGCAGCGTCACGCGGGGAAGCCCACTCGCGGCGAGGGCGTCGTCGAGGCGGTCGAGCGGGCGCGTCGAGCAGTTGTCGAAGAAGAAGTCGTAGCGGTACTCCCGGTGCTCCGGGAGCGCGTTCGTCTCCAGGATGTCATAAAGCGCGCGGACGGTCGCGGGGGGAAGCGCGAGCCGCTGCTCGATCATCGGCCGCCCGAGGGACTGGTACTTCTCGACCTCGCGTTCGAACGGCGCTGTGTCGAGCATGTAATCGAGCTGGCCGCGCGTGAAGCGGAGGACGAAGTACGGCTGGTTGAAGTCGAACGTGCCGTAGTTGTACGTGCGGTCGAGTCCGGTAGCGGGGTCGCGGAGGCGGAGCGCGGTGTGGCCGAAGAGGCTGTAGACCTCCTCGCCCGGCAGCATCGTCAGGAGCGAGGCCGAGGCGGAGTCAGAGAGCACCTCGGTGGGCTGGGCCGCGGCCGGGAGCGCCGCCAGCGCGAGGGCGAGGAAGGAGAGGAGAGCACGCACCCCGGAAGTTACCCGGCGACCGGCGGGGTAGCTTCCGGCCCGCTCTTCCACGCCGCCGTGACCCGCCGCGACAAGGCCCGCCTCGTCCTCGAACGCCTCCGCGAGAAAATCCCCCGGCCGGAGACCGAGCTGGCCTACCGCAACCCGTTCGAGCTGCTCGTCGCCGTGATCCTCTCGGCGCAGTGCACCGACGCGCGCGTCAACATGGTGACCCCGGCGCTCTTCGGGGCGTTCCCCACGCCGGAGGCCATGGCCGCGGCCGAGGTGGACGAGGTGCTCCAGTTCATCCGCTCGGTCTCATACCCCAACCAGAAAGCGAAGGCGCTCGTCGAGACGGCGCGGATGATCGTGGAAGAGTTCGGGGGCGAGGTGCCGCGGCGGCACGAGGACCTCACGCGGTTGAAGGGCGTCGGTCGCAAGACGGCCAACGTCGTCGTGGCCGTCGCCTTCGACGAGCCCGCCATCGCGGTAGACACCCACGTTTTCCGCGTCGCCAACCGGATCGGGCTCGTGAAGGACGCGCCGACGCCGCGCGCCGTCGAGGACGGGCTCGCGCGCGTGATCCCCAAAGTGGAGTGGGCCGAGGCGCACCACCTCCTCATCCTCCACGGCCGCTACACCTGCACGGCGCGCCAGCCCGCCCACGGCCGCTGCCCGCTCACCGACCTCTGCGACTACCACGCCGCGGTCCGCCAGCTTCCTCCTCCCATGGAGGGCCTCGATAAGAAGCGAGGCGCGTACTTCTGCGCCCGCGAGCACCGCTACTTCGACGAGCCGACCGCGAAGGTGGACCGGCAGGGCGTCGAGCAGGTGGCTTGCCCCCACTGTGGCTCGACCAACGTCTTCCTCACGAGGACCGGCGAGACGACGCGCCGCGTGAAGGACTACCGCGTGGGGTAGGGGCGACTAACTTGCCGACCCGCCGAACAGCTGTCCCGTGGTCCATAAGCACCTCCTGATCATCCTCGACGGCTACGGCATCGCCGAGGACCCGTCGGTCTCCGCCATCGACGCCGCGCGGAAGCCGTTCCTCGACAGCCTCTTCGCGCGCTACCCGCACTCCACGCTGGAGGCGTCGGGCCGCGCCGTGGGGCTGCCGCACGGGCTCATGGGGAACTCCGAGGTGGGCCACATGAACCTCGGCGCCGGGCGCGTGGTCTGGCAGGAGATCTCGCGGATCGACAAGGACATCGAGGACGGCGTTTTTTTCTCCAACGAGGTCCTGCTCGGCGCGGCTCGATACCCGCTTGAGCAAAAGGCTCGGCTGCACCTCCTCGGGCTCGTCTCCGACGGCGGCGTCCACTCCCACCTCCGCCACCTCTTCGCGCTGCTGGAGGTGTGCCGCCGCGAGGGGCTCGTCGGCGACAGCGTCGTCGTCCATGCGTTCACCGACGGGCGCGATACCGACCCTGAGGGTGGCGCCGGATACCTCCGCGCGCTCCAGGCCGAGATGGACCGGCTCGGGACGGGGGTCATCGGGTCGGTCGTCGGACGGTACTGGGCGATGGACCGCGACCACCGATGGGAACGGACCGAGCGCGCCTACGACCTCCTCGTGCTCGGCGTCGGCGAGCCGTTCGACGACCCGGCGGCGTACCTCGAAGCGAGCTATGCGAAGGGGACGACCGACGAGTTCGTCGAGCCCGGCCTCCGCGCGGGCGGCGCCTACACCATCCGCGACGGCGACGCCGTGCTCCTCTTCAACTTCCGCGCGGACCGCGCGCGCCAGCTCACGCACGCGATCACCGACGACCCGTTCGAGGGGTTCGAGCGCGGGGAGCGGAAGAAGGTCTACTACGTCACCCTCACCCCATACCACCACGACTTCTCGCACCCTGTTGCCTTCCCCAAGCAGGACCTCTCCGAGACGCTCGGCGAGGTCGTGAGCAAGGCGGGCCTCACGCAGCTCCGCGCGGCCGAGACGGAGAAGTACCCCCACGTCACGTTCTTCTTCAATGGCGGTCGCGAGATCCAATTCCTCGGTGAGGACCGCATCCTCGTGCCGAGCCCGAAGGTGGCCACGTACGACCTCCAGCCGGAGATGAGCGCGCCCGAGGTGGCCGCCCGCGTGGCCGCCCACCTCCGCGAGAAGGCGCCCGACCTGGCCGTCCTCAACTTCGCCAACCCCGACATGGTGGGCCACACCGGTGTGTTCGAGGCGGCCGTCAAGGCAGTCGAGGCCGTGGACGCGTGCACGCGGGTCGTCGTCGAAGCCGCGCTGGAGAAGGGGTACACCATCGAGATCATCGCCGACCACGGGAACGCCGACAAGATGAAGAACCCCGACGGGAGCCCGAACACGGCGCACACGACGGCGCTCGTCCCGCACCTGATCATCCGCGAGGGCTTCGGCGGCCCGATCCGGCCCGGCAAGTTGGCCGACATCGCGCCGACGATCCTCACGCTGATGGGGCTCCCGATCCCGCCGGTGATGACGGGCGAGGTGCTGGTGGACCTCGGAGGACAGCGAGCAGGAGACGGAGGACAGAGAGAAGTGGTAGCGGAGGGCGCGCCGAGGTAGCCATGCGCTTCACTCCGCTCCTCTTCGCTGCGCTCACCGCGTGTGCACCGCGACCGGTGCCGCGGGCTGCACCGCCAGTGGAGTCCGCACCTACCAGGGACGAAGACCAACCCGAGGCACCGGTCTCGGAGGAGCCCGCGCCGGAGCCGTTCGACCTGGAGGCGGTCGAGCCGGTGCGGCTGCCGTCGCCAGGGTGGGCGTACCGTTTGGCCGATGCGACGGGGCGCCGCGCCCTCACGGTCCCGCGCCTCGTGCAGGTCGAGGCCGCGCGGAACCAGATCACCGACACCGAGGCATGGCTCGGCCGCCACGGGTTCGCTTTCCCCGGCGATCCCGGCGCTGCCACGCGGGAGGTCCCCTTCGCGTACCGGGGCGCCATGCTCTTTCGCGTGATGGAGCAGGGTGGAGTCACGCTCGCCGTGTACGGCGACCACGTCAGCGACGGCCGCTTCCTCGTCGGGCTCGACGACGAGGGGGCGCGGTTCGCCTACGACTTCGCGGCCTACCTCCGCGCGCCCGAGGTGAAGCCGGGCGACGAGGACTTCGTTACGCAGGGCGTCGCGTGGGCGGCGCTCGTGGGCGACTGGCTGTACGTCCAGACGAACCACATGACGTACGCCGCCTCGTCGGGCGGGATGAACGGCTACCTCACCGCGCTCGATGCCGAGACCGGCGCGCTCCGCTGGCGGAGCCGCACGCGCGTCGCCAACGCGCGCACGTTCGCCGTCGTCGGCGACGCGCTCGTAAGTGGGTACGGGTTCACGGCTGAGCCCGACTTCCTCTACGTGCTCGACCGGTTCACAGGCGAGGTGCGCGCCGAGGAGCGGACGGCCACGGCCCCCGAGTACCTCCTCGTCCGCGACGACCGCCTCTACGTCCGCGCCTACGACCACGACTACGTCTACCACCTCCGCTGACGGCCGTGGACTTCGACGTTGTCTTCCAGTACCGCATCCCGCACCTCCACCCGCTGACGGTGCACCTCCCGCTCGTGATCCTCATGCTGGGCGCGGGCGTGGCCGCGGCCTATGCCGTCCGCGGAACGGCGGTCTGGCGGCGTGCAGCCCTCTGCCTGTATGGGCTCGGCGCGCCGGCCACATGGATAGCCAGCCGCACGGGCCAGGCGCTGGAGCACGAGGTGGAAGGGGAGCCGATGGTGGACCTCTTCGTCGAGATGCACGAGCAGGCGGCGGCGTGGACGCTGTGGGCGGCCGTACTCGCGCTCCTGGTCTTCGCAGCGGGCACCCTC
>DASPKS010000032.1:0-21516 GCA_035628035.1 Rubricoccaceae bacterium
ACGAGGTCGCCGGTCATCCGCGTGAAGCGGAGGAGCGCCGGCATGTCCATCTCGGTGAGCGGGCCGATGATCTCGTGGACGTCGCCGCCCGAGCAGAAATTCCCGCCCGCCCCGCGCAGCACGACGGCCTTTACATCGTCGGCATAGACGAGCGTGCGGAAGAGGTCGCGCAGCTCGGCGTAGCTCTCGAACGTGAGGGGGTTCTTTTTCTCCGGGCGGTTGAGCGTGACGGTGGCCACACGGTCAGAAAAATCCCAGAGGAAGTGCTGCGGGGTATAGGTGGTCGGGTCCATCGCGGTCAGTGGTCGCCCCACGTCTTCTCGCCGGCCGGGATGCGAACGGGCAGGCGGTTCTCCCGGGTGGGGATCGGGCACGTCGCGTAGGGCGTGAACACGCAGGGCGGGTTGTAGGCCTTGTTGAAGTCGATGACGACGCGGCCGTTGTCGTCGGGGGCGTCGACGTAGAGGAAGCGGCCGCCGCCGTAGGTCTCGTGCCCGCTCGTCGCATCGCCGAAGACGACGAAGAACTGCGTCGCGTCGGGCGCGCCCGTCACGTCGAGGCGGTACTCCTCACCATCCACCTCGAAGACAACGGCGCCGGGGACGGTGCTCTCCTCGTCCATCCCGGCGATGATCGTCGGGAGGCGCGCGGTGCGCGGGGGGTCGTAGCGCTCGAAGCGCCCTTCGATGCGCCAGCGCGGATCGGTGGGGAACGTCTCGATCCCATCGAAGCCCGTACGCACGGGGCTCTCGCTGTCGCGGAGGCGCACGCCGAGCCGTCCGCTCCGCTCGATGACGTGCCACGAGAGGGAGGCGAGGTGCACCACCGTTGGCTCGCCGTCGTGGTCATCGGCCATCACGAGCTCCGTCACCGGCTGCCCGTCGTGCGTGATGGGGACACCAGGCTCGACGCGCATCGTTACCGTGCTGTCTTCGACGACAAACGTGCCGATGCGCGGGGGGGCGTTCGGCGGGAAGACAACGGCGTTGGAGAAGTCCGCGCCGAACGAATGCTCGCCTTCGTCGAGCCAGTAGAGGCCCACCAGCGCGAGCCACCCATCGGGCCGACGCAACCCCTCGATGCGCTGCCGGCGGTACGCCTCGATCTCTTCCTCGTAGGCCGCATCCGCCGGGCTGCACGCGGCGAGGCCGACGACGATTACGCCGAGGAGTAGCAGGAGCGAAAGGGTCATGGCGTTTGCGCGGCGCGCTCGACGAGGCGTTCGAGCTGGGCGCGGCCGGAGAGGTACTGCGGGGGCCACCACTGGGCGGCGTAGCGGAGCTGGGCGGCCGAGCGAAGGGTCCACTGCGGGTCCCAGAGGTGGGGCCGGGCGAGGAGGCAGAGGTCGGCGCGCCCGGAGGCGATGATGGCGTTCACGTGGTCGGGCTCGTAGATGTTACCGACGGCCATCGTCGCCACGGCGGCTTCCAGGCGAACGCGCTCGGCGAAGGGGGTCTGCCACATCCGACCGTAGATGGGCTTCTGTTCGGGCCACACCTGGCCCGTCGAGACGTCCACCACGTCGGCGCCGTGCGCCTTGAACGCCTCCGCGAAGGCGACGGCGTCCTCGGGCGTCGTCCCGTCGTCGGCCCAGTCCGTCGCGGAGATGCGGACGGAGAGGGGTTTTTCTTCTGGCCATACCTCGCGCACGGCGGCGAGGACTTCGAGCGAGTAGCGGAGGCGGTTTTCGAGGGAGCCGCCGTACGCGTCGGTGCGCTTGTTGGTGAGCGGCGAGAGGAACGACGAGAGGAGGTACCCGTGCGCGTAGTGGAGTTCGAGGAGGTCGAAGCCCGCGGCGATCCCACGCTGCGCGGCGGACACGTGGGCGTCCCGGACGGCGTTCATGTCCGCGCGCGTCATCTCCTTGGGCGTCTGGTCCTTCGGGAGGTAGGGGATCGGCGAGGGTGCGAGGAGCTCCCAGTTGCCCGCGTCGAGGGGGGTGTGGTCGTCCTCCGCCTCCCACGGGCGCTTGACCGAGCCCTTCCGCCCCGAATGGCCGAGCTGCAAGGCCACTTTTGCTGGGCTGTTGGCGTGGATGAAGTCCACGATGCGCGCGTAGGCCTCGCCCTGGGTGTCGTTCCAGAGGCCGGCGCAGCCGAGCGTGATTCGGCCCTCGGGCGTGACGCACGTCATCTCGGTGAACACGAGCCCGGCCCCGCCGAGCGCCCGCGCGCCGAGGTGGACGAGGTGGAAGTCGTTCACCACGCCCTCTTCCGCCGAGTACATCGCCATCGGCGAGACGGCAATGCGGTTGGGGAGCGTGAGCCCGCACAGCCGCAATGGAAGGAACATCGGCGGGACGGCCTCGGCCTGCGGCTGACCGGTCGCCTTCTCGGCGAGCCATCGCTCGTACCCGTCGAGCCACGCCCTGTCGCGGACGCGGAGGCTCTCGTGGCTGATGCGCTGGCTCCGCGTGAGGAGGCTGTAGGCGAACTGCTCGGGGTCGAGGTGGCCGCGCATCGCCACGCGCTCGAACCACTCGGTGGAGTTGCGCGCGGCGTTCTGGAGGCGGAGCACCTCCACGCGCCGCTCCTGCTCGTAGTCCTCCAGGATCTCGGGCATCGGCCGCCCCTCGCCGTCGGTGAGCTTCTTCGCCAGCGCCATCGCGCTTTCGAGGGCGAGCTTGGTCCCGCTGCCGATGGAGAAGTGCGCCGTCGCGGCGGCGTCCCCCAGCAAGACGACGTGCTCGTGGTGCCACCGCGCGCACGTCACCGTCGGGAAGGTGACCCACATCACGGGGCCTTCGAGGTGGGGCGCGTTGTCGAGGAGGCCGTAGCCCTGGAGGTGCTTCTCGAACAGCCGCTCGCAGAAGGCGAGGGCGTCGGGCTTGCTCATCCGGTCGAGCCCGGCCGCGCGCCACGTCTCTTCGCGGCACTCGACGATGAACGTGCTCGTGTCGTCGCTGAACTGATAGCAGTGGGCCTGGAACCAGCCGTGCTCGGTCTCCTCGAAGAAGAACGAGAAGGCGGGAAAGGGGCGGTGCGTGCCGAGCCACGTGTACTTGTTCACGCGCTGTTCCACGCGCGGCCGGAACACGTCGGCCATGCGCGCGCGCACGGCGCTGTTGACGCCGTCGGCGGCCACGATGAGGTCAGCGTCGGGGAAAGCCTCGGGGCCGGGGACGCGGCAGCCGTAGACGAGGCGGACCCCCAATGCCTCGGCGCGGCGGGTGAGGATGTCGAGGAAGCGGTGGCGCCCGATCCCGATGAACCCGTGGCCCGAGGAGCGGAGCGTGCGGCCCCGGATGCAGACCTCGATGTCGTCCCAGTGCGCGAGCGTGGCGGCCGTCTCCTCGGCCACGACGGCGTCGGCCGCGGCGAGGTTCTCCATCGTCCCATCGGAGAACACGATGCCCCAGCCGAACGTGTTGCCGCGCGGGTTCTGCTCGTAGACGGCCACGTCCCAGCCCGGCCTCGCCTTCTTGAGGAGGAGGGAGAAGAACAGGCCGCCGGGGCCTCCGCCGATGGTGGCGACTGTCACGGGCGCGGGGGAAGGGTGCGGCCGATGTTACGCACCGGGGCGTGGGAACGGCCCTGCCCCCTTCGCGCGCTCGAACCCCTCAGCCGCTTGCGCGCGGCGGCGGGTTTTCCTTCCTTGCGTTCGCTCACCCGTGGGGTCGCCATGCGCCTCTCCTCCCTCCTCGCCGGCTGCCTGCTGGCCGCGCCGCTCGCCTCGGCCGCCACGTACCACGTCGCCCCCGGGGGGAGCGACAGCAACGACGGCTCGGCGAGCGCGCCCTGGGCCACGCTCCAGCACGCCGCCGACGAGGTGCGGGCGGGCGACACCGTGCTCGTCCACGACGGGACGTACGTGGGCTTTCAGATCGAGACGAGCGGGACGGCCGCCGCCCCCATCGTCTTCCGCGCGCTCAGCCTGAACGTCGTCGTGAACGAGGAGAACCCCGTCCGGGGCCAGCACCACATCAACGTCGAGGGGGCCGACTATGTGGTGATCGAGGGGTTCCGCGTGCGCGACGCTGACGTAACCGGCATCCGCGTGGTCATCGCGCGCGGGGTCGTCGTGAAGCACAATGTGATCGGGCCGAACGGGCGATGGGGCATTCTGACGGGGTTCGCGCCCGACGTCCAGATCCTCAACAACGAGACGTTTCAGTCCGGCCTGGAGCACGGCATCTACGTCTCGAACAGCGACGTCCCGAACGACAACCCCATCATCCGGGGGAACGTGTCGTATGGGAACGGGCGGAACGGCATCCAGCTCAACGGCGACTGCTTCGCCGGCGGCGACGGGGTGATCGAGGGCGCGCTCATCGAGCACAACGTCGTGTTCGACAACGCGAACAAGGGGCTCAGCATCATCTCTGCGCCGGAGGCGCGCATCCAGAACAACCTCATCTACGACAACGGGCTCGCGGGCGCGGCCGGCGGCATCCACCTCGTCGATGAGCCGGGGTGCGGGCAGCCCACCGACGACGCCGTCGTCGTCAACAACACCATCGTGGAGCCGCGCATCGCGGGCATCCGGATGAACCTCGGCGCGTCGGGCAACGTCGTCTTCAACAACCTCATCGTCAGCAACAATCCCGTCGCAGACGAGGAAGGCACCAACTTCGTCCACCCCACGTCCAACCTGACGCGCTCCTCCACGGCCGGGCTGTTCGTAGACGCCGACGCACACGACTACCGCCTCGCGCCGGGCAGCCCCGCCCTCGACGTGGGCGTTCCCTCCTACCAGGGCCACACCGCAGCTGCCGTCGACTTTGACGGGATGCCCCGCCCCATCGGGCCTGCTTTCGATGCCGGCGCCTACGAAGGACCCGCGAACACCGGCGGCGGGGACGATCCTGAGGAGGCACAGCTAGCGCTCCATCCGGCCGCCCCGAACCCGTTCACCACCGAGACGACGATTCGCTACACGCTGCCGCGCGGCGGCCTCGTGAGGGTCCAGGTGTTCGACGCGCGGGGGCGCGCCGTGGCCACGCTCGTCGAGGCCAGCCAGCCCGCCGGCCTCCACGCGGTCCGGTTCGACGGGGCAGGACTTCCCAGGGGCATGTACCTCATCCGGCTCACGACGGACAGCGGAACGCAGACGCGCCCGCTCGTGCGGCTCGGCGGCGCGGACTAGAGCGCCGAGCGGATGCCCGCTTCGAGGTCGCGCGAGAGGCGGCGGCCGTTGGGGTACGTCTGCACGCGCGTGCGGAAGCCGCTCTCGCTGGTGGGCATCACGCGGATCTCGCTGAAGCCGCCCGACGCCTCGACCGTGCTCAGGCCGAGGATGTAGCCCCCGTCGGCCTGCGGCTCCACCTGCTCGATCTGGTAGCCGAAGCTCGGGAAGGCGCGCTGGATGGCGTCGACCACCTGCTGGGGCGGCTCGTCGAAGTAGCTCCACGCGGTGGAGCCCGAGACGCCGTAGGCCTCGTCGATGGAGGCGTTCGTGCAGGCGGCACTAAGGAGAAGGAGAGCGGGGAGCACCAGAAGGGCACGCATGACAGGACGGGAGAGGGGCCTCCTTCTTACGGCCCCGCCCGGCGATGGCTCCCGCGAAAAAGCGGGGGCGCCGCCAGTGCTGACGGCGCCCCCGGTCGGAAGGGCCGGGCTCAGTCGCCGCAGCACCCGCCGCCGCAGCCGCAGTCGGCGCAGCAGCCACACGCATTCGAGAGCGCGTTCATGGCGTACCTCGTGGTTGAGTGGAGGGGTCAGCTACAGCACGCGCAGTCGCACTTCAGCCCCGCGAAGAGCTGCCCGAGCGCCTCGTGGAGCCGGCGGAGCGCCGACTCGTCAAGGCAGTAGCACGAGCGCGGCCCGTCCGTCTCCCCTTTGATCAGGCCGGCCTCCTTCAGCGCCCGGAGGTGCTGGGAGACCGTCGCCTGCGCGAGGGGGAGCTCGTCCACGACCTCACCGCAGAGGCACGTCTGCCGCTCGGCGAGGAGGCGGAGGATGGCGATGCGGGCCGGGTGGCCGAGGGCTTTCGCCCAGGCCGCCAGCGTGGCGTCGTCGGGGGAGAAGGCGTCGGTGCGCGCGGTAGCCATTGCAATTATCGTAGATCTACGATAAGCGATTATACGCCGCCGGGTTCCCGCCTGTCAAGCCTCCTCTCCTCAACGGCCGGCACCCACCTCCGCGACGAGCGCCAGCACGCGCCGCTCGATCTCATCGCGGACGGCGTTGAACGCCTCCGGCGGGAGCGCCTTCGGGTCGGGCAGCGCCCAGTCCTCGCGGCGGCGGGCCGCCACGAAAGGGCACGCCTCCCCGCACCCCATCGTAATCACGTAGTCGAACGGGCCCTCTACCTCGTCGAGCGTCTTGGGGCGGTGCGTGGTGAGGTCGTAGCCTTTCTCCGCCATCGCTGCGACGGCCTTCGGGTTCACCTGCCCGCTCCCCTCGCTCCCCGCGCTGAGCGGCTCCAGCACGTCGGCGCCGTGCATCCGCGCGAACGCCTCCGCCATCTGGCTGCGGTTCGCGTTCTCGACGCACGCGAACAGGACGCGCGTCTTCATCAGGCGGCGGCACGCTCCTGGGCGGCGAACTGCAGCTCGTAGAGCCGCCGGTAGAGCCCGTCCTGCGCGAGCAGTGCCTGGTGGCTCCCCCGCTCGCGCACCTCGCCCTTGTGGAGGACGAGGATCTGGTGGGCGTGCTGGACGGTCGAGAGCCGGTGCGCCACGACGAGCGCCGTCCGCCCCTCCATGAGCACCTCGACGGCGTGCTGCACCATCTCCTCCGTCTCGGTGTCGACGCTGCTCGTGGCCTCGTCGAGCACGAGGATGGCGGGGTCGTAGACGAGCGTGCGGACGAACGAGACGAGCTGGCGCTGCCCCTGCGAGAGCGTCGCGCCGCGCTCGCCGAGGGGGTGCTGGTACCCGCCGGGCAGCCGCTCAACGAACGCGTCGGCGCCGACGAGCTGGGCCGCGCGGCGGACCTGCTCCAGCGTCTTGGTCGGGTCGCCCAGCGTGACGTTCTCCTCGACGGTGCCCGAGAACAAGAACACGTCCTGGAGGACGAGGCCGATGTGGCGGCGGAGCTCCTCCAGCTTCAGGTCGCGGATGTCGATGCCGTCTACGAGGATCTGGCCCTGCTGGATCTCATAGAACCGGAGGAGCAGCGAGATGATGGTCGTCTTCCCGCTGCCCGTCGCGCCGACGAGCGCGAGCGTCTGCCCCGGTTCGGCCGTGAAGGAGACGCCCTTGAGCACCCAGTTCCAGTCCGGCTCTGGCGCGTCGGCGGGGGCGTCTTCCGGGAGCGGGAGGCGGTCGTAGGCGAACCACACGTCGCGGAACTCGATGCGGCCGCGGCACACCGGGAGCGGCGTGGGGTCGGCCCGCTCGGGGAGCGCCTGGTCGGTGTCGAGCACGCCGAAGACGCGCTCGGCGGCGGCGAGGGCGCCCTGGAGCGTGTTGAGCTGGTCGGAGAGGTTGCGGACCGGCTCGAAGAACATCCGGACGTACTGGATGAACGCGATGAGCGTCCCGACGGTGAGCGCGTCGCGGAGGGCCTGCCCCCCGCCATACCAGATCACCACGCCGAGGGCGACGCTCGCGAGGAGGTCCACGACGGGCCAGAAGAGCGCGAAGTAGAAGATGGTCCGGATCTGCGCGACGCGGTGGTCGTCGTTGATCGCCTCGAACCGCCGCTGCTCCTCCTGCTCGCGGTTGAACAGCTGCACCACCTGCATCCCCGTCACGTGCTCCTGGAGGAACGAGTTGAGGCGGGCCACCTGCTTGCGCGTCTCGCGGTAGGCGTCGCGCATCTTCCGGCGGAAGTACTCGGTGGCGACGAGCATCGGCGGGAGCGCGAGGAGCGCCACGAGCCCCAGCTCGACGTCGAGCGCGAGCATGAAGTAGGCGATGAAGACGAGCCGCCCGAAGTCGCCGAGGATGGTGACGATGCCGGCCGAGAGGAGGTCGCCGAGGGCCTCGACGTCGCTCGTCGTCCGCGTGATGAGGCGGCCGACGGGGGTGCGGTCGAAGAACGCGAGGCGCTGCCGCTGGAGGTGGCGGAAGACGCGCGTGCGGAGGTCGAGGAGGGCGTGCTGCCCGATCCACTGCGTGAGGTACGCCTGGACGAACGCGAGCACGCCCTCGCCGAAGAGCACGAGCGCGAGAAGGCCGACGAGGCGGAGGAGTCCCGCCGGGTCGCCGTCTGTCACGGGCCCGTCCACGGCGCGCTGGACGATCGTGGGGCGGAGCGGCCCGAGCAGCGCCGTCCCCACCGTGGCGACGACGGCGAGGAGGACCCACCCCCGGTAGGGACGGAGCAGCGCGAACAGCCGACGCATCAGCCGCCCGCTCACGCGGACGGTATCGGTGTCGGGGCGTTCGTCCTTTTTCTTTTTCGGCGGAGCGGGGGGCGGAGCGGCGTCGGCCACGCGCGGGAGAAGGCCAGCGGGTGCAGCGGATGGCGCGTCAACGACGGCGCGGCGGCGGTGTTCTCAGGAACGTCGGCACCCTCCCCACCGTGGGAGCAGCGGGCGCCTGAGGGCCTAGCCCGCTCTCAGGGCCTGGCCTGCCGGCCCTGTCTCCTACGTACGCGATGGTAGACCGCCTCACGATCCGCAACACCCCGCCGCCCGGGCGACCCCTCATGCACCAGACGTGGGGGAAGCTCCTCTTCCTCCACTGGCCCATCCCGACCGACGTCCTCCGGCCCCACATCCCTGCCCGGCTGGAGATCGATACGTTCGACGGGCAGGCGTGGATCAGCGTGACGCCGTTCACGATGTGGAACATCCGGCTGCCGGGGTTGCCCGCGCTCCCCATCGTCAGCGAGTCCCACGAGTTGAACGTGCGGACGTATGTCCACGCCGGCAGCGTGCCGGGGGTGTGGTTCTTCTCCCTCGACGCCAGCAACGCGCTCGCTGTGCTGGGCGCGCGGCTCGGCTTCGGGCTCCCCTATTACCAGGCCGCGCAGACGCTGGAGGAGCGCGGCGAGACCATCCGGTTCTCCTCGCGGCGCACGCACACCGGCGCGCCCCGCGCGCTGCTCGAAGCGACGTGGACACGTGGGGCGCCGCTCCCCGAAGCCGAGCCCGACTCGCTCGACTTCTTCCTTACGGAGCGGTACTGCCTCTACGCCGAACGCGGTGGCGCCGTCTACCGCTCGCGCATCTTCCATGCGCCGTGGCCGCTCCGGAAGGCCACCCTCGACGCGTTCGACGCGACGATGATCGAGGCCGCCGGGCTGCAGGGGTACGAGGGCGAGCCGCTTCTCCACGCGCAGGGCCCCCCCCTCGACGTGGGCATCTGGCCGCCGAAGAAGGTCTGAGTGCGAGCGTCTAGCCCCACGCGAGGAGTGTGAGGGCCAGCGCCACGGCGGCCGGGAGCGCCTGCGCGAGGAGGATGCGCCCGTTCGCGGTGGCCGCCCCGAATATGCCCGCCACGACAACGCAGATCAGGAAGAACGTCACCACCGCTGGGCGATTCGTCAGCAGCCCCCACCCCAGACCCGCGGCGAGGAAGCCGTTGTAGAGCCCCTGGTTCGCGGCGAGGGCAGCGCTCTGCTGCGCGAACTCCGGCGAGAGCCCGAACGTCCGCCGGCCCAGCGGCTTCGTCCACAGCACCATCTCCAGCACCATGAACCAGACGTGCAGCAGGGCAACGACGGCTACGGCAATGGAGGCAGCGGTTTCCATAAGGGCAATCTAGGTGAGATGCTAGGAACAGTAGGTGGTGGGCAAAATCCCCCCTGCCGGGGATTGAAGGCTATGGGCTTTCTGAGGTTACATGCGCGCACCCTCGCCGGGCGCTCTCGCGTCCGGCTGCACAGCCTTCTTCCCCTATGCGCACGCTCTCGCTCGCCCTCCTCCTCCTCGCGCTCGCCGGCTGCGGCCTCACCGGCGGCGCCCTCGTCACCGGCCGCGTGCCGACGGGCGCGATCACCGTCGAGAACCAGTCGGGCCACGACATCGACGTGGTGCTCCTCTCGCGGTGCCGGAACAGCACCTACGGGACCAACCGGCTCCGCGGGGACGAGATGATCCCGAACGGCTACCGCCATTCCTTCACGGTGGACGCTGGGTGCTGGGACGTCGGCGTCGGCGTCATCGGCGTCGGCGAGGCCCGCCAGCGGATCACGGTCAACGCCGGCGAGAACTTCGTCTACACCATCACCGGCTGAGCGTCTCGGCTTCCGGACCGGGTGCGGGGCCGCGAATGGTTCGCGGCCCCGCGCTGCTTCAGGGCGCTGCGGTAAGCGCATCCGGCGCGGGCTGCCACCGGTAGAGCGTGAGCCGCCCGCCAGGGCGGGAGAACGCCCCACCGGGGTTCTGAAAGAGCACGGCGAGTGCGTAGTCGTTGCCCTCCTGACGGACGGCGAGGTCCACGGGGAATCCGCGCAGGCCCTCCTCCGGCCACGGCCCCACGAGCGCCCGCTCGATCCGCCCGTCGCGCCCGTACACGTCCACGCGGACGACGTCCACGCGGAGGTTGAGCACGAACAGACGGTCGCCCACCGCCACGGCCGCGGGCGTCATCAGCGGCGGCTCCTCTTCCTCGCCGAGCATGAACTGGTGGGAGTGCATGAGCTGGGGCGAGTCGAACCCGACGAGGGCAAGGGTGTCGAGCACCGCACCGGCGGATACACCAGGCGCGAGGACGTCCACGACGGGCCGGTAGCCGGAGAGGCTGAGGAGCGAGTCGCCCCACGCACGAAGGAAGCCGCGGTGCCGCCACGCCGGCCCGACGAGCCTCCACCGTTCGTCCTGTCGCCGGTCCGCGCCGAGGCGGAAGAGCGCGGGGGCGTCGCCCGTCGTCTTCACGTAGACCGCAGCGTCGGTCGCCAGCGCCGCTGTCGTTCCCTCCAGCAGGGGGGCACTTCGCACGGCCTGTCCACCCACGAGGAACTCGAGGTGGTCCGTGCCGCGACTGAGGACGACGAGGGTGTCGCCCCGGTGACCGGCGAGGTAGGGGAACGAACGGTCGGTGAGGCTCGCGACGACGCCCGCGTGCCGGCCGTCGGCGGTGAAGCGGTGGAGCGTGCTCGCGCGCGTGTCGGCCACGACGAGGGCACCGCCGAGCCCGCCCGCGAGCGAGCCGGGCAGCCAGAGGAGCGTCGTCGGGAGCCCCAGCGCGGGCTGCGCGTCGGCGACCCATGCGAGGGTGAGGCTGTCTATCGGGATCGTCGCGGCGAGCTGTCGCGAGAGCGAGTCGCCGGGCGTGAGGGCCTCGGTGTGCTGGCGCTGCCGGCTCGATGGGAGACAGCCCGCGAGGGCGACGATGACGGCGAGGAGGACGCGCACGATGAGCGGAGATGGAGGATCGAGGATAGCGACAGGGTGCCTCCGCGATCCGCCGTTCGCGATCCTCGACCCTTAGCCCACGCGCCCGAGCCGGAGGCGCACGTCGAGCGGGCGGCCCTCGCGGACGACGGCGAGCGTGATGGTGTCGCCCGCCCGGTAGTCGAGCAGCCGCTGGCGGACGTCGTCGTTCGTCGCTACCGCCTCGCCGTTGATGGCGACGACCACGTCGTAGGGGCGGAGGCCCGCGTCGTCGGCGGGGCTGTCGGGGTCGACGCTCGCCACGATGAGCCCGCGCGCCTCGGGGAGCCCAAGGGCCTCGGCGATGCGGGGGTTCACCGGCCTCACGTTGAGCCCGGTGTAGAACGCGCGGTCCACCGAGCCGCGCGCGCGCAGCTCCTCAACGACGCGCTGGACACGCCACGCCGGCACGGCGAAGCCGAGCCCGACCGAGCCGCCCGATGGGGAGTAGATGAACGTGTTCACCCCGATGACGTGGCCGAGCGCGTTGACGAGCGGGCCGCCGGAGTTCCCCTGGTTGATGGCGGCGTCGGTCTGGATCATGTCGCGGAAGACGCGGCCCTGCTGCGTGGGGAAGTCACGGTTGACCGCGCTCACGACGCCGACGGTGACACTGGGATCGGCCGCCTCGAACAGCCCGAAGGGGTTGCCCAGCGCGATGGCCCACTCGCCCACGAGCGGCTCCACCTGGTCCTCGAAGGCGAGGTACGGGAGGGCCCGATCCGGCTCCACCTTGAGGAGGGCCACGTCGGTCTCGGGGTCGGTGCCGACGAGCGTGGCGGGGAGCTGCGAGCCGTCGGGGAGGGCCACGGTGATCTTCGTCGCGTTCCCGGCCACGTGGTCGTTCGTGACGATGTACCCATCGGGCGAGATGACGAACCCGGAGCCGACGCCCTGCACCTCCTGCTGGTAGACGCGGTCCGGCCGCCGTCCGAAGAACTGCTCGAAGAAGGGGTCGCCCGCGAAGGGGTCGCGGAGGCGCACCTGCCGCACTTCGATCACGTTGACGGAGACGACAGCGGGCGTGGCCGCCTCTACCGCCCGCGTGATGGCCGTGCGCCGGCTCTGGTCGATCGAGGCCGCCGCCGCGTCGAGCGCGGCCGGGGTGGCGGGGTCGAGGACCGACTGCGGGGGCCGCGAGGTCCGGCCGGGCTGCGCCGACGGCTGGCAGGCGGAGAGCGTGAGGAGGGTGATCAGGAGCGTCGTCTTCATCATCGAGAACCGGTATGGACCTTCAGGGACGCCATGGTAACGGAGCGTCCCAGGCGGCTCGTATCGGCGCCCTCTACGGCCCGCCAGCGGGGCCGGTTTCTACGCCTCACTGCACGGCGACGAGGCCCATCCCGGATGCCTCCTTCCGGCCCCGGAAGACGAGCGCGCTGTCGGCCTGCAGGACCTCCACCTCGTAGCTGAAGCGGGTCGGGCCGAGCGCCGCCGCGTGGGCGGAGTCCTGTCCCTCCACGTCGCGCACGGCCAGGACGACGGCGCGGCGCGCGTGGGCCTCGGCCTCAGCCGCCGAGAGCCGGTCGCCCAGCAGCGCGATGGTGACGTGCCCCCCGTCGTCGAGGGACACGTCGGCCTCGACCACGCGGGGGTCGAGCGCGATGGCGGTCTCGGCCGCCCGGGCGCCGAACGAGAGCCCGTCCTCGGCGCCGCCGGGCGCGGCGGTCGGCGGCACGAGTTGACCGGGCGGCACGAGCTGGCCGGGCGGCGCGAGCTGCCCGCCGGGCTGGAGGCCGGGCGAGGGGGCGAGCCCGCCGCCTGTGGCGCCCCCTGCGTCCGCCGGCGCTTCGGGCCCGCAGCCGGCGAGCAGGAGGAGCAGGAGGGGAAGGCGACGCATCGAGACCACGAGCCGGGACGTCCGCCTGCAACGTGGGGCATGGGAGACAGTTCGAGCCCGGCGAAAGAAAACCGGGAGCCCGGAGGCCCCCGGTCCGGGCCCGTCAGCGCGGGTGCCGGCTACCCCTCCGGCGCCGCGCGGCGAGCGCTCAGGCGCCCGCGCGGGCGGTGTCAGCGGGAGCGCCCCCGGGGGGCGCCCCCGGCATCGGGACCACGCCGAGCTGCTGCATCATCTCGAGGTCGTTGGTAACGCCCCAGTGCTCGACGGCCATCCCGTTCTCGAACCGAACGACGTCGATGCCGCTCACCTCGATGGTGCGACCGGTAGGGGCGATCCCCATGAAGTCACCCTGGTGGGTGCCGCGGAGCGTGATCACGGCGACGACATGGTCGGCCGCCGCGAACTGGTGGTCTACGGTGACGCGGAGGTCGGGGAAGGCGGCCCGGAACATCCCGACGAACTGCTTGAGCTGCTCGTTGGTCGTGCCCTGGGCACCGGGGAGCGCCTGGTGGTCGACCGCGTCGGGGGCGATGACGCTGTCTATGGCGGCGGTATCGCCCGTGCTGAAGGCGCCGTAGATCCGCTGGAGTGCGGCCATGTTGCGCGCGGCTTCGTTGTCCGCTGCGGGGGCGTCGGGCTCGTCGGCGGTGGCACAGCCGGCGGCGAGGAGGACGGCGGCGAAGAACAGGGCCAGGAAGGCGGCCGTGCCGCCGAGGAGGGCGAGGGTACGCATGGGGTTCTGGAGCGGGTGAGAAAGAGCGATCAGCCCACGATGACGCTGTGGGCGGGGCGGACCTCCGGCTGCGGGGGGTTCACGCCGACGGAGGCGACGATGGGCATGAGCCGCTCGCCGAACTGAGCGAACTGCTCGGCGGAATCCCACACGTCGAGAACCGTCATGCCGTCCTCGCCGAGGGAGGCGACGTGGTAGCGGCGGCCTTCAGGGGCGCCGAGGCCGGCGGCTTCGAGGCCGGCGATGATCCGGTCGTACTGCGCTGGGCTCATGTCCGGCACGCGGAAGTAGGCGGTGATCGGCATCGTCCATGGGGGTTGAGGGGGAAGGGATCAGGTGGGAATGGTGGCGCGAGTGGCTTGCCGTATACGCGGCACGTCCCACACGCGCACGCCCGGCTCGGGCGTCTCGACAGCTTCGACGAGCGCGGCCGTCATCTGGGCGCGGGTGACGAGACCGAGCCGCCGCGCACCCTCAGCCGTCGCGGGGAGCCGCGCGGCCACGGCGTAGAGCGGGAGCAGCGCGAGGGGCCAGCGGTGGCCCGGCCCGAGGACGTACCACGGCCGGAGGATCGTCGCGTCGAGGCCAGTGGCCTGCAGGGCTGCCTCGCACGCGGCGCGCACCGCCACGTAGGCTCGCATCACGGGGGCCGGCTGGGCCACGCTCACGTACACGACGTGCCGGATGCCGGCCGCGCGGGCGGCCGCGAAGGCGGCCTCGGCCGACGCCTGGTCCACGCTCCGGAAGAGCGCGGCCTTGCGCGGGCTCGGGTGCGCCACGCCGACGAGGTGGACGAGCGTGTCGGCCGGCGCAATGCGGCTGGCGTACGTCGCGGCGTCGAGCGCGTCGCCGACGACGGCCTCCACGCCGGGCGGCAGCTTGCCGGCCGACGCCGGCCGCGCCAGCGCGTGGACCCGGTGCCCGCGTGCCGCGAGCGCCGTCAGCAGGGACCGGCCGAGGTAGCCGGTCCCGCCGGTAAGGAACACGGCGCGAGGGACGGGGGGCCTATCAGCCATCGGGGCCAGAGACGGGCGGAATCAGGCAGGGACAGCCCCGAGCTGCTGCATCATCCCGAGGGCGTCCATCGTCACGCGGTCCTCGATGCAGCGGCCGTCGGCCATCTGCCAGCAGCTCACGCCGGCCCACGTGGCGCGGCGGCCGGAAGCGGGCATCCCGAGGAGCGGGCCGTCGTTCCGGCCGGTGGCAGTCCAGCGGACGGCGAGGCGGTCGCCTTCGGCGATGACGTCGTCGACGGTAAAGCGGAGGTCGGGGAACGCCGCGCGGTACTGGTCCACGAGCGCCTTGATGGCAGCGGTGCCTCGCATCTCGTCGGCGCCCATGAACACGGTGTAGTCCGGGGCGAAGGTCTCGTCAGCCGCGGCGTAGTGGTCGCCGCGGCTCATGGCGTCGAACCAGCGGCGGGCGAGGGCCTCGTGCTGCTCGGCGGCGGGGGCGGTCGTCTGGTCGGTCTGCATGGGATCGGGGAAGGGAGGCTTGGGCGAAGGCATCAGGCGGGGAGCGCGGTCGGCTCCGGCGGCTGGGGAGCGGGCGCGGCGCCTGCCGCCGCGGGGAGGTCGGGGAGGCGGCCGGCAGCGCGGTCTTCGGCGATCATCGCGCGGAGGTTCTCGAGGGAGTGCTGCATGTCCCTCGCGAGCTTCTTCTTCATCAGGGCGTACATGGCCCGGACCGTCGCACCCTGGAGCGCGCCCTGCCCCGTTGGGCGGCCGATCAGGAACTGCACACGCGTGCCTTTCCCCTCCGGGATCAGCCGGGTCGTTATGAGGGCGGTCGCCCCCATCGGCCAGGCGTTCCGCGAGGTCTCGTAGGCGAACGGCCGCCAGTCCACGATCTCGGACTCGATGACCGTATTCCCGTGGGCGCAGTGGTACGTCGAGCCGAGCCCGGTGCGGGCGTCCGGACCGCCAGTGATCGTCATGCCGTCCGCGTGGATCCACTGCCGCCGCCGCTCGGGCTCGTAGAGGTACTCCCACGCGAGCGAGGGGGGAAGGGGGAGGACGGCCTCGGCGGTCATCCAGAGGTCGTCCGCGCCGACCACGACGCGGCGGCGCTCGCGCTCGCGCGCCCAGACGGGCGCGAGGTCGTAGACGACCCCGCGCACGGCGCCGAGGTGCTCGTGGTGCTCGGTATGGGCCGTCATCCCGGCAGCCAAGGCCTCCAGCCCGCAAGCCTGCACGCAGGCGTCAGTGAGGAAAGCGTACGCCGTCACGCCCGTCTTCTCGCGCACCTCGTTCTTGAGCAGGCGGTGCGCGCGGATCACCTCCGGTCCCTGCGGCTTCGGCCGCGCCCGTGGATCGAGCTGCTGCGCGGCGTAGGGGCCATGATGGACGACGAACTTGAGGTCGAGCGTGGGGATGAGCCGGCACGCCGTGCACGTGCACGTGGTGTTCCGCATCATCCGCTCGCGCATCTCGGCGAAGGCGGCGTAGAGGTTCTCGACCGTCGAGAGCAGCGTCTGCCCCTGGAGGAACCCCTGATCCGGGGCGAAGGCGAAGACGGCGTCGCCCTCGACCTCGGCCACGGCCAGCGGCGGGCGGATCTCGGCGAGGAGCGTCTCGAACAGGCTCCGGAGGATGTCCTGCGCGTGGTCGAGCTCGCTCTGCGTGAGGAAGGCGGTGTACCCGCTGATGTCGGCGAGAAGGAAGTAGCCCTGACGGGCAGAGGTGAGTTCCATGGCGATAAGGGGAAGGGTCAGGGGGCCACTTCGGGTGCCGGGATCACGCCGAGCTGCTGCATCAGGCCGAGCCGATCAAAGACCCCTTGCAGCGCGGCGACCCGTCCGTCGGCGATTCGCATCGTGACGACGGCGCTGATGGTGACCGGGCGCCCCGTCGGGGGGACGCCGGCGAAGTCGCCCGTGTGCGTCCCGCGGAGGGTGAAGCGGACGACCACCTGGTCCCCTTCGGCGATCGTGCCGTCGACGGTGTGGTAGAGGCCGGAGAAGGCCCCGTAGAACATCCGCGCGAAGTGCTCGTGGCCGGCGCGGTCCATCGGCGGGAAGCCGGCGATGTCGGCGGTGTAGCCGGCTGTGCAGAGGTCGGGGTCGGGGCCCCCTTGGAGGCGGTCCTGCGCAGCGAAGAACTGCCGCGCGAGCGCGTGATGGGTTTCGGTGGACATGGAGGGATAGGGAGCGACAGCGCGCAGCGAGTTCAGACCGTGGCGGCTTCGGGCGACGGCATCACGCCGAGCTGGGCGAGGAGGGTGGCCGCGTCGAAGTAGGTGCGCGCCGTGGCGACGCGGCCGTCTCGGAGGGTCCACACGTCGCAGAAGTGGACGTCCACCTTGCGCCCGGTGCCGGGAATGGGGCCGGCCGGCGTGAGGAAGGGCCCGTCGTGCGTGCCGCGCCCGGTGAACTCGACGACCACCTGGTCACCGCCGTCGATGACGTTGGTGACCTCGACCTGCGCGTCGGAGAAGGCGGTGGCCCAGCCTTCGAGGAACTGGCGGAAGCCCTCGGGCCCGTGGAGCGTCGCGCCCAGCGGGACGTTCGTGAGGGTGACGTCGGGCGTGGCGAGGGCGAGCGTGGCGTCGAAGTCGCGCGCGTTGAAGTTGTCGTAGATGGCGCGGACGAGGGCGGTGTTGTTCATGGGGATCGGGGTGCTGGGATAGGGGAACGGGGATCAGGCAGTGACGAGGGCCGGGGCCGCGGGGCGCGGCTTCCGGCGGAGGCGGAGGAGCTCCGCGATGGTGCGGGCGTGCATCTTGAGCTTCCAGCCGAGCGTGGCGGGGAGCGTGGGCGGCGCAGGCACGTCGGTGAGCGCGGCGAGGGGGCCGTCGAGCGCGGGGCGGTAGACGACGAGCGTCTCGGTGGGGCCGATGCCCTCGAAGACCTCCGTTCGACGCTCGGGCTCGCACGCGTGGAAGCCCGCCCCGGCGGCGAACGCGGGCTCGGTGAGCATCACGTACTCCGGCGACGGCACCGAATTCTTCAGCATCCGGTGGACGACGATCACGTCGATGCCGAAGAGCTTCTCGAACCGGCCGCCGACCTTCTCGACGGCGACCTCGCCGGCGTGGGCCACCTGCTTCAGCTTGAGGTCGCGCACGCTGAGGCAGGCCTCGCACACGCACAGCGGCGCGGCGGCGAGCGCGGCGGCCTCCTGCTCGAAGGCGCGGAAGAGCCGGAGCACCTGCGTCTTCACCTCGGCCGCGACGCGGTCGAGGTCGCCGTCGGGCGCGGGCGCGTAGAAGAACACGGCGTCGCCCTCGAGCTCGGCCACCGTCAGCGGCGGCTGCGCCGCGTGGACGAGCGCTTCGAGGAGGCGGACGATGATCTGGCGGGCGTGGCTCGTGGCCAGCGCGTGGAGCCGCATGAAGCGGGTGAACCCGCTGATGTCGGCGACGAGGAGAACGGCTGGAGTCGTCATCGGGAGACGGTCGTGGACTCGGTCGGGAGGTCAGGGAGGAGGCCGACGGCGCGGAGGAAGCCCGCCACGTCCCACACGCGGTCGCTCCGGCGAATCCGCCCGTCCTCGACCACGAGGAGCGTGACGCCGTGGCCGTGGAGGGCGCGGCCCGTCGGGGGGATGTGGAGGAACGGCCCGCGGTGGGTCCCGCGCGAGGTCCAGTGGATGGCGACGCGGTCGCCGTCGGCGATGACCTCGTCGAAGGTGAGGTGGAGGTCGGGGAAGGCGGTGAGGTAGGCCTCGGCCTGGCGCCGGAACCCCTCAGGCCCACGGGCGACGCCGGCCTCGGCGGTGTCGGTCCCCTCGAAGTCGGGCGCGGCGAGGGCGGCCAGGCGCGCGGCGTCGCGCGCGTTCCAGGCGGCCAGCACCTCGGCCACGAGGGCGGTGGCGGGGGAGGCGGACGTGGTGGAGTCCGGAGCCATGGCGGGGTGGGCGTCGATCATGGCCCTACGTTCGGGCCATTTCACGCTCACCCACCAGCCCACTTCGCGCTCACTTTGCGCTCATTTTTCTGTTTTGTTCGCCGCCCTACGGCGCGGCGAACGGCGGACGGTCGGCTCAGGCGCGGCGCTCGCGCTGCCAGAGCGTCTCTGCGACGCGCTCGACGGCCGTCTTGAGGTGGCGGCGGAACGTCGAGAGGGGGAGGTCGAGGAGCTCGGCGGCGATCTCCTGGCTCGGCGCGGGGCGGAGGTAGCCGCGCTCCAGCGCGCGGAAGAGCTTGGCGTCGCGCGGCGTAGCCTCCAGCCCCTGCGCCGCCTCGCAGAGGAGCGCGCGCAGCGCCTCGATACGGTCCGGATCGTCCGCCTCGGGCCCCACACGGTCGAGGACGAGGCGGGACCGGAGGAGCGGGCTGTCGGCCAGTGCGACGGGGCGGGCGTAGCAGCGCAGTGCGTTGTGGACGGCGTCGAGGAACGCCTCCTCGCTCAACACCGCCACCGGCGCCGCGGCGGGTTCCGCTGGAGGCAACTCTTCCGTCGTCGCCAGTTCGCGGGCGGCGAGGTGGTCGAGCCACAGCATGGGCGGGACGGCGCGCCAGTCGTGCGTGAACACGCCGTAGCGCCGCCCGCCCACCTCGTAGTCCGCTTCCGGCGTGCGGTCCAGCTCGGCGTAGCCGCAGAAGGGCGCCCAAAAGTCGGGCTCGGCGGCAGGGAAGAACGTGAAGGCGAGGCCCGGCGCCGTCAGGTAGTGCTGGGCGATCTTGAGGAAGATCAGGCTCTGGAGCGCCGAGACGCCCTGGTAAGTGTCGGCGGCCATCCAGAAGCGGAAGTGCGTGCTCTTCTCGCCCTCGCGGAGGGGCGCGTGACGGTCGAGGCAGGCGAGCGCTGCCTCGACGGCGGGGTCGGCGGCGCGGTCCTCCTCCGTCACCTCATGCAGCGGAAGCTGAAAGAGAAACGCGGCCGGCGCGCGGTCGGGCCCGCGGAATACCAGCACGCAGCGAGGGAAGCGCGCGAACCAGCGCTCGGCGATCTCCGCCGACGGCTCGCCCTCGTGGTGGGCGATGAGCGCGCGGAGGCGCGGCCAGTCGGCGTCGGTAGGGGCCTCCGGAACGGCGCTCCCCGTGTCCTGCCAGTCGAGGAACGGCTTGATGACGGGGTTGTCGCGGTGGAGGAAGACGTAGTCGGAGAGGACGCGCTGCTGGTCGACGCCCGACGTCTCGGTGAGGCGGCGCGCGTAGTAGCCGCGGGCGCGGGTGTGGAGCGCGGCGAACCAGTCGGGGTTGCGCCATCGGAGGTCGGCCACGAGGGCGTCGCGGGCGAGGTCGTGGGGGAACAGCCCGAACGGCCCGGCCTCGACGAACGAGACGCGCCGCAGCCACGCGAACAGCTCGTGCGCGTCCTCGACGCCGACCATCTCGGCGAGGAGCGCCTCCGTCGTCACGCGGACGAGCGCGCACGCTTCGAGGGCCGCACGGTGGGCCGGGCCCGGCACGCGCTGGACGAACTGCTCCAGCAGCGCCGTGATGACGTCGGGCGCCGCCTCCGGCTCGAAGTGGAACCCCGGCCGCTGCTCGAAGAGGTCGGCCACCAGCGAGAGGGCGAGCGGGTGGCCGCGGGTGAAGCCCAGCACGGCGTCCTGCTGGTCGTCGGCGACGGCGCGGCGCGTGAGGTAGTCGCGCCCTTCCGAGAGAGAAAGCGGGACGAGGCGAATGGAGCGGGCGAGAGCCTGCCAGCCGGGGTCGGCCATCCACTCCGGCCCGAGCGGCTGCCGCCCCGCGAGGACGACGAGCGTGTGCGCGGGGAGCTCGGGCAGGAACACCTCGCGGAGCCACGTCTCCAGTGGCGCGAGCAACTCGAACGTGTCGACGAGGAGGACGTGTCGCTCGGGGCGCGCTTCGAGCGCGGCGCCCGGCGAGGCGTCGGCCGGGAGGCCGAGTGCGGCGGCGAGGGCGGCCTCGAAGCCGGCCGGGCTTGCGTCCACGTTGCGGCCGTCAAGGCGGAGGGGCCGCGCGCCCGCCTCGGCGGCCATCCCGGCGAACTGCCGGAGCAGCGTGCTCTTCCCGATCCCGCCGGGCCCGTAGACGTGGAGCAGGTGGAAGGGGAGGTCGTCGGCGCGCAGCGCCTCCCGGAAGAGCGCCGTCTCCGCCGCCCGCCCTACGAACTGCGCCTGCCGGGCGGCGCTCAGCCGGTCTGCCAGACGAACCATCGCGTGCGCGGGAGCCTTAGCGCCCCCGCGGCGAAAGTACGCGGCCCGTCTTTACCGTTCAATGCAGCGCGCCCGCGCTACACCTAACACACCGGCACAGCGGTCACGGCGCCCGAGGCCCCTCTATCATCCGCTGCCACCAGCCGAAAAGAATCTCGGGACCCAGCTTACACAGGAGAAATGCCAAGAGAACGAGGATGACAGGGACGAGCAGGGCCTTTTTCTGTTCAGGTGTCATCGTGGCGGGGCAGAGTGCCGGCTTCGCCGTTATCAGCGCAGCGCGTCCCAGAGCAACCGGACCGCCGTAACGGCGACGATGGCGGCGAAGGTGAGGCGGACCGCCCGCACGGGCACACGCCGCGCGATCCACACCCCGAGTGGGGCCGTCGCCATCGCGGGGAGGGCGAGCGCGAGCGGGCGCACGAGGTCCACGTAGCCAACGGCGCCGACCGGCACGGGCGCGCCCTGCCCGAGCACCATGTAGGTGACGACGCCTGCCGCCGCGATGAGCACGATGGCCGCCGTCGAGGTGGCCGTGGCAGCCTTCGTCGGGAAGCGGAGGAAGCCGTGGTAGAGCGGCACCAGCACGAAGCCGCCGCCGACGCCGGCCAGGGCCGCCAGCGCGCCCGCACCGACGCCCGTCAGCGCGAGCGCGCCCGTGCTGTGGC
>DASPKS010000033.1:0-3911 GCA_035628035.1 Rubricoccaceae bacterium
TGGTGTCCACGCCCCCACCGGGCTCGACGGCATGCAGGCCGAGGGGCAGTGCGTGGCCCTCGCGGAAGCCCTCGGGGGGGTCGTGCTCCCGCCGATCTACGCCGGCACCGACACGATCAAGCCGTTCAAGGGGTTCGGCCACACCGTCGAGCACCGGGCCGAGACGGTCGCCGCCCTCTGCGCGGAGCTGCTCGACGGGCTCGCCGACGAGGGGTGGCGCGTGCTCGTCGTCGTCACCGGCCATGCCGGGCAGGGTCACCAGGACGCCCTCCACGGGGCCGTGAACGCCTTCGCCGCGCGCCGCCCCGACGTGGCCGCGCGCCTCTGGACGTCTTTCGACCTCATTCAGGACGTTTACCCCGCCAACCACGCCGCGCGGGGCGAGGTGTCGCTCCAGCTCCGCTTCGCCCCCGAGCACGTAGACCTCGCCGCCATCCCCGACGGCCCCGCCCCCACCCTCGACGAGCACGGCGTCTGGGGCGAGGACCCCCGACATGCCAGCGTCGAAGAAGGCGAGGCCATGCTCCGTCTCTTCGTAGAGCGCGCCGTAGCCGAATTGCGTCCTTTGCTCAATGCAACCTCCCCGCCTCCCTCCCTCACCGTGTCATCCTGAGCGCCAGCGAAGGATCTACTCACAGGATGCTCGGTGCTTCTACCAAGCCACCGAGTAGTGCGATGTAGATCCTTCGCCTGCGGCTCAGGATGACGCTGCTGATGGTTCTGCCCTCGCCCCCGCCTTCTGCCCACCTCATTCTCCATGAACACCCGCACGCTTGGCCGGACCGGCCTCGATTGCACCGAGATCGGGCTCGGGACGTGGGCGCTCGCCGCGCAGATCTACGGCGACGTCTCCGCCTCCGACGCCCACCGCACCGTCCGCGCCGCCGTCGAGGCCGGCATCAACGTGTTCGACACGGCCCCGCTCTACGGCGACACGAAGCGCAACGGCATCGCGGAGACCGTGCTCGGCGAGGCGCTGGGAGCCGACCGCGACCGGGTGCTCATCTTCTCGAAGTTCGGCCGGTACTCGACCGACGGGGCCGCCCCCAACTTCCACGCGGCGCGGGCGCGGGAGTCCGTCGAGGGGAGCCTGATGCGGCTCGGGCGCGACCACCTCGACCTTGTCTTCTTCCACTCCCCCTTCGGCGCGCACGACATCCACGACGACGTATGGGCCGAGCTCGACCGGCTCCGCGCCGAGGGCAAGGTCCGCTACGTGGGCCATTCCATCTCGATGTTCCAGGACACCGAGGGGATGGCGCGGCAGTGGGCCGAGGAGCGGCGCATCGACGCGATCCAGGTCGTCTACAGCCTGATGAACCGGGAGGCGGCGTCCCTCATCGCCGACCTCGCCGGCCAGGGCGTTGGCATCGTGGCGCGCGAGTGCCTCGCCAACGGCTTCCTCTCGGGCGCCATCACGGCCGACACCGTCTTCCCGGAGGGCACGCTCAACGCCCGCTACCCGCGCGAGGAGGTGGCCGAGCGCGCCGCCTACGCTGACGCCCTCAAGGGCCTTCTCGTGCGCGGCGACGTGACGACGCTGCCGCAGGCAGCTTTCCGCTGGGTGCTCGACAATCCCCACGTCACCCTCGCCCTCAGCGGCGCCAAGACCGAGGCCGAGCTGATGGACGCGGTGAACGCCACACACGCCGCCCCTACACCGCCGACGAGCACGCCGAGGCCGACCGGCTCCATACGCGCGACTTCCAGGCAGCGTGAGGGAGCGAACCACTACACTCCCTCACCCTGTCGTTGCGAGGAGCGCGGCACAGCCAAGCGACGTGGCAATCCAGGCCGAAGGTCTCCTGACCATTCGAATGGTTCTGTGCCCCTCCAACCGGATTGCCACGTCGGCCCTGCGGGCCTCCTCGCAATGACTTCAGAAGGAGCAGCTTGGCTGCCCTGACACGATGATCGACCTGCTGACGCTGCGCGACTACGAGCCGCCGATGGGCGACGCGGCGGCCCATGGCCGGCTCGCCATCACGCACGCCTTCTGGACGACCCCGCTCGACGGTGAGGCCGGCGCCCCCGCGCACCGGATCGTCCACGCCCGCATCCTCCAGCTCCACGCCCCGGTGGCGATGCGACGCATGGGCCTGCGGCGGGCGAAGGGCTACCACAAGTGCGGCAGCCTCGTCGACCTCGACCGCGTGACGGCCTTTCGCGTGCGGGCCTGGATGGACGGCCAGTGGCAGGTGCTCCTCGACGAGCGCGACGTGCCCGACCCGCACAAGGGCGTCGTATGGTTCGAGCTGGACGGCGTCGAGACGTCGTGCCTCGCCCTCGAAGTGCGCCGCAGCGACGCCGACGGCTGGTGGCCTTCCTGGAACCTCGCCACCGGTGCCTTTTCCATCGAGGCTGAAGTGGCCCCGCCGAAGGCGCCCCGCGACGAACGCCTCCTCACCGTGGGCGCGGTGGACCTCGCCGGGCTGCCGGAAGGCCTCACCGCCACACACCGGTACGGCGAGGTCCGCTTCCGCTCGGACCGCCTCGACGTCGGCTTCGCGCTCACGCGGGCGACGGGCACGCGGCTCGCCCTCGCCAAGGGCGATGGGTTCGGGGGCAACCTTCTCCGCACGAGCACCGGCGTTTACTACCAGGGGCCGATGCTCTCGCCCGTCGGGCAGGAGCCCGTCGCCGCGCCGCTCCTCCGGTGGAAGGTAGAGGGGGAGACAGAGGTGACCGGCAGCACAGTTCGGTATCGACTCGACCTCGACGGGCTCGTCCGCTACACGCTTGCGTGGACGGTGGAGGCAGACGGCCTCACGCTCCACGCCGTGCGGGAGAGCAACGTGTCCCTCCGCGCCCTCACGAGCGCCGCGTGGGCGTTCGGGCTCGACTCACGTGTGTCGCCATCCCACCTCATCGGCCCGCTCGTGACGGAGGGCGAGACCGGCCTCATCGCGGCGCCCGCGTGGCTCGACGTGCCCGGCTTCGGGAGCTTCCGGATCGAGGCCGAAGGCGACGTGCTCCTCCGCGGCGACGTGATCCGGCAGGAGGACCGGACGCGGCTGGAGATCAAGGTCGGCGAGGTGCCGCAGCCGGAAGGCGACTACCTCCTCCCTGCCGGCCGCTTCGAGGCCACCGTCCGCTTCCGGCTCGACCGCCTCCGCGTCCCGCTCCACGACGACGCGCCCGAATCCGTCCAGAAGGCGGTGAAACGGTGCGCCCTCACAGCGCTCACCTACCGACCCGACACGGCGACGCTCACCAACAACGGCGCCTCCATGCACTGCCCGATCTGCATGGACACCTGGGCCGCCACGACGACCCGGCTGGGCGACGTGCTCCCCGGCTTCGCTGCCGACGAGCTGCTGCGGACCTCGCTCGAACGGTGGCTCCAGGACGCCCCCGGCTACGCGAGCGGCTGGCTCGTCACGAAGGGCCGCCGCCACCTCGCCGAGGACGAGTACCTCATGACCGGCACGGCCGGCCTGCTCGGCCTCGCCGACTACCTCGCCGCGCGCGGTACGCCCGAATGGGTGCGGGCCTTCCACGGCCCCATCCAGCGGCAGCTCGACCGGATGCGGGCGCGGGACCTCGACGGCGACGGGCTCATCGAGAGCCCCTACCGCACCGGCGTGAGCGGCACGCAGCAGTGGAGCACGTGCTGGTGGGACGTGCTGTCGTTCGGGTGGAAGGACGCCTTCGCCAACGCCCTGCTCTACCCCGCCCTCGTCCGGCTCGCCGCGCTGCTGCCGGTGATGGGCGCCGCGGACCTCGCCACCGGCCTCGACGCCTGGGCCGACCGGCTGAGGGCCTCGTACACCCCGGCGTTCTTCAACCCGGAGACCGGCTGGCTCGGCGGCTGGCGCAGCCCCGAGGGGACGCTGCACGACCACGCCTTCCTGTTCGTCACCGGCGCGGCCACGACCGCAGGCCTGCTCGACGACGCCCTCGCCCGGGAC
>DASPKS010000034.1:0-7327 GCA_035628035.1 Rubricoccaceae bacterium
TCGCCGACACCCGTGACCGCATGCCCGAAGTGGCCCTCGACCTCCTCGTTGGGGGAGTGGAGTTCGTGGAGGAGGACCCCGCTCGCACCGGAAAACACGTACGCCCGCCCGGCCTGGAGCGCGCTGCCGACCCCGCGCTCGGCCCACGCCCCCACGATGAGGTCGGGCACACCGTCGAGGTCCACGTCGCCCGCCCCGTCTGCTGACCACCCGAAGGAGCCATCGGGCCTGCCGTGCGGAGAAGAGAGGGTGTGGACGAGGGCGCCCGTCGGCCCCGAGAACACGTACGCGCGCCCTGCGCGGACGCCGTCAACCAACTCGCGGGAGGCCCCCACGATGAGGTCGCCTACGCCGTCGCCGGTGAGGTCGCCCGTCGAGCCCACGGCGTACCCGAACTGGCCTACCACCTCCTCGTTTGGCGAAGCGAGCGTATAGAATGTCTCTTGGGCGCGGGTCGCCGGGGCGAGCAAAAGGGCACTGAGGGCGTAGAGAAAACGCATGTTGGAGGATACGTCACCCCCTACCCCCTCCGGCATGAGAAGGCGACGAACACCATCCGGACGAGCTCTGTCGCTGGGTCAGCCCGCGCCGCGCTTCGCCCCCTTCAGGGCCACCTTCTTGAGCGGGGCAGGACGGGCGGCCCGCCGCGCGCGGACGTAGTCGGAGACGTGCTTCCCGTACCGGTCCACGAACGGGGCCAGCACGTCGGCGCCGGAGACGACGCCGCGGCACGTGGCGGCCCCGCAGGTACACGCGAAGGCCGGCATCGTCTCGTGGTAGAACGTGGCGTAGTCGAGCGTGACCTCCTCGCCCGGCGCGATGGGCCGCCGCGCGACGACGTCGAGCCCGCTCAGCCACGCATTCGGCTCGCACCCGTGGTTGACCGGGCGCCACGCCTCGGGGTCCTGCTCCCACATCACCCACACCTCCTCGGTGAGCGGCCACGCGTAGCGGGCGAACCAGTCGCGCTCGCGCGGGCCCCACGTAGCGTTCACGTGGCCGCGCGTGACGAGGGTGTGCGCGCGCTCCTCGAACCGGAGCACGGTCTCCCCCTTCCGGATGCGCGTGGTGGCGACGAGCCCGTAGCCGCGCTCGGGGAGCCGCCGCACGGCCCACTTCCGCTGACGCCGCCGGTGCCGCGCCAGCGCGGCCTCGACGACCTGATGCGCGAACCCCCGGTGCCCGGCGGGGTCGTTCAACAAGATGAGGTCGGCGCTGCCGGGGTCGCTCACGGGGTAGAACACGCCGCAGTTGGCGTTGATCTCGAGGAAGTACGGCACGCCGTCCTGGTCGACGCGGACGTCGCAGCGGCCGTAGCCGGCGCCGTTGAGCCCGGCGAAGAGCTTCCGCGCGCCGTCCTGCACGCGCTCGGCGAGCGCGGCGTCGGCGACGGGCGCGGCCTGGAGGCCGGCGTAGTCCACCCACTTGAGGTCGTAGTGCTTGAACGTCTCGCCGTCGGGGAAGCGGTACTCGATGGGGATGTACGCCGTCGGGGCGGCGCCCTCATTGGGGTGCTCAGCCACGAGGACCGTCAGCTCCTTCCCCTCGATGAACTCCTCGACGAGCGCGGCGCCGTACCCCTCGATCATCTTCTGCACCTGCGCGCGGAGCGCCTCGGGCGTCTCCACGCGCGAGTCCCGCGTGAGGCCGACGCTCGCGTAGCTGCTCGGGTGCTTGACGAACATCGGGAACCGGAGCTCGTCGAGCGCGCGCTCGACGTCCTTCTGCCCGTGGACGTGCACGCCGAGCGGCGAGGCCACGCCCCACGCCTCGCACACCCGCTTCATCGCCTCGCGCGTGGGCTCGTAGAACGCGCTCGTCGCACCGGTGAACGGGACGTTGAGCCGCTCCAGCGCCATCACCACCTCGATGCCGGGGCTCGTGTCGTCCCACGCGCCGTCGCAGAGGTTGAAGAACACGTCGTACCCCTCGCGCGCGAGCTGGCCGAGCCGGTGGACGGCCGTCTCCTTCGTGAGGTACACCGTCGTGCACTCGTGCCCGTCGAGGTAAGGCTCGGGGCTGCACGGCAGCTCGTGCTCGGCGAGGACGGAGCCGGTCTCGTGCGAGTGGTACGTCAGGATGCAGATGCGCATCGGCGGGTGGGTGAGGTGACGTACAAAATTGGCGGAGCATACGGCATTCATCGCGCCATTCCTAGCCCACCCTTTGCATTCCCGCACGACCTCTTCGCGCCACTTCGAGGTCGCGCTGTGTGCGTCCCGCGACCACTACTTACGCGCGACGATGCGAGCCCCTCTTGCCGACCGCGCGGTCGAGCGCTTCGGCCGGTCCCCACCGTCCTCGTCGGCGGAGCCACGCGGCGATGCGCTTGGGGTCCACGCGCCGCGCGAGCGCGAACACGACGAGCCCGACGGTGGCCGCGCGCACGCCGATCCAGAACGCCCGCTCCCACGGCGCCCCCGCCGCGACCACCACCGCCGCGACGAGCACGATGGGCAACCAGAACGACGGACGTGTGAGGTCGCGCAGGGCCCCGCGCCACGCCTCCCCGCGTGAAGCCGCCCGCTCACGGATGGGCACGCTCCGCACGCCGCGTTCGACGGCCCGCTCGATGCGCGCCGCCACGCGCCGGCGCCGCCACGCCCACGCCGTGATCGCCCCCGCGCCGAGCGCGTGCAGCGCCACCCAGCCGGCGACGAGCGCGGCCAGCCCGGGCGCGCCCCACCCCCGCGCCGCCGCCCAGGCGACGAGGGCGTCGTACGCGCGCAGGAGATCACGCCCCACCAGCAGGTACTGAAGCAAGAACCCCTGGGCGCCGGCCCACGCGCCCGCGAGCGCGCCGCCGACGAACATCGCGAGGCGGTTCCACCCGAGCGCGCGCACGGCCCCGCTGAACAGCAACCCCTCGACGGTGATGGCGAGCATCGGGCGGAGGCGGTTGCCGGCGGGCGAGAGCGCCTTGAGACCGGCCGAGACGAACGGCACCCACACCACGCGCGGGCGGTGCGCGAGCCCGTCGCCGGCGTACGCCATCACGACGGCCTCGGTCGTCGAGAGGAAAAAGCCGCGGAGCGGCACCTTCCCCGCGTGGAGCGCCGAGCCGACGGTGACCTCGATCCCGCCCGCGCCCGCGCCGTAGAGCCCGACGCGCGTCCAGTCGTCGTGCTCGGTGCAGAGGGCGCGGAGGCGGTCGTCGGCCTCGGGCGCCGCGGCGTCCACGCGCGCATCGAAGGGGCGGCCCAGGCGTGCTTCGAGCCCTTCGACCCACTCCTCGCGCGCGGCGATCACGACGACGGCAGGATCGGCGGCGACGATAGCCGGCCACGCGGGGAGATGCCCGTGGCCTTCGGCCTCTGCCCGCCCGAACTCATCGAGGAGCACGAGGTCGGGTGGGTCCTCGGCCAGTCCCTCGGCCCAGGTCCGGACGCGCGCAGAGGTGTCCGCGTCGAAGCGGTAGGGCACGCCGGTCTCCGCGCGCGCGGCCTCGTCGCGGAGGGCGAAGGGTGTCGTCTCCCCCGAGGCGATCCATTCGAGGTCGTACCGCGCGGCGGGCTTGCCGGACCCGGGTCGCTCGCCCGCGCGGGCGAGGAAGCCGTCTACGCGCTTGCCGCGCGCCTGCGCCCACGCGGCGAGCGCGGCCAGCCGCGTGGTCTTCCCCGCCCCGACGGCCCCGGTGACGGCGACGAGCAGCATCCTTTTGTGCTACCCCTCGGTCTCGCCGCCGCCGCGCAGCGGCCCCACGCTCCGCTCGATCAGCTCCAGCACCCGCTTGTACTCGTCGGCCCACGAGGTCGGCTCGACGAACGCGTGCGGCTCGACGGGGTAGAGCGCGAGCTCCCAGTCCTCCTTGCGCAGCTCGATGAGCCTTTGCGTGAGGCGGAAGATGTCCTGCGGCTGCACGTTGTCGTCCACGAGCCCGTGGCACATGAGGAGGGGGTCTTCGAGACCGGCGGCGAACTCGATGGGCGACGACCGCGCGAAGGCGAGCGAGTCGGCGGTGGGGGTGTTGAGGATGTTCGCGGTGTAGGGGTGGTTGTAGTGCGCCCAGTCGGTCACGGAGCGAAGGGCGGCGCCCCCGCCGAAGTGCTCGGGCTCGGTGAACAGCGCCATCAGCGTGATGAACCCGCCGTAGGAGCCGCCGTAGATCGCCACGCGCTCGGGCGGGATGCCGAACTCGGCCCCGACGTACTGCGAGGCGTCGACGTAGTCCTGGAGGTCGCGCCCGCCCATGTGGCGGTAGATCGCCGTGCGCCAGTCGCGGCCGTAGCCGGAGGAGGCGCGGTAGTCGAGGTCGAGCACGAGGTAGCCGCGCTCGGCGAGGAGGTGGTGGAACATGTACTCGCGGTAGTAGGTGCTCCACCAGCGGTGCACGTTCTGGAGGTACCCCGCGCCGTGCACGAACAGCACGGCCGCGCCGTTGGGGTTAGCGGGGCGGTAGATCCGCGCGGGCACGCGCGCCCCGTCGGAGGCCGGGATCTCGATGAGCTCGGGGGCGCGCCACGGGTACGCCGCCCACGCCTCGGTGGGCGAGGTCGTGATCCGCTGTACGTCCGCATTCGGGCGCGCCGCCTGGACGAACACGTCGGGCGGGCGGTTGCCCGTGGAGGTGAGGAGCGCGAGGCGGTCCTCGTCGGGCGCGAGGACGAAGTCGTGGCGGCCGGCGCCGCTCGTGAGCCGCGTGCGCTCGCCGCCGTCGGCATCCATCCGCCAGACGTGGCGCTCGAAGGGCGAGCCCTCGCTCGTCAGGAGGAACCACGTCTCCCCATCCTTCGAGAGCACGGCGCTCTCGACTTCGAACGCGCCACTCGTCAGCGGCCCCACCACGCCCGACTCGAGGTCGGCCGCGTAGAGGTGGCTGAAGCCGGAGCGCTCGCTGTGGAACCAGAACCGCTGGCTATCGGCCATCCAGCCCACGCTCGACTCCCCGCCCCACCACGAGATGCCGGGCCCGGCGATCCACGCGTCGTCGCGCTGGCGGTCGAGTACGGTGAGCGCGCCGGTCTCGGGGTTGAGGCGGACGATCCAGCGGTCCTTGTTGTCGTACGTCCGCACGTCGAGGACGGCGAAGCGGCCGTCGGGGCTCCAGTACGGCCCGAAGGGAATGGGGAGCCGTGAGGAGTCGGCGGTGGCGCCGCGCTCGCGGGCGTAGTCGGGGGCGTCGTAGTAGCCGGGGAGCGCGGTGAGGTCCACCGTGAACGTGGTGTCGCGCGTGAGGTCCTGCACGTGGAGGACGGGCGAGACCCCGGGCGCGCCCACCTTCGCGCGGGCCATGATGTCCTCGGCGTACCCGGACTCCGTGACGTACCCGACGAGCCGCGTCTCCGTCTCCCCCGACGTCGTCGAGAGCGTGAAGGTGACGAACCGCTCGGTGGGGTCGATGCGGAGCTGCTCGACGGTCTTATCCCCGATGTAGAAAACGGGTGGATAGCCCCGCGCGTCCTCGTCGCGCTCGCGGGCGGCCTCGCCGAGGGAGTCGCGACGGGCGCGCTCGCGGAGGACGTCGAAGAGGCGGGTCTGCTGGCGCCGGAGGTAGGCATCCTGCGGGCTCGGCGCGGGGTCGGCCGGGGCCTCGCCGCGCCGGAGATCGGTGAGCTGGCGCGTGGCGCCGGCGGCGAGGTCGAGCGCGAAGAGGGCGTCGCCCTGACGGTAGACCACGTGGCGGCCATCGGGCGAGAAGCGGGGGTCGGCCTCCGCCGCGCGCGTGGCGGTCAGCCGCGCGAGGCGGTCCTCGTCGAGGTCGTAGACGTAGAGGTCGCCGTCACGCGCGAAGACGCGTCGTTCGAAGCCGGCGTCGTAGGCGAGGCGGTTGGCGTGCCACCCCTCGAAGCGCGGCGGCAGCGCGCGGCGCTCGGCGGACGTGACCTGGACGGGTTCCCCGCCGTCGGGGTCGGCGCGGAAGAGGGAGTCGGCGACGAACCGCCCGCGCGGGTTCCAGAGGAAGTAGACCTCGTCGCGCCCGTCCACCCAGAACACGTCGCTCGGCCAGGCACCGACCCACGTCTTCGGGTCCTGCATGATGCGGTCCACCGTGAGCGGCGCCGGCCCCGGCGCGATGGGCTGGGCCGAGACCAGTGGACAGGGGAAGGCAGACAGAAGACAGAGAAGCGGGAGACGGCTCGGCATCGACGGAGAGGACAGGCATCTGTGGGCGAAGATAGACGCGGCCTGGGTTCGCCTCAGTCCTCCAGCGCGATCAGCTCATGCTGCTCCCGTGCGCGATGCGTTTGACCCGGCTCGGGCTCGAACTCGTACGAGATGACCCGGCGGATGAGGCCGCGCTCGCTCACGTAGTCCGTCATTTCCAGCCCCATGTCCTCCCCGTTCGCGAAGTTCCGCGAGCGGAGCACGACGCAGCGGAACGTTCCCGCGGGCGTGGCCACGTCGTGGTAACCGGTGACCTCGCGCGTGCTCGACCACCCGTCCTCCTCCCTCTCCCAATGCGTCCAGGAATCGCCTACCTCGGCGGGGTAGCGCACCACCACGCGCGGCGGCTCACGCAAGACGATATCCCCCGTCGCTTCGGGCGGCGCCATCCATCCCAATCCGGCGGCGCTAGGGGATGCCGCGAGCCCGCCGGATCGGAGGACGGGCGCGTTGGCTAGCGCCAAGCTCGGCTCATAGGCGATCTCTTCGAGGGCGCGGCTGCTCTGGCGGTACCACACGCTCGCCTCGGTGGTGTCGCGGCGGACTACCCACTCCACCAGTCCGCCGAGTCCGCCGACCGTCGCGTTTTCGCCGGCGATGCGTACCTCGAAGGTATCGCGAGAGACGAACGTGGGCGTCCCGTCCGAGTCGAGCTCGGCGAAGGTGCGCTCATAGCGGAAGGCGGAGCCTGCTTCGAAGTTGACGCGGCGGAGGAGGCCGTCGTCGGCCGCGGTATCGCAGGCGGCGAGGACGAGGCAGGTGAAAAGCGCAAAGGCGGCGAAGCGCATCGGCAAGCGGCTAGGGGCGGCGCAGGAAGATAGGGGGCCTTCTTCCCGGTGCCGGTCCCCTTCCCGATGCCCCGCTGGGCTCGTTTGAATCGCGCGGCCCCTTTCCCTCGTAAGAGCGCCCGCGCCGCGCGCTCCCCTCCGCTCTCATGCTCCCGGTCGAAGCCCCTCCTGTCTCAGCACCCCCCGCGCCGCAGAACGGTGCCCCTGCGCACGTCGCACCGCACGTGCCGGACGACTTCATCCCGCCCCCGCCCACCGTACGCGACGAGGCGGGGAAGCGGGCAGCCCTCCGCAAGATGAAGCGCGTGGCGCTGGCGGCGCTCGTCGCAGCAGCCATCGGGTTCGTGGCGCTCCACCTCGTCCTGCGCGGGCTCGGCGAGGCGTCGCCGGCCGCGTTCTGGGTGGGCCTCGCGGCGGCCATCTTCGAGGCGGCG
>DASPKS010000035.1:0-5696 GCA_035628035.1 Rubricoccaceae bacterium
GTTCACGTCGTACGCGCCGTCCACGTCGCCCACGCTCACTGAGTAGTAGCTGGCGAGATACGGGTCACTCTCGTCGTTCGTCTCCCAGAGTACGTTCCCGTTGCGCCCGTCGAGGGCGTAGACGCCGTCGTTCCCGCCCTCGGTACCGATCACCACATCGCCGGTGCCGTCGCCGTTGAGGTCCACGCCCGTGGCGAGGCCGTATTCGAAGAGCTGGGCGTTCCCGCTGACCGCGCCGCAGTCGTTGTTGTTCGGGCACGTGCGGAAGGTCCAGAGCGTGTCGGGCGTCCCCCAGCCGTTTGCGTCGAGCGCGATGGTCTGGTAGTTCCGCGCGGCGAGGACGAGGTCGGGCCGGTCGTCGCCCGTGATGTCGTCCATCGGGGTGAGGCTGAACACCTTCCGGTCGGTCGAGGAGGTCTGCGGGTTCAGCGGGACGTCGTAGTGCCATACCACGTCGCCGCCTTCCAGCACGGGATTGACGCCCTGGCCTGCCAGCGTGATGGTGCGGGTGGGGCTCTCGGGGTCGTCGCTGGCGACGGTGGCCGTGGCGCTGTACGCGCGCACCTGCGTCGGGCGGAAGGCGATGCGGACGACGGCGGTGTCGAGCGGGGCGAGCGTGAGCGGGAACGTCGTCTCGTCCGCCGTAAAGGCCGGGTCGGAGAACGTGATGCCCGTGACGGTGAGCGTCGTCGCGCCCTCGTTGACGAGCCGCGTCGGCCAGCGGACCACGCTGAGGGCGTCGCCGGGGGGCTCGATGCGCACGGGCCCGTAGTCGTGGCTCGGGTCGAGCAGTGTGAGGTGACGCTGCGCGTGGAGGCCGATCCCGGCGAGCGGAATGGTCACCACGGGCGCGCTCACGTCGTTCGTCTCGAACGTGAGCGTGGCGCTGTACGGGCCGGCCGCCGTCGGCGCGAACGTGACGGTGGCGTTGATCGTCGCGCCGGGTGCGATGGTCTGCGCTGTGAGGTCAGTCGTGAATACGGCGTCGCCGGTGACCTGGACGTTAGAGATCACGAGCGGTCCGTCGCCGACGTTCGAGAGGATGAGGGGGGCGTTGTAGCTCGCGCCGAAGACGCGCGGGCCGAAGTCGAACGCGGAGGGGGAATAGGAGAGCTCGGGGTTCCCGGCGCTCTGGAGGTCCACCTTGGCGATGTGCCACTCGAAGGGGGTCACGTCCTCGCGCAGCACCACGTAGAGGTAGCGCGTCCCGTCGTAGGCGAGCCCACGGGGGCGCGAGTAGCCGTCGGGCATCGCGAGGGTGTCGAGGACGGCCCCGGCGCGGTTCATCTTCCAGAGGACGTAGACGCCCGAGCTGCCCGAGTCGTCGCCGACGTTGGTCACCCAGAACGTGTTCGTGTCGAGGAAGGCGATCCCGCCCGGCTGCGTCGAAGGGAAGGGGATGGTCTCCAGCACCGCGCCCGTGGCCGGGTCGACGCCGACGACGGAGGCCTCGTTGTCAGGGTACGCCTTCGCTGCGAAGAGGCGGCCGTCGTGGAGCTGGAGGTCGTGCGTGAGCGCGCTCGGCGCGGGGATCGAGCCCAGGTTGGTGCCCGTCGGGCTGAGCGTGTAGATCAGGGGGCTCGACGTGTCGAACCCCGTCGAGATCCGCCAGTTGGTGCCGTCCCAGGCCAGCCCGCGCGGGTCGAACGAGAGGGTGAACTCCTGCGTGACCGCGCCCGTCGTGAGGTCCACTTGGACGAGCCGGTCCGGGTTCGTATCCGTGGCGTAGAGGGCGCCGGCACGCCATTCGAGCCCCCAGAGCGCAGGATTCCCGGCGGGGTCGATCACGTCCACGTAGGTCTGGGCGCGGGCCCCGGCGGCGGCGAGCGCGGCCAGCACGAAGGTTAAGGTGTAGCGAAACACGAGCGTGGTGGGGGCTAGGGCGTATGAAAGGAGTCGTGAAAGCCGTTTCCGAACCTAGGGGCCCCTGCTCCCGGTGTCAACCCATTCGTAACCGGATAGGCCCCCCTGCGTAGATTCCGGCTATCCGTTTTCACCTGCTGCTGGCCCATGCGTACGTCGAACCCCACCCTCCGCGACAGCGTCTTCCGCGATGCCCCGCGCACCGCGTCCGGTGACGTGATGACGGTGCAGGGCGCCGTCAACAAGACCGCGCTCCTCCTCCTCATCCTGGTCGTGCCCGCCCTCTGGGTGTGGAACCGGGTGGAGGCCGCGCCGGAGTCCGTCGGTCCGATCATCCTGCTCGGCGTGATCGGCGGGCTCATCGCGGCCCTCGTGACCATCTTCAAGAAGACGTGGGCGCCGATCACGGCGCCGATCTACGCCGCCCTCGAAGGGCTCGCCCTCGGCGGCATCTCGGCCTTCTTCGAGATGCAGTTCCCCGGCATCGTCATCCAGGCCGTCGGGCTCACGTTCGGGACGCTCGGCGCGCTCCTCTTCGCGTACCGCACCGGGATGATCCGCGCGACGGAGAACTTCAAGATGGGCGTGGTGGCCGCCACGGGCGGCATCGCCCTCGTGTACCTCGTCAGCCTCGTGATGGGGTTCTTCGGGACGACGGTCCCGTTCATCCACGAGTCCGGCCCCATCGGGATCGGGTTCAGCGTGTTCGTCGTCGTCATCGCCGCGCTCAACCTCGTGCTCGACTTCGACTTCATCGAGCAGGGGGCCGAGGCGGGCGCGCCGAAGTACATGGAGTGGTACGCCTCGTTCGGGCTGCTCGTCACGCTCGTGTGGCTGTACCTCGAGATCCTCCGCCTCCTCGCCAAGCTCCAGAGCCGCGACTGAGCGGCCGAGGCTCTTTTTCCCCGGGGAGGCGGCATGCCGCCTCCCCGCTCCTTTTTCAGCCCGATGCGGCTCGACACCCTCCGCGCGTACTGCCTCGCGAAGCCGGGCGCGACCGAGGACCAGCCCTTCGGGCCGGACAACCTCGTCTTCAAGGTGGCCGGGAAGATGTTCGCCATCACCGACCTCGAGCGCGTCCCCGTCGAGGTAGGGCTGAAGTGCGACCCCGAGCGGGCGGTGGAGCTGCGCGAGGCGTACGACGGGATCTACCCCGGCCCGTACCTCAACAAGAAACACTGGAACTACGTCCGCCTCGGCGGCGACGTGCCCGACGCGCTCGTCCGGGAGCTGGTGGACCACTCGTACGACCTCGTGGTGGCGGGGCTGCCGCGCGCGGCGCGCGAGCGGCTGGTGGCCGGGGGCTGAACCGGCGGCAGGAGAGGGGGTTAGAGCGAGGGGCGCTTAAGACCCGGGCGCCCCTGCCCGTCTCACCCTTCCCCCTCCTCCGATGCGCTTCTGCTTCCTCCTTGCGTTCCCCCTCCTCCTCGCCGCCTGCCAGACCGAGCCCGCCGACGACGTAGACCCCGTGGACACTACCGCCGACGATGGCGATGCGATGACCGATACCGCGGGCACGGCGGGTGGCCCAGCGGCCCGCGCCGACATCGAGCCGCTCGGCGACTCCGAGGTCCGCGGTACCGTCACGTTCACGCCGCAGAACGGCGGCGTCCTCGTGACCGTGGGCCTCTCCGGCTTGACGCCCGGCTCGCACGGCTTCCACATCCACCAGAACGGCTCGTGCGCGCCCGAAGACCTTCCCGAAGACCCCGACACCGACCCGAACCCGGGCGGGGGGGCCGGCCCGCACTTCGGCCCCGGCGGCACCCCCCACGGCGCGCCCCTCAACGCCGCTACGCAGCGCCACGCGGGCGACTTCGGTAACGTGTTCGCCCACGCCGGTGGGGCCGTAGACACCTCGTTCACCGACGCGGTCATCACCCTCACCGGCCCGAACAGCATCATCGGGAAGGCTGTGCTCGTCCACGCCAACCCGGACGACCTCACGAGCCAGCCGTCGGGCAACGCCGGCGCGCGGATCGGGTGCGGCATCGTGATGAGCGGCGACAGCGGGGGCGCGGCCCCCATGCCGGCCGACACGGCGAACCAGATGTAGCCTCCGCCGCGAGGCGAAGGCGCCCGCTGCCGGACCGCTGGCAGCGGGCGCTTGTATTTTGAACCGATGCCTCGCCACGCCCCCTTTTCCATCGTTACCGGGCTCCTCGTGCTCGCCGCCTGCGGCGATCCTGCGCCGGTGGAGGGGACCCCTGTCACCGTGGCGTACGCGGCCGCCTGCGACTCCGCGCACCACGAGCGCGTGCTCACCACGGAGGGCTACCTCCATCTCTTTCCGCGCCTGCTCTACTGCGGGCCGGACGGGGAGGGGCGCCAGAACTGCCAGGTCGAACTCCTCCCTGCGCCCGATGCGCCGACGGAGCCCGAAGCGCTGGCGCAGACCTACCCCACGGTCTTTATCCCAGAGGGGATCGGGCCGAACGAGGCCGACGCGAGGGGGTACGGCATCACGCCCGCGCCGGTGCCGGTCCGCGCCGCCGACAGCAGTGGGGTAGGGCCGGGCGACCGCGTGCGCGTGACGGGCCGGTTCCACGCGCGGCCCCCGATCACGCGGCTCCCGTCCGGGCCGCCGCTCACCTGCAGCTTCACGGTGCTCCACCGGATCGAGCTCGTCGAACGCGCGGTGCCGTCGTGGGCTGACCGGCAGGCGGCCCGCGCCGACTCCCTCCGGGCCCTCCTCGATTCGATGCGCGTGGCCCACGAGCGCCGTGACTCCATCGCTGCCTCCGCCCCCTAGCGATGCCCGACCAGAACGACCTCTTCCTCGACGAGCAGGAGCGGAAGCGCCAGCGCGAGACGCCGCTCATGCGGCAGTACTGGAAGATCAAGGAGCGCCACCCCGGCGCGCTCCTCCTCTTCCGCATGGGCGACTTCTACGAGACGTTCGACGAGGACGCCCGCATCGTCGCCGACGTGCTCGGCATCGTGCTCACCAAGCGCGGCAACGGCGCGGCCGAGGAGGTCCCCCTCGCGGGCTTCCCCCACCACGCGCTCGACCAGCACCTCCCGCGCCTCGTGCAGGCGGGCTACCGCGTGGCCGTGTGCGAGCAGCTCGAAGACCCCAAGTTCGCCCGGCAGGTCGTCAAGCGCGGCGTCGTCGAGGTCGTCACGCCGGGCGTGGCCTTCCGCGACGTGCTCCTCGCGCCGAAGCACGCGCACTACCTCGCCGCCATCGCGTGGGGCACCGAGCGCGGGCAGCAGGGCGTGGTCGGCTTCGCCTTCGTGGACGCGACGACGGGCGAGTTCTACGTGACGGAGGTGCCGGAGGCGCGCTTCCCGCACCTGCTCCAGACCGTCGCCCCCGCCGAGGTGCTCATCGACAAGCGGCTCAAGGGGAAGCTCGAAGCCCTCCGCACGCGCGAGTGGGCCGTCACGCCGCAGGAGGACTGGGTCTTTTCCTACGACTTCGCCTACGAGACCCTCCTCCGGCATTTCCAGACGCACTCGCTCAAGGGGTTCGGCGTGGAGGGGATGCCGGTGGGGCTGACGGCCGCTGGCGCGGCGCTCTATTACCTCGGCGAGACGCAGAAGGGGCGCGTCCCGCACGTCCGCCGCCTCCAGCGCTACCAGGCCGAGGACTACATCGCGCTCGACCCCGAGACGAAGCGGAACCTGGAGCTGACGGCCACGCTCCAGGAAGGCCGCCGCGACGGTTCGCTCATCGGCATCCTCGACCAGACGCTCACTCCGATGGGCGGACGGCTCCTCCGGAGCTGGCTCGTCCGCCCGCTGCGGGACGTCGGAAAAATCCAGCAGCGCCTCGACGCCGTCGAGGCGTTCGTGTGGAGCGCGCGGCTAAGAAAAAACGTCCGCGACGA
>DASPKS010000036.1:0-7668 GCA_035628035.1 Rubricoccaceae bacterium
GGCCGAGCTCGTGGAGGATCACGTCGGCGTCCTCAGCGTCATCCACGCAGCCCTCCCCGAAGCGGAGGTTGCCCGTGCCGCCAGAGTAGGACGAGTTGTCGGCGCCATTGAACCCGTGCGCGTCGAAGTGGACGCCGGTGGTGTACTGGTGCGGAATCACGGACACCCCGAGGGTGACGTTGAGGTACCGCATGTAGTTGTCGATGTGCCAGTACGTGGTGGCCCATTCGAACGCACCATGGTCCCGCGTGAAGCTCCAATCGGGCGTAGGCTGTGGGAAGATGCCGCTGAAGGGCAGATCCCAGTCGAGGGCGTAGGCCCACGGTCCCTGGAGTTGGTACTGCGCCCCGTCGAAGGTGATGTCGCGGAGGGTGACGGCCGTGCGCGCGGCCTCAAGCTCCGGCGTGTTGGCGTCGCCGCCGTCCACGTAGCCGGGCGTGCCGTAGGGCACGCCGGCGCGCGTGAGGGGGTCGGGGTCGAAGATCATCCCCGTACCATCAATCCGGCGCGGCAGGGCCGGCGCCGGGACGAACGAGGGGGCCTGTGTGGAAGCCGGGGCGGTCGTGGCCGGCGTCGGCGTCCAGCCGCGCTCGTAGATCGTCCGGTCGGCCACGCGGAGGAGCGCGCCCGTGCGCGCGTCCACGAACGCCTCCCAGTCACCGCTCGGCTGGTCGGGCGCGAGGCGGACCTGCCAGGCGAGACGGGCACCGCTCTCCATCGGGTAGACGACGAGGGCCGTCTCGTCGAGGTGAAGCGTGCCGCTGAGCCCGCCGAGGTGCTCGGCGACAGCCGTGCGCGCCGCCTCGGCCGTCACCGCCGGCGTGGTCTCGACCATGAGGCCGGGCTGGTACGTCGAGAACACGAGCTGCACGCGGTCGCGCGGGTCCACGTTCACCGCGATCTCAGACCCGTAGACGGTCACGCCGCCGACGGTCTGGAAGAAGCGGACGGAGTGCCCGGCGCGCCCAGTCCGCGTGTGGACGTGGACGAGGTCGTCAAGGGCAGGCGACACGAGGCGGAGGGTGCTCGCATAGGCCGAGAGGAACTCGCGCGCCATCGCCTCCGGCGACGCGGAGCGGACGGCGTAGTCGAGACGGTAGAGCGCGCGGGGCGTCCCGTCGGCGCGGGCCTCCCCGGCCCCGGTGGCGGCGACGGCCTCGACGTAGTCCTCGCCGATCTCGAGGGGGGAACGCTGCTGCGCGATCGCGCTCCCCGGCAGGAGGAGGACGGCCACGGCGAGCGCGGTCAGGCGGAGGTTCATGGAGATTCCGGTAGGTAAAGGGATCCATAAGGCCGGATCATGCTCGCCGGCCCAGAACAAGTGAATATCGGGGAGGCCACACGCCGCTCCAAACGCACAGGCGCCCGTCCGGGTGAAACGGGCAGGAAGCTTAAGCGAAGGGGGTCCTTCTCAGTCCCTGCGGAAGCGCATGCGCTGGTGGAGGCGGAGCCGCCCGGCGGGCCGGCCACTCGCGCGGACCTCGTGCCACCCCTGGGGGTCGGGGGCTGGCTGGACCTCGATGGTCGCCTCCGCCGGGAAACCGCCCGCCTGGCGCACCGCTTCCTCCGGCGTCCGCCCGCGCGCGAGCCCGGCGAACCCCGCCGGGCCAACCCCTTCCAGCTCGTACTGCGGCATCGCCTATCTCCCGGCCCGCACGACGGGCCGCATGCGCACCGCCGCGCCGGCGACGAGCCGCACGTAGTAGACGCCCGCCGCCCTTTCGCCCTCCCACACGACACGGTGGAGGCCGGCCCCCTGCTCGCCGCTCGCGAGCGTCGCCACCTGTCGTCCGAGCGCATCGAACAAGACAACCGCTACGGGGCCGGCCGTGGCGAGGTGGTAGGTAATGGCGACGGGGCCTCCCGACGGGTTCGGAGCTACCGAGATGAGGTCGGTGCGCGTGGGCTCGGGCTCGGGCTCGGCGGCGGTCATGGTGGCGCGGAGGCGGTACACCCGCTGCCCCATCGCGTAGCCGAGCGTGTCGCCGAAGAACTCGAACCGGTTGACGGAGCCGTCGAGCCCCGTCGCGGGCGCCCACGTCGCCCCGCCGTCGGTGGTCGTCCTCGTCGTGCCGCGCCCGCTGGTCCAGCCGCGCAGCGGCGTGAGGAACCCGACCCCCTGCATGCTGTCCCCGCCGGGGACCGGGAGCTCGGTCCACGTCTGACCCCCGTCGGTCGTCTTGAGCACCTTCCCGGTGGAGGTGCTCCCCTCGTACTCGATGGAGACGTAGCCGACCTCGGGCGTGGGGAACGTGATCTTCCACGCCCACTCGCTCGTGGTGCCCGTCCCGCTGCTGACGAACCGGCGCGTCCACGTCTGCCCGCCGTCCTCGGTGCCGAGCACGACGGCGCGGCTGCCCGGGTCGATCCCGTTCGTACCGCCGACGGCGAGCCCGCGCCGTCCGTCGAAGAAATACACGTCGATGAGGCTGGTGGCGAGGGCGGCCGGGATGGGCGTGGACTGCCACGAAGCGCCGCCGTTGGTGGTCTTGATCACGTAGGCTGGCTCGCTGTACTGCCCCACCCCGTAGGCCGTGTCGGCGTTGACGGCCCACAGCCCGCAGATGCCCCCGCTGACGGCGGGCGAGATCCGGTTCGTGATGTTGGTCATGGTCGCTCCGCCGTCGAGCGTCTCGTAGAGGCGGATGCCGCTGAAGAGAACGCCGACCCAGCCCTTCGTCTGGCTCACGAAAGCGACGCTGCGGAGATACCCCGTCACGTCGCTCCGGAGCGTCCACGTGTTGCCGCCGTCGGTCGTCCGGTGGGTCCGCCCCTCGCCGTCCACGACCCAGCCGGTCGTCGGGCTGACGAACGAGGCGTCCTCGAAGCGGCCGGCTACGGGGGAGTTGGGGAGGAGCTGCCATCCCCCGCCCTGCGCAGCAGCGGCCAGCGGGAGCAGAAGGGCAACGAGGGAAACGAAGCGGCGAGGCATCGGACGAGCAAGCACGGGGCCGGAAGAACGCCACGCGCCCCGTCCCCCCGCAAGGGCATCTCGCGCCCCTTTCGCCGAACGGATGCGCGGTACCTTTGCGGAACGCGCGCCCGCCCGCGTCCGTCTTACCCCGGCTCTGCCGTCCAGAACGCCCTTCTGACGCCCTATGGAACCCCCCACCCTCGCCCCTCCGGCCCTCGCCAACGCCCCCGACGCCGTTGCCCCGGGAGAGGACTTCCTCCCCATCAACGGGACCGACTACGTCGAGTTCTACGTCGGCAACGCGAAGCAGGCGGCCCACTACTACGCCTCCGCGTTTGGCTTCCAGGTCACCGGCTACCGCGGGCCCGAGACGGGCCACCGCGAGGCGGCCAGCTACCTCCTCCAGCAAGGGAAGGTCCGCTTCGTCGTCACCGCCCCGTTGACGCCGGACTCCTTCATTGCCGAGCACGTCCACAAGCACGGCGACGGCGTCCGCGACATCGCGCTGTGGGTGGACGACGCCGCGAGCGCGTTCGAGGAGACGACGAAGCGGGGTGGCCGCCCCGTCCACGAACCCCGCGTGCACGAGGGTGAAGATGGCCGCCTCGTGACGGCCGCCATCGCCACCTACGGCGACACCATCCACACGTTCGTCGAGCGGAAGGACTACCGCGGGCTGTTCATGCCGGGCTTCCGCGCGTGGGAGAACCCCCACTGGCAGGTCGAGCCCGTCGGGCTCAAGCACGTCGACCACTGCGTGGGCAACGTGTACCTCGGCGAGATGGACGAGTACGTGCAGTACTACGCCGACGTGATGGGCTTCACCAACCTCATCTCGTTCGACGACGAGGACATCTCGACGGAGTACAGCGCGCTGATGTCGAAGGTGATGTCGAACGGGAACGAGCGGATCAAATTCCCCATCAACGAGCCCGCGCAGGGGAAGAAGAAGAGCCAGATCGAGGAGTACCTCGACTTCTACCGCGGTCAGGGCGTCCAGCACGTCGCCCTCGCCACCGACGACATCCTCCACACCGTTGGCGAGCTGCGCCGCCGGGGCGTGGACTTCCTCACCGTTCCAACGTCGTACTACGACGAGCTGCAAGGCCGCGTCGGCCAGATCGACGAGCCCGTCGACGAGCTCGCCAAGCTCGGCATCCTCGTCGACCGCGACCCCGACGGGTACCTGCTCCAGATCTTTACCAAGCCCGTCGAGGACCGCCCGACGCTCTTCTACGAGATCATCGAGCGGAAGGGGGCGCGCTCGTTCGGGAAGGGCAACTTCAAGGCGCTCTTCGAGGCCATCGAGCGCGAGCAGGCCGCCCGCGGCAACCTCTAACCGCTGACACCATCCCACGCTCATCGCCATGCCGTTCTACGTTCGCATGGGGCAGGTGCCGGACAAGCGGCACGTCCAGTTCCCCCGCCCCGATGGCGCGCTCTACACCGAGGAGGTGATCGGCGCCGAGGGGTTCTCCGGGATCTCCTCCATCGCCTACCACATCCACCCCCCCACGCTCGTCCACGACGTGCGCAAGCCGGAGCCGTACGCCGTCGAGTTCGTGAAGGAGGATTCCCTCCAGCACCGCCACTTCAAGGGGGCCGAGGTCGAGCCCGGCGGCGACTGGCTCTCCGGCCGCCAGTACATCATGGGCAACGCCGATGTGCTCCTCGCGCTCGCCGCGCCGACCGAGCCCATGGGCGAGCACGAGTTCTACAAGAACGCCTCGTGCGACGAACTCGTGTACGTCCACGACGGTGAGGGGCGGCTGGAGACCCCGCTGGGGACAGTGGAGTTCACGCAGGGCGACTACATCCACATCCCGCGCACACTCACGCACCGGTGGGCCTTCGAAGGAGTGTCGCAGCCGCGCCTCCTCGTCATCGAGGCGCCGAGCGAGTTCCACCCCCCGAAGCGGTACCGTAACCAGTTCGGGCAGCTCCTCGAGCACTCGCCGTACCACGAGCGCGACTACCGCCCCCCGACCGAGCTCGTCACACGCGACGAAGAGGGCGAGTTCGTCGTCAAGATCAAGAAGCACGGGAAGCTCTTCCCGTACGTGTACCGCTACCACCCGTTCGACGTCGTCGGCTGGGACGGCTACATGTACCCCTACGCCATCTCGATCCACGACTTCGAGCCGATCACGGGGCGGATCCACCAGCCCCCGCCGGTGCACCAGATGTTCGAGGCGCACAACTTCGTCGTGTGCTCGTTCGTCCCGCGGCTCTTCGACTACCACCCGCAGAGCATCCCGGCGCCGTACAACCACTCCAACATCGACTCCGACGAGGTGCTCTACTACGCCGAGGGCGACTTCATGAGCCGGAAGGGGATCGAGCGCGGCTCGTTCACGCTCCACCCCGGCGGCATCCCGCACGGCCCGCACCCCGGCACGACCGAGGCCAGCATCGGAAAGAAGGAGACCCGTGAGCTCGCGGTGATGGTGGACACGTTCCGCCCGCTCCACCCGACGAAGACGGCCCTCAAGATCGAGGACGAGGAGTACGTCTTCTCGTGGCAGCCGGAGCGACACGGCCACCCCCTCCCCGACGCTGCGCCCCTCCCCCCCCACGCCGGCGACGGCGCGACGGCGACGGTCTCCTCTGCCGACTCGGCACGCTGAGGTTTTTCTCCCGGCTCTACCTTCGCAGGGGCGTCCACACCGGCCGCCCCTGCGGTTTTTTCTCCCTTGTCCCCCCCGAGAGAGGAAGACGCGGATGCCCTGCACGATCCCCCATGCCCGAGTTCCCCTTCGGCCAGGCCATCGCCTGGCGGCCCGACCCTGAATCCATCGAGCGGACCAACCTTGCCGCCTTCTGGAAGGCGCAGGGGCTGAGCGGGTACGACGAGCTGCTCACCTGGGCCGTCGAGGACGTGGGGCGATTCTGGGACGCGGCGCTGAAGGACCTCGGCGTCGAGTTCTACGAACCGTACACGCAGGTCCTCGACACAGCAGGCGGCATCGAGCGGCCGGCATGGTGCGTGGGCGGCAAAATGAACGTCGTGCATAACTGCCTCGACAAGTGGCAGGACACCGACGTGGCCGGGCGTGACGCCATCCGCTACGAGAGCGAGGAGGGCGTCGAGCGCAACCTGACCTACCGAGACCTCTTCGGCGAGGTAAACACGTGCGCGGCCGGGCTCCGCGCGCTCGGCCTCGGGAAGGGCGACGCTGTCGGGCTGTTCCTCCCGATGACGCCCGAGCTGGTGGTGGCCTTCCTCGCCGTCATCAAGATTGGCGGGATCGTGCTGCCGCTGTTTTCGGGATACGGCGCGCAGGCCGTCGCCACGCGCCTCCAGGACGCCGATGCCAAAGCGCTCATCGTCGCCGATGCGCTGATGCGGCGGGGGAAGGCCGTCCCGATGAAGCCCGTCTCCGACGAGGCGCTCCACCAGTGCCCTACGGTCGAGACCGTGGTTGTCGTCGAGCGGGTGGGCGACGCCCAACTAGACGCGCCCACGCCGATGCACCTCACGCGGGACCGCCCGTGGGACGCCGTGATGGCCCTGGGCCGCGAGGCGATGGCCGCCCACCCCGACGCCGCGCGCACCGAGCGGACCTCCGCCGAGGACTCGCTCATGATCATCTACACGAGCGGGACGACGGGCCGTCCGAAGGGGGCCGTCCACACCCACTGTGGGTTCCCTATCAAGGCCGCGCAGGACCTCCGTCACCCGATGGACCTCAAGCCGGGCGACGTGCTGTGGTGGATGACCGACATCGGGTGGATGATGGGGCCGTGGCTCCTCTTCGGGTCTCTCCTCAACGCCGCCACGATGGTGCTCTACGACGGCGCGCCCGACTGGCCGGACGTGGACCGCGTGTGGGCGCTCACGAACCGACACGGCGTCACGCACCTCGGCGTCTCCCCCACCCTCATCCGCGCGCTGATGGCGCACGGCGAGGAGCCCGTTCATCGCTACGACCTCACCGGCCTCCGCGCCGCCGGCTCGACGGGCAGCCCCTGGGACCCCGACGCCTGGCGCTGGCTCTTCACGCACGCCCTCGGCGGGCAGAAGCCCATCCTCAACTACTCCGGCGGCACCGAGATCTCGGGTGGGATCGTGTGCGGCAACTTCCTCCAGCCGCTGAAGCCGTGCGGGTTCTCCGGTCCCATCGTCGGGATGGATGCCGACGTGGTAGACGAGGCGGGACAGCCTGTCCGTGGCGCCGTTGGCGAGTTGATTCTCCGGCAGCCGTGGATCGGGATGACGCGCGGGTTCTGGAAGGACGACGGCGACCGTCGCTACCACGACACCTACTGGAGCCAGCTCCCCGGGGTCTGGGTCCACGGCGACTTCGCCGCCATCGACGCCGACGGCGTGTGGTACATCCTCGGGCGGAGCGACGACACCATCAAGGTGGCCGGGAAGCGCGTGGGGCCGTCCGAGGTGGAGGCCGTGCTCAACGCCCACCCGCGCGTGCTGGAGTCGGCGGCCGTCGGCGTGCCGCACCCGCTGAAGGACCAGGAGATCGTCGCCTTCTGCGTGCCTGCACCTGGCATCGAGCCCGACGAGGCTATGCGCGCCGACCTGGTGAATGGGCTCGTCGAGGCGCTCGGCAAGCCGCTCAAGCCGCGCGGGGTGTTCTTCGTCGATGCCCTCCCGAAGACGCGCAACGCGAAGGTGATGCGCCGCGTGATCCGTGCGGCTCACCTCGGCGAGCCACTCGGCGACGTGACGAGCCTCGAAAACCCCGCCACCGTCGACGCCATCGAGCACTACTTCCAGGGCCACGCGACGGGCCAGG
>DASPKS010000037.1:0-8512 GCA_035628035.1 Rubricoccaceae bacterium
CGGGCCATCGGCTGAAGGAGCAGTCCCGAGTGCCCCAGCGGGTACCACCCCACGCGCGCCTCGGCGTCGGCCGAGGTGAGGGTGAGCTGGAGCTTGTTGTCGCGGTCGGACGAGGGGCCGAGGCCGTAGAACCGGAACGCCGAGCTGTTCCGCCCCCGCAGCGCGGCAAACCCGAAGAGCGGCGCCCGGTACGGATCGGCCGTGTAGAACGAGAGCCGCCCACGCTGGAGGCGCTGAGAGAGCCGGACGTCGAGGGCCAGCTCGCTCTCCGGCGTCAGCCCGCTGACCTCCACGTCGCCCTCGATACCGAACCCGTACGTAGACGAGTAAAGCGCGAGCGGGTTGACGTCGAGCGAGACGCCGATTTCGCGGGTGGTGTCGGGCAGAGAGGGGAGCGCGACGACCGGGGCGCTGCTCGACCCACCGGGGGAGAGGAGGGCCAGGAAGAGGAGAAGGGCGACCACGGCGAGAAGGGGAGCGTGGGGTCAATCTACGCCCCACCCAAGTCTAATTTCCCGGGCCCCTCGGACCCTGTCCCTTCCTCATGCGCATCCTCGTCGTTGGCGGCGGCGGGCGCGAGCACGCGCTGCTCCACGCCCTGGCCCGGAGCCCCCGCGCGCCAGCGCTGCTGTGTGCGCCGGGGAATGCGGGCACGGCCGCCCTCGCCGAGAATGTCCCCGTCGGCGCCGACGACGCCGAAGGCGTTGTGCGGCTCGCGCGCGAGCGGGCGGCAGACCTCGTCGTCGTAGGGCCGGAGGCGCCGCTCGTGGCAGGGCTCGCCGACCGGCTCCAGGAGGCGGGCGTACCCGTCGTCGGGCCGAGTGGGGCGGCGGCCCAGCTCGAAGGCAGCAAGGCGTTCGCCAAGGCGTTCCTCGCCCGGCACGGCGTGCCGACGGCCGCCGCGCGCGCCTTCTCGCGTGAGGCCTACACCGACGCCCAGGCCTACGTCGAGACCCACACGCTCCCCGTCGTGCTCAAGGCCGACGGGCTCGCCGCCGGGAAGGGCGTCGTCGTGGCCGAGACGCGCGAGGACGCCCGCGCCGCGCTCCGCACGATGCTCCTCGACGGCGAGCTCGGCGAGGCCTCCGCGCAAGTCGTCGTCGAAGCCTTCCTCCAGGGCGAGGAGGCGAGCGTGTTCGTCCTCACCGATGGCGACGCGTACAAGTTGCTCCCCGCCGCGCAGGACCACAAGCGCGTCTTCGACGGCGACCGCGGGCCGAACACGGGCGGGATGGGCGCCTACGCCCCCGCGCCCGTCGTCACGCCGGAGATGCTGGCGCAGGTGGAGGCCCGCATCGTGCAGCCGGTCCTCGCAGGGATGGCGGCCGAGGGGCACCCGTACCGCGGCATCCTCTACGTCGGCCTGATGATCACGCCGGAGGGGCCGCAGGTGGTCGAGTTCAACTGCCGCTTCGGCGACCCCGAGGCGCAGGTGGTCCTCCCGCTGATCGAAAGCGACGCGGTCGAGCTGTTCGAGGCGCTGGCGCACGGGCGGTTGGGCGAAGCAGAGGTCCGCGTGCGCGAGGGGGCGGCGGCGTGCGTCGTGCTCGCGGCCGACGGCTACCCTGGCGTCGTCCGAAAGGGCGACCCCATCGAAGGGCTGGACCGCGTGCCCGGCGACGTGCTCGTCTTCCACGCCGGCACCCGAGACGAGGACGGCCGCGTCGTGACGGCCGGGGGCCGCGTGCTCGGCATTACCGGGTTGGGCGCGGATCTCAAGGAGGCGCTCGCCCGCGCGTACGCGGGCGTGAACGCGATCCGGTTCCGGGGCATGCACTACCGCCGCGACATCGGGGAGAAGGGCCTCGCGCGGCTGGCGTCGTGAGAGCGGCGGTCGCCCTCCTCCTCTTCCTCGCTGGCTGCGCGGCCGCGCCGCCCGCGGCCCCGCCCCGTGCGCCGGCCGACTCCGTCGTTGCCGTCGAGGAGGTCGCGCACTTCCGGCAGGCGCGTGCGCTCGGCGCCGGTCCGGCCGGCCGGCTCTACGTCGTCGACGCCGCCGAGTCCGCCATCGTCGTGCTCGACTCCGTCGGCGGCCGGCGCGCGTTCATCGGCGGCCCCGGGACGGGCCCCTATGCCCTCCTCGAGCCCGCCGACGTGGACCCGACGAACGGGCTCGACCTCTACGTGGCCGACGCCGGCAACGGCCGCCTCCAGCGGTTCTCCGACGACGGCCGTCTCGTCGAGTCGCTCGCGGTGCCCCTCGACCCCGAAGCGCCGGAGGAGCGAGGCACCGAGGAGGGGTTGCCGGGGAGGCCCGTGAGCGTGGCGGCCGGGCCCGCCCGCACGCTTTTCGCCGTCGAGGCGAACGGGCGGCGCGTGCTCCGGTGGGACACCGGCCGCGCCGTCCGCCGCGCGACGGCACCGCCCCCGGGCACCGAGGGCGCGCCCGTCGACCCCGTCGCCGTGGCGGTGTTCTCGGAAGGCACGCTCGCCGTGGCCGACCGCGCCCAGGCCGCCGTCCTCCTCTACGACGCCTACGGGAGCTTCCTGCGCGCGATCCCGGCGCAGGCCGTCGGGGAGGTGCGGAACGTGGCGGTGTCGGGCCGGCGCCTGCTCGTCGTGGGGCCGGCGGCCGTGGCCGTCCACATCCTCGACGGGGGCCGCCTCGACCTCCTCGCGTTCGACCTCGGCGAGCCGATCGTGGACGCCGCCGTGACGCTCGGGCACCTCCACGTCCTTACGCCGACGCGGCTCCTCCGCGTGGCGCGCTAGAGGGCGTCGAGCAGGCGGGCGAAGCGGGTGAACATCGGGTGGCCGGGGAAGGCGCGCCGGAGCTCCCGGAGGTTCACGTCGAGGAGGTTGTCTTCGGGGAGGAACGCGCGCGAGAGGTCGCCGCGCCCGACCGCCTTGAAGTCCTCCCACACCTCCTTCGCTCCGGCCGACAGCTCGAAGATGGGGGTGGGGTAGTCGCTGCCGAAGAGGAGGCTCTCCGCGGGCAGCGCCCGGAGGCGGTCGAAGTAGCGCGCGCGGAAGGGCGTCGCACACGCCGAGACGTCGGCGAAGCACCGGCCCTTCCTCGACCCGTCGGCGGGGTAGTCGCGGAGGTAGCGGCGGACGGCGGCGAAGTCGTCGTGCTCGACGGCGGTGAGGCCGAGCGCTCGTCCGAAGTAGGGCAGCCCGCAGTGGGCGAGGATGAGGACGCCGCCCGCGTCGAGCCCCGCGCGGAGGTTCGCATGGATGCGCGGGAGGTCCGGCTTGCGCCACCCCTGGGTCCACCCGAGGACACGGTCGAACGGCCCCCACGAGAGGAAGTCGGCGGCCTTGCGCCGGCGCTCGGCCGGGGGGATCGCGTACTCCACGCCGACGTGGAGGAGGAGCGGGAGGGGCTTCCCGTCCCGCGCCGTCGCCAGGAACGTGAGCGCCTCGGCCACCCTCTCGTGGGCGAGGTCGATGTGCTGCGCCGACGGGAGCCACTTCAGGAGGACGGCCCCCTGCTCAACCGCTTCCGCGACGCGCTCCTTGAAGTCGGGCGCGTAGGGGTGGACGGAGGCGCCGAGCAGCACCCGCTCCCCGATCAGCTCCCGGAGGTGGACCACGTAGGCGTTGTCCACCCAGACGTGCGAGCGGTCCTCCCGGCGCCGGCCCTCGCCGGTGACGGCGTCGAGCTCGTAGATGGGGTCGAGCGCGAGGCAGACCACGTGGCGGACGTGCTCGGCCCCCTCGATCACGCGGCGCGTGGCCCCGATGAGCGCCGCGTCGGAGACCTCACCGGGCTCGAGGCGGGCGTAGTGGAGGAACACGTGGTACGCGGGCTGCGAGCGGTACCAATCGGAGAAGCGGCCCCACGTCGGATAGCGGTCGCCGCACAGCCCAACGTGGACGTGCATGTCCACGACGGCGTCGGGGGAACCGGAGGGGGCGGGCATGGAGGGGGGTTACGGGTGATGGCTCGTGGAAAGGAACCCCCCGATAAGGGAGCTGGGGGTAAGCGAAACGCGGGCGCCTGCAGAGGGGGCAGGCGGATTCCCCGCCGGCCGCGTCCGGCGAGGGGCCCACCGCTTCGCCTTGCGGGCGGCCCCGAACGGCGCTACGTTCCCCGCCCGCTAGCCCGCCCCGACCTTTCCGCCGTTCGCTACGCTCGTTTTCCTTCGGAAGCGCTCGCGCGCTTTCCTTCGGAAGCGCTGACGCACCTTCGCTGACGCCGCCGAACGGATGTCTTTTCGGTCCCTCCCGGGGTGGACGCTGCTCCTCCTGCTCTTCGCCGCGCCGGTAGCGCAGGCGCAAGACGGCCCCGGCCTGGGCGCGCGCCGCGATACGTTCGTTCTGAGCGCCGGACCGACGTTCCAGCTCCGCGCCCCCGTGGTGCCCGGTACGGAAGCACTGTTCGTGCTGCGTGGGCAGCAGGTTCTGGGCCGGCTCCCCCCGAGCGACTACACCCTCGACGCGGCGACGGGCGCCCTCGCCGTGCACCTCGACACGACGGCCTACCCGCCGCCGGCCGCTCCGACACCAGACAGCCGCGCGGTGCCGGACAGCCTGGCGCCGGCGGACACCCTGGGCCCAGCACCGCCGCCGCTCCGGCTCGCCGTCGCCTACCGCGTGCTCGACCTCGGCCTGCAGGCGGAGTACGCCCGCCGCCGGTTCGTGCAGGAGGAGGACACCGTCGGGCTGATGCGCGACATCTCGCTGGACCTCCCGCAGACGCGCTCCGCCGACCCCGACCCGCTCTTCGGCGACGTGCGCCTCCGCCGGAGCGGCTCCATCACGCGCGGGCTCATCGCCGGGAGCAACCGCGACCTCTCCGTCGAGTCGGGGCTACGGATGGAGCTGGCCGGCGCCGTCGCCGAGGGCGTCAACGTCCAGGCCGTTCTCACCGACGAGAACACCCCGATCCAGCCGGAGGGCACCACGCAGCAGCTCTCGGACTTCGACCGGGTGTTCGTCCAGCTCGACGCGCCGATGGGGCGCGCCCGGCTCGGCGACGTGGACCTCGCCGTGACGGGGAGCGAGTTCGCCTCGTTCACGCGGAAGATCCAGGGGGCCGCGCTCGAAGGGAACGTCCCGGCGTGGGGGGCCTTCGCGGGGGGGCGCCTCCGCGCGGCCGGCGCCACCACGCGCGGCATCTTCCAGAGCCAGGACCTCCCGGCCATCGAGGGGGTGCAGGGGCCGTACCGCCTGCGCGGGCGGCAGGGCGAGGAGTTCGTCATCGTGATCGCCGGGAGCGAGCGGGTCTACCTCGACGGCATCCTCCTCACGCGCGGCGAGAACGGCGACTACGTGATCGACTACGCGACGGGCGAGCTCACGTTCACCCCCCGCCGCCTCATCACGGCCGAGCGCCGGATCACCGTCGACTTCGAGTACACCACGAGTCGGTTTACGCGGACGCTCCTCGTGGGCGAGGCCGAGGCGGGATTCCTCCCGCGCGCCGAGCGGCCCCCGCGCGCACGGATCGGCGTGGCCGTCCTCCGCGAGGCCGACGCCGCCTCGTTCGGCGCCGAGTTGGGGCTTTCGGAGGCGGACCTCGACTCCATCGCCGTCGCCGGCGACCGCGACGTGCTCATTCCCGGGGAGGAGCGCGTGGCGTTCGACCCCGAGAGCCCGTTCGTCCTCTACGCCCGCCGCGACACCCTTTTCAGCGGCCAGACGTACGCCATCTTCGTCCCGGCGACGGCGGCCGACACCGCCGTCTACCGCGTCCGCTTCACGCGCGTCTCGGCGGGGCGGGGGAGCTACCGCCGTGGCGGGCAGGCCCGCAACGGGATCCTCTACGAGTGGGTCGGCCCCACGGGCGGCGACTACATCCCGTTCCGGCTCCTCCCCAAGCCCGCCCTCCGCCAGCTCGTCGACGTGACGGCCTCGGCGGAGCTGCTCCCCGGCCTCGAAGCCTTCGCCGAGGCCGCCGGCTCGACGAACGACCTCAACACGCTCTCCGGCCTCGGCAGCGACGACGACGACGGGACGGCCTTCGTGGGCGGGCTCCGCCTCCAGAACTTCCAGCTCGGGCGGCTGGGCGCGCTCCACGGCCAGCTCCGCCACCGCCGCCAGGCGGATTCCTTCGTCGGGTTCGACCGGACGCGGCCCGTCGAGTTCAACCGGCAGTGGAACCTCGCCCGCTCCGGGACCACGTTCGGCACCGGGCTCGACTCCCTCGCGGAGGCGACGACGGAGGGCGCCCTCCGCTGGGCCCTCACGGCGCGGACGAGCGCGGCCATCGAAGGGGGGATGCTCGACCTCGGCGGCGTCCTCCGCGCCGACCGGCAGGCGGTGGAGCTCCGCGTGGACGAGCCGCGCCTCCTCGGCGGATGGCTCCCGGCTATGGAGTGGCGGCTCGACCGGGCCGGCAGCCGGAACGCCTTGGCCGGCGAGGAGGGGACGTTCCTCCGCCAGCGCGCCCTCGTGCGGCGGGCGCTCCTCGGCGGGCGCCTCACGCCTTCGGTCGGGTTCGAGCAGGAGCGCCGCGCCCAGGAGCGGGGCGGGCTCGACTCCCTCTCGGCGGCCTCGTTCGCGTTCGTGGCGGTGCGGCCGGGGCTCGCGTGGCAGTCCGTCGCCCTCGCGGCCTCGCTCACCGTGGAGCGGCGGCGGGAGGAGGAGCCGCTGAGCGGTGCGCTCGTCCATTCGGCCGACGCGACGACGTTCGAGGGGGAGGTCCGCTACACCCCCGGCCCGGAGGCGGCGACGGAGGCCCGCGTGGCGTACCGCCTCCGCGACGTGACGGAGCCGTTCCGCCTCCTCGGCCGCGAGGCGAGCGAGAGCCTCGCGCTCCGGTGGACCGGGCGCGTGTCGCCGTTCCGGCGGGCCGTCGAGGCCTCCACGCTCTACGAGGCGCTGACGGAGCGGACACCGCTGCTACAGGAGACGTACATCCTCGTGGGCCCCGAGCTGGGCGAGTTCGTCTGGCGCGACGGCGAGGGCGAGCCGCGCCCCGGCGAGCCCGACGGCATCGCGCAGGTGGACGAGTTCTTTCCGGAGACGTTCTCGCTCGAGGGGGAGTACGCGCGCACCTTCGTCCCCTCCGACGAGCTGTTCCCCACCATCGGCGTGGAGGCGCAGCTCCGCCTCCGGACGGAGCCCGGGCGGCTCTTCGAGGACCGCGCGGACCGCCGCTGGCTCGCCCGCGTCGCCCGCGCGCTGGCCGGCCAGACCACCGTCGAGGTGCGCGAGCGGAGCACCGACCCCGCCCTGTGGGCCGTCCTCCTCCTCCAGCCCGGCCACCTCCAGCAGCGCGACTCGATCCTGGTCGACGGCGAGCTCCTCCCGCCGCCGACGATCAACGGGCGGTTCCGGCTCTCGCAGGAGCTCTCGCTCTTCCCCGGCCAGCCGCGCTACGGCGGGCGCCTCACGCTGAGCCACCTCACGAGCACGGGCCGCCTCGCCGCCGGGCAGGAGGTACGCCTCCTCCAGACCGCCCGGGCCGAGGCCAACGCCGCGCCGCACCGCCGCGTGGCGCTGCGGCTCATCGGGCTGGCCGAGCGCAACCGCGCCGAGAGCGAGGGGTTCGTTTCGCGGACGTTCGACATCCGCAGCCTTGGGCTGGAGCCGCAGGCGACGGTGACGGTACTCCAGGGGCTGAGCGCCACGCTCGGCGTCGTCGCGAGCGACAAGGGGAACCGGCTGGCGCAGGAGGGCCAGCCCACTGGGGCGCGGGTGCTCCGCATCCCGGTGGAAGTGCGGTGGGCGGCCGTGCGGCGGCTCGCCCTCACCCTCCGCGCCGAGCGCGCCGACGTGGACGTGCGCGGCGGCACCGCCGCCGGGCTGGCGAGCTTCGAGCTGACGGAGGGGCGCGGGCCGGGGATCTCGTACCTCTGGGGCGTGACGGGGCAGTACACCCTCAACCGGTTCCTCCGCGCGACGCTGTTCTACGACGCCCGCGCGCCGGCCGACGCGCCGACCATCCACACCGTGCGGATGCAGCTCTCGGCCGTTTTTTGATCAGCCGCCCGCTCTCGCTAGCCTCATTAACCGGCGTGGCGAAGCATGCCAGCGAGACGCCCTATGACTTCGTCCCACGTATTGCAGGATTGAGCGTGCATAAGCAGCTTGTCGAGACGGGTACGAATCACCTCCCAATCAAACCGATCCAGCACAAGGGTGTCCGTGATGAACATTCCAGGCTCCGCCTGAGCAAGCCTAGACGGCGAGCAAACCGTAAAGCCGAAGACCTCTCCTCCGACCTCGCCTACTTCGCCGACCTCGGCTTGGATGAGCACGCCGAAGTCAGTACGGTCGGGAGGGCCTCCCTCGGTAGGGTCAAAGTCTGGGCTCCAGAGGTGACGAACTTCGAGCCTCATCTCTTGCTCAGTACACCTCCGGCCACTCCTCGACGGTCACGCGGGTCATCTTGTCGCCCTGGCGGATGGCGTCGACCACGTCCATCCCGTCGGTGACCTCGCCGAAGACGGTGTGCTTCCCGTCGAGCCAGGGGGTGTCGACGTGCGTGATGAAGAACTGGCTCCCGTTCGTGTTGGGGCCAGCGTTCGCCATGGAAAGCACGCCGCGCCGGTGGCGGAGGGGGTTGTTCCGCACTTCGTCCTCGAACTGGTAGCCGGGCCCGCCGCGCCCGGTGCCCGTC
>DASPKS010000038.1:0-7641 GCA_035628035.1 Rubricoccaceae bacterium
CGCGCAATCACTTCACCGGCGCGGCGATCGACGGCCGCATCCACTACGTCGGAGGCCGCCAGGGCCTCGGGTTGGGGACGTCCATGACGACGGCGCACGAAGTCTTCGACCCGCAGACGCGGACGTGGACGACCGCAACCCCCATGCTGCGCGCCCGCAGCGGCATGAACGGGGTCATGGCCCGGGGGTGCTTCCACGTCTGGGGCGGGGAGGGGCCGGCCGGCATGTTCCCCGACCACGACTACTACGACCCTCGGACCAACCAGTGGACGAGTCTCCCCGGCATGCCCATCCCCGTTCACGGCGTCTACGGGTCAGCCTTTGTAGACGGTCTGATCTGGGTCTCCGGCGGCGGCATCCATGTCGGCGGCAACCACGGCAGCCTCCACAACCAGGTCTACCGGCCGGCCGTGCGCTGCGAGTGACGCCGTCTCCGTCCTAGAGGCTATTGCGGAAGTCGGCTGGGGCAGATCATCGCCCGCGCGGAGAGGACACGCCCCCGGTACACCCCGACGAGCCGATCCCACGTCCCGTCCTCCTCCCACCGTTTCAGCCGTCTCCACGCCGTCGTGCCGGCGACGACGTACTCGGCGGGGAGGTCGCCCCACCGGCACCGGCGCGTATGACGAAGGGGATGGCGTCGAGGACGGCGCCGTCGTCGGCGCGGGGGCGGCCTATGCGCAGTCGGGCGGGGAAGTGGGGCCGGATGGGCTCCCACTGCGCGTCGGAGAGTCGGGCTGCGCTCATGCGCCGAAGCTCCCGAGCGCTACCCGACTATTGCAACAGCCTCTAGAGCCCGAACCAGTACGTCGCCTTCACGAGGAACACGTTCCGCACCGGCGCGCGGAACACCTCCCCCACCTCCTCCAGGATCCCGAACCCGTCGTACGGCGCGAACTCGTCGCGGACCTGCTGCCACACCACGAACAGCGCTGAGCCGGGGCGGTACTCCCACCGCAGCACGGCGTTGCCGCGGAGCGAGCGGAAGTTGAAGTCGGGGTTGTCGATCTCGAACGCCTCGCCGCCGTCGCCGGGGTCGATGGCGTATTCGTCCGGGCGCTCGCCCGGTAGCGTCGGGACGCACCCCTCGATGGTGCACGTGCGCGGCGTGATCGTGCCGCGCTCGACGCCGTAGCGGTCGAAGGCGAACGCGCCGGGCGTGGTGAACTCCTTGAACGAGGAGTACCGCCCGCTCGTCACGAACGGCCGGGCGAAGAGCTGGAGCGTGAGGTCGGGCGTGAACGTCCAGTCGAGCCGGAGGCCGACGTCGAACGAGGACTGCCGGATGTCGGCGAAGACGTAGCGCGTCCCGAAGGTCCCCTCGGCCGCCGCGTCGTCGCGACGCGTCACGAACTGGTCGGTGTCGAACTCGGCCTGAATCGCCGGCTCGAGGGAGACCGAGACGGCCGAGGAGGGCCGCACCGTGACGCCGACGCCGAGGTAGCGGTCCCACTCTTTCAACGGGTAGTCCCCGCCGAACTCGCGGCGCCCCTCCACGAAGAGCCAGCCCGAGACGGTGCGGCGGGTGTCGGTGGAGACCTCCACCCACACGTCGAGGTCGGCCGGGTACGCGGCGAGGGGGCCGCCGCGCGTGAGGCGGTCGTTGGCGCGGGTCACGTTCACCGTGGCCCGCGAGCTGAGGCTCCAGAGGTTGCGGAACTGCGCGATGCCGTGGATGGCGTGGTAGTGGTTGACGACGTCGCCGTCGAGGTTCGTCCCGAACCCGCCGAAGCCGAACACATTCCACCGGCGGAGGCGGCGGGCCTCGGGCTGGATGTAGTCGACGAGCCAGGTGAGCGAGGCCACGTCGGCGCGGCTCTGGAAGCCGAGGTCGTTCACCTCGAAGCCGGGCGTGATGAGGACGCCGGTGAAGGAGCCACGCCAGTGCCGCCCGCCCGTGCGCGCGATGGAGAGCTCGGTCTGGAACCCAGTCAGGCTCTCCCGCGAGGGGTCGAGCGCGAGGTGATCGGCGTCGGGCCGCTGGTAGTAGCGCGTGGAGGCGCGCTGGAGGCGGAGGATGGCGGCCGAGTCGCCCACGACGTGGCTGCCCGAGAAGACGCCGCTGACGGTCCACCTCCGGTCGTCCCACGCGTGGCGGAAGTCGAGCCCGCCGACGACGGCGCTCGACGGGAGGAGGGCGTCGAAGAGGCCGTCGTCGCCGAGGCGGCGGAGCGCGAGCGTGGTCAGCCCGCCGACGCTGGAGGCCCCGCCGCGGAAGTCGCGCCGCGCCCGCCCGACGAAGTAGTTCGCCAGCGGCTCGACGGCCGTCCGCTCCACCTCGCCCTCGGCATTGAGGAAGCGCGCCTCCTCTTCGAGCGTGATGGCGTCGAGGAGGCCGACGTTCCACCGCCCGATGCGGCCGCTCACCTTCGCGGCCGTGGCGATGGTCGTCTCCGTCGGCGCCTCGACGTAGGCGATCCCGTCGCCGAAGACGCCGCGCGAGGGGGGCCGCCCGATCCGACGGGTGTAGAAGAAGGTGGGCCGGAAGGAGATGTTGTTCGTCCGCGTGCGCCCGAAGTCGAACACGTCGAGGCCCTCGACGAAGAACGGCCGCCGCTCCTGGAAGAACGTCTCGAAGTCGGTGAGGTTGACGACGGCGGGGTCGGCCTCGACCTGCCCGAAGTCGGGGTTGATCGTGGCCGAGAGCGTGAGGTCGCTGGAGAGCCCGACGCGGAGGTCGCCGCCGACGGCGGCGTGGGGCTCGTTGGGCGAGTAGAACGGGTTGGCCTCGTCCCCGGGCGCGCGCGTGACGCGGGCGGCCACGTAGGGCATGAGCTCGACGCGGGCGGGCGCGCCGAGCCCGGTGAGCCCTTCGAGCCGCCCGAACCGCGAGACGTACCCCTGCATGTCGGGGAGGATCGGGGCCCAGAACGAGACCTCGCCGTTGGCCGGGATGTCGCGCTGGAACTGGATGCCCCACGCCTGGGTGCCGGCGCCGGACCGGTAGCGGAGCTGCGCGAGGGGGATGCGGAACTCGACCGTGTAGCCCCCCTCGAACCGCGCCACGGCCCCCTCCCACACGGCGTCCCAGCTCGGGTCCTCGTTCACGTCGTCGTAGACGAGGATGTCCTGCTTCACGCCGCCGGCGGTGACGGCGAACGAGAAGGCCGTCCGCCCCTCGGCGTACGAGTCGACGTCGACGGAGACGCGGTCGGTGGTGAAGAAGGCGTCGCGGCGGGCGAGGCGGGCGACGAGCGTGGAGGGGTCGCGGACGAAGCAGCGGAAGCCGACGTAGAGCGCCTCGTGGTCGTAGAGCACGAACGCCTCGGTGCGCTCGGTCGACGGCGCGCCGGGGCTCGGGTCGCGCTGGCGGAAGTCGGTCGCCACCGGGGCCTCGGCCCAGACGGGGTCGTCGAGGCGGCCGTCGATGCGCGGCTGCTGCGCGTCGGTGACGCGGAGGGCCTGGAGCGTGGGGCGCGCGGCGAGAGAGTCGGCCTGCGCGCGGGCCTGCGGAGCGGTGAGGACGAGGCCCGCGCAGGCGAGCGATAGCAACCAGCGCATGAAGGAGCGAACGATCAGAACGTGCCGGGCGCGGCGGGCTTGACGGCGGTCCACCGCGGTTTGATGCGGGTGGAGCGCGGCGCGTGGGTGGCGAAGGTGCTCGCGTCGGCGGCGACGGCCTCACCGAGATCGGCCACGTCCCAGTCGTGCGCGGCCCACTGGGCGGAAGCGCGGGCGAGGGCGTCGGCGGAGGCGCGGAGCGCCGTGGCCTCCTCGCGGTAAGCCGTCCAGTCCCCGCTGCGGCGGCGGGCGCGCGTGCGCTCGCGGTCGGCCTCGTCGAGCCCCTCCGCAACGGCCGCGTCGAGGAGGACGCACCGCTCATTGCGCGAGGCCGCACGGGTGCGCTCGGCGGTCGGCGGCGTCGGTGTCGCAGGGGGCGCCTCCGTCATCGCGGCCATCCACGCCGCGTCGTCGACCTGCGGGCCGGAGACGGCGCGGGCGACACGGAGGCGCGTCGCAGCGACGATGACCGGCTTCGGTGCCGTCGCCAGCGTCCCCTCGACCGTGACGAATACACGAGCGTCGGGCGCGGGCGCCAGCGCTTCGGGCGACGGGGGGGGCACCATGGCGACCGCAGCTTCCCGGCCGGCGGGGGCCGCCTCCCGGCCGGCCCCGTCAGCCGCGCTTACGATCTCGGCGCGCGCCGCCACCGGAAGCTGAGGGACGACTTCGGCTAGGGACGGCGCCGCCTGGCGGGCGACCGGATGGACGGCGACCACCGGAACGGCTACGGAGAGGGCGAGCACGGCCGCGCTCGCGAGCGCGCTGCGGGAGAAAGCACTCCGGCGCGTGCCGGTGCCGAGGATGGCGCGGAGCCGCGCCTCAAGCTGGGAGCGGTGCGCCATCTGGACCATCACGAGGCCGGCCTGCCCGCGGCGCCGGGACGCCCGCGCGAGGTGGAGGAGGTGGGCCGCATACGCCGACGGCCGCATGCCGAGGCCGAGCACGGCGTCGTCGGCCGCCCGCTCGCGCTCCAGCAGGAAGCGCCGGTACGCCAGCCACACGAGGGGGTTGAACCAGTGCACCGCGCACGCCACCTGGGCGATCCACTGCGTGAGGCAGTCGGCGCGGCGGACGTGCGCCAGCTCGTGCGCGAGCACCACGGCAAGCCGCTCCTCCGTCCACGTCTCGGCCTCGGTGGGGAGCAGCACGACGGGCCGGCGGACGCCCCACGTCATCGGCGTCCGCACGCGGTCGCTCACGGCCACCGTGACGGGCTGGCGGAGCCCGACCTCCCGCGCGAGGCGCGCGCCGAGGTCGACCAAGGGGACGCTCGCGGGGCGCGCGCGAACGGTTAGCCACGCCGCGCCGACGCCCGCGGCGCCCCAGCGGAGCATCACCGCGAGCGCGCCGAGCGCCCACCCCAGCAGCACCAGCGAAGGACCGCTCGGCGCGATCGTCTCAGTGGCTGTAGCTGAGGCCACGAAGGCGGCCGGGCCCGGCACTTCCGCCGGCAGGACGGGCAGCTGCCACCCGGGCACGACGGCGAGCAGGAGCGGCAGCGCGAGGAGCACCCCGAAGGCGAGCGCCCACACGAGGTGGCGCGCCGCCGCCGAGGCGCTCCGCAGGACGCCGACCGACGCCGCGGCGAGGAGGAGGAGAAAGAGCCCCTTGAGCGCGGTCAGCGCAAGGAGGGCGCTCCAGGCGCCGGGCGAGAGGAGGTCGGGTCCGTCCATCGTGCGGCCCTCTGGATTGGGTCAGTGGCCCTCGCGGCGGGCCTGGTCGATGAGGACGGCGAGGCGGTCGAGCTCCGAGTCGGACAGATCGGCGGCAGCCTCGTCGAGAAGAGCGGCCACGGCGCGCGCGGCCGAGTCGTCGAAGAACGTACGGACGACGTGGCGGAGGGCGGTGCGGCGCGCGAGGTCGGGGTGGAGCGTGGGGCGGTAGAGGTAGCGGGGGCCGTCCTGGCTGTGGGCGAGGTGGCCCTTCTCCTCCAAGATGCGCAGGAGCGCCCGCACCGCGGAGTAGCTCGGGGGGTCTTCGAGATGGTCCATCACCTCCCCGGCCGTGGCTTGGCCGAGCCGGTAGATGATGTCCATGATCTGCCGCTCGCGGCGGCTGAGGTCGTTCGGGGTCATGGGCTGTCGGGAACGTGGGCCGGCCTACGGGGCATCCCGCCGCCGGGGTTCAGGGTCGAAGCAAAGAACGGCGGCGGGGGCGCTTCCGTACTTGCTAAGATTTTAGCAGAAGGTAGGGACACCCCTCCCCCTCCGCAAGCGGTCCACCCAGATTGCCCCGGCCGCGTCCCCTTTACCGCGCCCGCATCAGCGCGAACAGGGTGAGGACGCCCTCGCGGTCCTGCTTCGCGAGGTCGTTGAACTGCCCGCCCGAGGCGAGCACTTCCCCCCCATCGAGGACGATGGTCGCGCCGGTGAGGTAGGCCGCCGCGTCGGAGAGCAGAAAGGCCGCGAGGGTCGCCAGCTCCTCGGGCGCGCCGAACCGCCCGAGCGGGACGCGCCGCTTCCACTGCTCCTCCATCGCGGGGTCGGGGACGAGCCGCGACCATGCGCCTTCCGTCGGGAAGGGGCCCGGCGCGATGCAGTTGAGCCGGATGCCGTAGAGCCCCCACTCGGCCGCGAGCGATTTCGTCATCGCCTCGACGCCCGCCTTCGAGACGGCACTCGGGACGACGAACGCGCTCCCCGTCTGGGTGTACGTCGTCGTGATGGAGAGGACGGCGCCGCGCGCGCCCCGCTCGATCCACCTCCGCCCGCACGCCTGCGTGGCGAAGAACGCCCCGTAGAGGTTCGTCCGCACGACGGCGTCGAACGCGTTGGGGCTGAGGGTGTGCGTGGCGGCGAGGAAGTTGGCCGCCGCGTTGTTGACGAGCCGCGTGACCGGCCCCTGCGCCGCCTCCGCTGCCGCGACGAACGCCTCGACGCGCTCGGCCTCGCGCACGTTGAGCAGCGCCCACGCCGCCCGCTGCCCGCGCGCCTGGATGGCGTCGACCGTCTCCTTCAGCGGCGCCTCGCGCCGGCCGCCGACGGTCACCCGCGCGCCGAGCGCGGCGAACCGCTCGGCCATCGCGCGCCCGAGCCCCGTCCCCCCGCCGGTGACGACGACGTGTTCTTCCTTCAGGAGGTCGGGCGCGAACGGCTCGGGCATGATCGGGCGGGCTGGGAACGAAACAGGGGCGACGAGCCCGCCGCCCCTGCCGCTACGATACGATACGCGCGGTCACTCCCTGGCCGCCGGGTCTTCCGGCTCGACGGCCGCGCCGTACGCCACGGCGCCCGCCTCGCGCATGGGCACGGGCGGCGCGGTCGGCGCGGTGTCGCCCGTCGAGGCGCCGTCGCCGCCGACGGCCTCGGGGTCGGCGGCCGAGCGGAAGTAGTCCTCCACGTCGAAGCTGTCCACCGCGATGGCGTCGGCGCGGGCGGCCTCGGCGCGCTGGAGGAGCGCCGCCTCGTCCGGCGTGATGATGTTGGCCTCGACGGCCTGGCGAACGACGGCCTCGGGGTGGCCCTTGGGCAGCCATTTTTGTTTTACGGCCTCGCGCAGCTTCCGCTCGATCCCCTCGGCCGCGGTGCAGACCGCGAGCGCGTGCTCCAGCCGCCCGAGCGGGCGCGACACGTCCTCCGGCACGAAGACGCCGCCGAAGAGACGTTCGCGCTGCGGGCCCGGCATCTGGATGGCGCGGGCGACCTGGTGGCCGAGCTCGTCGGACGGCCCGGCCGAGAGCGGGTTGAGCCGGCTCCACGCGGCGACGGGGCCGCGGAAGAGCCACGTGAGCCCTGGCACGCGGAGGTTGGAAAAAATCCCGTCGAAGGCCGCCTGCATCTGCGCGAAGGCGTAGGCCATCGACCAGTGGAGGAACACCTCGTCCTCCTTCCTCCGCCCCTCGGCCTCGAACCGGCGGAGCGTGGCGGCGGCGAGGTACATCCACGAGAAGACGTCGGCGAAGCGGCCGGTCAGCTTTTCCTTTCGCTTGAGGTCACCGCCGAGGGTGCCCATCGCGAGGTCGGCGAGGAAGGCGAAGGTGGCGCTGCTCCACGCGAGCGTCCGCCAGTACGGCGCGGCGACGCCGGGGACCGGGCTCGCGGCGAGACGCCCGCGCGTGAGCGAGAGGAGTACGGCGCGGAACGCGTTACGAACGACGTGCCCGACGTGCGGCCAGAACGCCGCGTCGAACGCGCGCAC
>DASPKS010000039.1:0-8681 GCA_035628035.1 Rubricoccaceae bacterium
GTGGATCACATTGCCGAGCGACACCGTGGGTCCCATGAACGTTCCCATAGGTCCCTGCCAGAGGTTGTAGACGAGCGCGCCGCCTCGCGCGAAGTAAACGGCTGTTCCCTCTCCAAACGCCGCCGAGCCTGCCCCTACGCCCTGCAGGGAGACCTCCGCCGGCAGTGTGAAAGGCCCAGCTCCGACTAGCACACGCTCACCGGTCCTCCGGTCGAAGTGGGAGTAGGCGGGAAATACATCGCCCGGGGTATAGACGGCCAAGACCGGGCCCTCTCGCGGGTTGAACGCCTTCGCAGCCCCGCCTGCCCGCACCTCCTGCCCGGCCTGGAGCGTGGCGAAGGCTTCGAGGGGTGTGATGCCGGCCGCGCTGGTCCGGTGAAACGTGAACGTCATCTCCGGCCCCGGCGCGGAGAAGTCCTCTAGCACCACGAAGCTCGGCCCGCCGTCGTTGCTGTCGGACGACGGCGTGGTGTCGGGGCCGAAGCGGTTCCGGTAGAGCCGGACGTCGCCCGATGGCGTGACGGCCGTGACGGGGTTGTCGAGGAACCAGACGTCGAACGGGGTGCCCTGCGCGAGGGCGCCCGTGCCGAACCCGATATCCTGCGCGCCGTCGGCCTCCTCCACGTCCACCCCGCGCCGGTTCGGGTCGGCGTTGACGCGGTTGCCGGCGATGGTCTCCCGGAGCACGCGCTCGTCCACGTGCCAGATCACGATGCCCCCGTCGAAGCGCTGCTGGAGCGAGGCGTCGAAGAGGCCGGGAAGCGCCCAGTCGTACGGGTCAGCGGCCACGACCACGCCCCCCTCGAACGCCGACGTGTCGAAGCGGTCGAACCCCTCAGCGCCGAGCGCGATGCGCTGCTCGGTGAGCGCGCCGTCGCGGTAGATCGTCAGGACGAGCTCGTCGGCCTCGGCCGCGCGCTGGCGGTTCTCCACCAAGAAATACTCCGCCCCAGAAACCGGCACGCGGACGGCGTCGGAGGCGCCCATCGCGGAGACGGCGGCGAGCGTGAACGTCTCGGGGCCGGCGCCCTCGGCCTCGACCGGCTCCACCCACGCGAGGAACTGCTTCGTCCACGCCTCCGGCTCGGGCGGGAAGAGCCCGTTGAAGGAGAAGATCCCCAGCGGGTCCATCAGCCCGAACGGCCCGATGGCGCTCTCGCCCGTCTCCGTGTTGAAGAGGTCGGGCACGCCGAGGTAGGAGAAGAACGACGCGGCGAGGAGCCCGTTGATCGAGAACTCCACGACGAAGTCCTGCTGCGTGAACGGGTCGCGCCCGAGGCGGCTCTCGGTCTCCGGCAGCACCAGGGTGTTGGTGACCTCGAACCCGTTGAAGACGATGGGCGGCCCCGGCGTGAGCCGCTCCAACGCCGCTGCGTCGAAGGAGAGTGAGGGGAGGTCGAGCGGCGTCCGGTCGAGCGTGGTCCCGGTGAGCTCGATGTCGCGCCCGGCCCCGGCGTGGAAGAGGACGAAGGCCGTGGTGTTCGGGTCGAACCCGGAGAGGTCGAACGCGCTCTGCGCGTCGGCCAGCGCCCACGCCTCGCGGACGAGCGCGGCCAGCTTCGCCACCTCGGCGTCGCTGTCGGCGTCGGGGCCGGTGGGGCTGTAGGCCCCCATCGGCTGCGCGACGCGGATGACCTCGGGGACGAGGTGGGTCTGCACCGCCGTCTGCCCGTCGCTCACGCGGGCGACGTAGTCCTCTAGGAAGGCGAGGTGCGCCTCGAAGTACGCCGCGTCGTGGGGGAGCGGGTCGATGGCGACCTCCAGCCCCCGGTAGAGGCTGTCCGAGAACGTCCCCCCGCCCGTGGTGAACCGGCTCGTGTCGGGCTGGAACTCGACGCGGAGGGCGACGACGTCGTAGAGCGGCGCGGCCGGCCGCTGGAGCACGTCGATCCCGCCCCCTCCGGCGCGCTCCGGCCCGGCCCGGAGCGCGTGCGTCAGCGCGGGCTGGGCGGCAGCCGGAGAGCCCGTGGCGCCCCCGAGGGCGAGAAGGAAAAAGAGGCCGCGCACCGCCCTATGGGCGATGCGCGGCGCAGCACGGACGACGTTCACGGGTACGCGGCGCGCCGTGTTAGCGGTTGAGGTTGAGGGTGAGCGAGAGCCGCAGCTGGTCGGCCAGCGGGCTGTTCTCCTCCAGCGCGTAGATGTACGAGAGGTCGGCGCCCACGAGGTTATAGCGGAACCCCGCCCCGAACGTGGCGAACTGGCGGTTCCCGTTCGAGGGGTCCTCGTAGAAGTACCCGGCGCGGAGCGCGAAGAGGTTGTTGTACCAGTACTCCAGCCCGGTCCCATAGGTGAACTGGCGGAACACCCCTACCGTCTCCGGCGGCTGGTTGTTGGTCTCGCCCGGCTCCGGCGGCCCGTCGATGTCGACCGTGATCGAGCCCCACGAGGTGAAGAGGGCCTCGTAGAAGGGGGCGGCCTGCCCCGAGGAGTCCTTGTCGACGAGGAGCTTGTTCGCGTCGAACGCCCACGTGATCCGGTTGTACTCGTCGAGGTTCGCCGTGATGGCGGTGCCGAGGCGGATGTTCGTAGGGATGGGGTCGGACTGCGGGTTGTCGGAGTACTGGATGCTCGGGCCCATGTTGGCGAGGTTCAGCCCCACCGACGGGCGGAACCGGCCGTCCCCGAAGGCGGGGAGCCGGTAGAGCACGCCGAGGTCCGCCGCGACGGCCACGCCGGCGCGCGTCTCCTGCCCGCCGACTTCGATCCCGCTCGCGAGGTTGGAGTAGATGAGGCGGAGCCCCCCGCCGACCGAGAGGTTGTTCCGCACCTGGGTGCCGTAGGAGGCGCCGACGGCGAGGTCGTAGCTCCGGAACGTCCCGAGGCTGTTGCCCTGCTCGTCGGTGCGCTCCTGCTCGCCGAGGTTGAGGAACGTCACGTGGCCGGCGAACGTCCCGATCCCCTCGAGGTGGTGCCGCCCGGCGAGGTACTCGAAGAAGAGGTCGGCGCCGAGGTTGGGGAGCCACGGGGCATGGGTGAACGCGACCTCGGTGCCGGTCTGAGCGGCCAGCCCGGCGGGGTTCCAGAACAGCGCGGCCGCGTTGTCGGCCACGGCCACACCGGTCATCCCCATCCCGGCGGCGCGGCTGTCCGGCTCGATCTGGAGGAACGGGACCGCCGTCGTCTGCACGATCTGGGCGGAGGCCGGGCCAGCGGCCATCGCGAGGGCACCGCCTAGCGCGAGGAAGAAGCGTCGAGACGTCATGGAGTCGGGGGGTTCGTCGGAAGGACGTTGCAGCGGGCAGGCCGCCGGGCGCCGTCGAAAGAGCGCCGAAGGTACAAACGGAAAAGGGGGCGTCAGCGGATCACGGCGAGGCGCTCGATCCGCTCGGCCACCTCGCGCGTGCCGTCGCCGCGCTCGACCTCCACGCGGAGGCGGTAGAGGTAGACGCCCGTGGCGAGGGGGTCGAAGTCGTCGTCGCGGCCGTCCCACGCGATCTGGACGAGCCCGCCGGGGAGCACCCCCGCCGGGAGGGCTTCGTCCGTATCGAAGGTGCGGACGGGCCGCCCGGAGAGGGTGTAGATGCGGAGCTGAACACGGGCGGCCGTGCCCGGTGCCTGGTTGTGCTCGAAGAGGAACCGCGTGGCGCCGGGCGTCGGGTTCGGGTAGTTGTACACGTTGCGGAGGACGAGCGCGTCGTCCTCGGCCACGAAGAACGTGAGCTCGGCCGTGGAGGCGTTGTTCGCGACGTCCCACGCGGTGAGGCGGAGCGTGTGGGGGCCGGGGGAGAGCCCCTCCAGCGGCACGCGCGCCGTCCCCGACCGGAAGGAGTCGAGGTCGCCCTCGAAGAACCGCCCGATGTCGACGGCCGACGTGGGGTCGCCGTCGAGCGTGAGGAGCAGCTCGTGGCCGACGCTCGTACCGGTGTTGATCCCGTGCTCGTCGAACAGCCGCGCGATGAGGAGCGGCTCGGGCCCGGAGAGGCCACCGTCGACGAAGGTGGTGTCGTTGAGGAAGAGGCGGATCTCCGGGCCCTCGGTGTCCTGGAGCGGGGTGCCCGCCGTGGTGGCGATGCGGAACGCCTCCGAGAAGCCCCCGCCGTCGGCGCCCGTGCTCCGCGCGTAGGCGGAGAACCGCCCGGGCGCGCCCGAGAACGAGACGTCGCGGGGGACGATGAACTCGGCGCGGAAGGCGCCCTCGCGCACGCTCGCCCGGCCCCGGTAGATCCGGTCGTTCCGCACACGGTAGCTGCCATTGGTGTAGACGGCGATCTCCTCGGGCAGCGCCACGAACCGCTCGGCGTCGTAGACGGTCAGCTCCACCTCCCCGTTGAAGAAGGGGTCGCGCTGGCCGTCGGGGCCGCGCACCTCGCCGTCCACTACGGCCCGCTCGAAGGCGCGAAGCGACGGCCCGCCCTCGGGCGGGAGGCTGTCCGGGAGGGCCTCCGTGTTGAGGCGGGTGAGGGCCACCGCCCGCTGCGGGAGCCCGAGCCGCATGGCGGGGTCGCCGAGCAGGTTGAACTTCCGGTTGTTGCCCTGCGCGCCGACGCCGGTGTTCTTCGTGAGGCGGATGGCGTCGCCGAGGCGCTGGGGCAGCCCCGCTGCGTCGGGGGCAAAGAGGGCGTCGGCGAGGCGGAGGTTGAGGCCGAGGTTGAACTGCGTCGGCTGGGCCGACGTGTAGACGACGCGGACCGTCGTGAACAGGCCGACGGCGCCGCCGCGGTCGTAGAGGAGGAGCTGCTCGCCCGCGCTCTGGCGATCCACGAGGTCGTACCGCCCGAACGAGCACGTGGCCGTGATGAAGAGGCTGAGGCGGTCGAAGTTCTCGAGGTCGTGGAGGTTCTCGATGTCGAACATCCGCTCGTCGGAGAGCGCCTCGGGGCTGCCGTGCCCGCTGTAGTTCCACACGAGCGTGCCCTCGTTGAGCGCGCGCGTGAGGTCGGCCGCGGCCTCGGGGCGCCGCCGCCCCACCGCCGTGATCACCGACGGGTACGAGGGGCCGTACACCTTGAAGAGGTTCATCTGGGGGGCGACCTCCTGGGTGCGCTCGGCGACGACGTCGGCGTTCTGGACGTGGAGGTCGAAGTTCCCCGCCCCTTCGGGGTACTGGTCGTCGGCGGCGAAGACGTAGCGCTGGCGCCAGGCCCCGTACGTGGCGGGGTCCTCGTAGCGGCGGATCTTGCCGATGACGACGGTGGCCTCCTCGAGGGCGCGCACGGGGAACCGCCCGATCCCGACGTCCACGCGCTCGGGGCTGATGGCGTCGTCGCCGAGGTACGGCCAGGCGCCCTCGGTGTCGTCGAGGAGGCCGAAGTAGTCGTCGGAGGTGTAGGAGGTGAGGCGGCCGAGGCCGTCGTCGGTCTGGAACGTGGGCACCCAGTTGTTGAGGGCGCCGCCGGAGCCGAGGCCGCGGTAGTCGTAGTGGCCGTCGCCAAAGAGGAGGAGGTAGCGGGGGGCCTCCTCGCCCGAGGGCGCGCGGTCGTAGAGGAACTTCATGTAGTCCCGGATGGCGCGCATGTCGGTGCGCCCGCCCGAGAACTCGTTGAACACCTGGCCCACCTCGACGACGACGGTCTCGAGCCCGTCGCGGCTGCTCCGGTAACTGGCGAGGTCGTCGGCCGCCGTGCGGAACTCCGGCGGGGTGACGATGACGTAGTCGGGGTAGCCCCCCACGCCGTGGAGGTTCTGGTTGGCGACGGCGGCGGCGGGCGGCGCGGCCACCACCCGCGCGCCGTTCGGCTCGAACGCCACCAGCTCCCGCGGACGCGCGGCGTCGGTCACCTCGACCTGCACGCGGAAGCGCCCGCCGTCGGCGACGGTCTCCAGGCGGCGGATCTGGCTGCGGTCGGTGAGGTCCCACACCTCCGGTGCGGCAGCGAACCCCTCGAGGGCGAACTCGAACCGGCCGGCCTGCCCGCCCGGCGTGGCGAAGCGGAGGTAGCCGCCGTCCGCGCGGGGGGCCTGCGGGAAAACGGCCTCCAGCCAGTCCACCCAGCCCGTCGGGCCGTTGGTGCCCTGCAGCGTCACGTCGAGGGCGAGGCGGCCCGGGCTCTCGACGGTGAAGGTCGCCTCGCGCGCGCGGGCGGCGGCGTCGGTGGGGCTGTTGAGCTGGACGGAGGGGATGACGACGTTGCCGAGCGTCTGCCCCGCGCTCCGCACGACGAACGTCGCGGCGGGGTTGGCCCGCGCCACGAGGCGCGTCCGGTACCGCACGGGCCCGGCCGCCAGCGCCGGCGGAATCGTGTCGAGGACGACGGCGTTCGTCCGCGTCGCGCTCATCTCGTCGCCGAACCACTCCAGCCCGGAGCCGCCGCCGTTGCGCTCGAGGTGGAACCGCTCCTCCTCTACGAGCACGCGCCCCTCGACGGTCGGCTGCACGGCGGCGTCGGGGAAGCTGGGGAACGACGTGGTCGAGACGCGCTGCCCGCCGGACCCGTCCACGCGGAGGAACACGTAGGTCTGCTGCGTGAACGGGTTGAGGTGGTGCTCCCACCGGCTGTCGGCGGCGTCCCAGCGCCAGCCCCTCGGCTCCTCTGCGTAGAAGTAGAGGGCCTCGAAGGCGCCGCCGGCCCCCGTCCGCACGAGCACAGGGTTCTCGACGAGGTCCGCCGGGCGGGGATCGCTGTTGAGCGCGGGGAGCGCGGCGCCGCCGTTGTGGTACACCTGGAGCGCGGAGGGGTCGACCCCGCTCAGCCCGAGGCCCTGGAGGTACGCCGCGTCGACGCGGTAGACGCCCTCGCGCGGGATGGGGATCTTGAACCAGCGGCCGTCCGCCAGCACGCTCCGCTCGACGGTGAGGTGGGGGTTGCTCGCGCCCGTACGGGCGGCCGTCTCCGGCCCGCGCGCGAAGTGGACGGCCACGCGGAGGCGCCGGTACCGGACGAGCACGCCGCGCTCGACGTCGGCCTGGAGGAGGCGGAGGAGCAGCGTCCCCGCTGGCTCGCGCCGCTCCCACCCCACCGCGACGACCTCGGCGGCGGGCTTGCGGAGCTCGGCGTGCCAGGCGAGGGTCGCGCTGTCGGCCGGGGCGCGGAGGAAGTCCGGTAGGGGGACCTCGTCGAACTCGGCCGAGAGCACCTCCACCACCGGGGCCACGGGCGCGGGGAGCGCCACGTGCTCGGAGGTCTGCGCGTAGCCCCGCGTGGCGGCGAGCACGAGCGCGTCGAGGGCCTGCGCCGGCGCGAGGGCGGCGTCGGCGGCGCGGGCGGCGGCCTCGGCCAGCGGCGCCTGCCAGGCGGCCTCGACCTCGTACACCACCCCGCCGGCATCGGCCGACACCTGGCGGACGACGGGGGCCTGGGCGTACGCGACCGGCGCGGCGAGCGCGACCGCAACGAGCCCAGCGGCGACGGAGCGAAGGAGACGAAGCATCGGGAAAGGGACGGCCGGGCGAAACGGGATCAGGGCCCGGGGCGTCGGGGGTGCGAGGCGTTGGGCCTCGCAGAGCGGTAGCCTTACTTCCCGATAGGCGTCTCGGCCGGGCGGCGGTTTCGTTGCGGGCGCGAAATATAGGCCGCTGGGGGGCCGGGCACAAGGCCGCTTTGCCGTGCCCCGAGGCCTTCACGGCGTGCTCACACGGCCCAAAAAGCGAGGCCCCGGTCGCCCACATCGTATCCTTCCGCTATGCGGTGGCTCCTCCCCCTCGCGCTCGGTGCGGCGCTCCTCGCCGGCAGCCCGGTTCCTTCGGCGCAGAGCGTGCTGCGGCAGACGCTCCAGGCCACCCAGCCGGAGTTCTTCGACCTCCTCGGGGTCACGGTCACACTCGGTGAGGGGAGCGACGGCGTGCTCCGCGCGCTCGTCGGAGCCATCGGGGACGGGCCCGGCAGCCCCTCGTCGGGGGCCGTCCACGTGTTCCGGCTAGACCCCGACTCCGTGTGGCGCCACGAGGCCGAGCTCGCCCCCTCCGACCCCGACCTCCAGATGGACTTCGGGCGGTCGGTGGCGTACCTCGCCGACCCCATCCGTGGCGACCTCGCCCTCGTGGGGGCTCCGCTGTGGCACACGAACGATCTCGGGAAGGCGTACTTCTTCCGTCGCCACCCCGCGACCGGCGCGTGGGCCGAGGAGTTCTCGTTCCGGGAGTTCCCCGTGAACTCCAGCCAGCAGCTCGGCTCGGCAGCGGCGCTGTGCGCGCTCCCCGGCGGCGCCCCCGGGGAGGCCCTCGCCGCGATTGGGGCCCGTGGGGACGATGACGCGGGGGGGTTCGAGGGGGCCGTCTACGTGTTCCGGTACGACGCCGACAGCACGGCGTGGGTCCGCGAGGCGAAGCTCCTCCCGCCCGGCCCGCCCGAGGGCGGGGCGCAGGGCGACGACCTCGGGCGGAGCGCGGCCCTCCTCCCCCTCCCGGGCGGGGCCCCCGGCGAGGTCCTCCTCCTCGGGGGGGCGCCGAACTTCAGGAGCGGGCCGCAGACGGAGCACAACCGGGAGGGGGCGGCGTACGTGTGGCGGCGCGACGGGGCCACGGGGGCGTGGGCGTACGAGACCCGCCTCACGGCCACCCCCCTCCAGCGCTCGGCGGACTTCGGGTGGTCGGCGGGGCTCCTCGCGCTCCCCGGCGGCGCCCCCGGCGAGGCGCTCGCCGTCGTCGGCGCCTTCGGCACGAGCGACCCCCTGCCCCCCGACCCCACGGGGAACCGCCGCGGCGCGCTCTTCGCGTTCCGACGCGTCCCCGGCCCCGGGGGCTCGGCGACGTGGGTTCAAGAGGCCCGGCTGATGGGGGAGCCGCGCACGCCGGAGGAGCA
>DASPKS010000040.1:0-4752 GCA_035628035.1 Rubricoccaceae bacterium
CACGCCCGGCCTCGTCGACGCCCGCACGACCGTCGGCCTCTCGGGCCTCCTCAACCAGCCGCACGACCAGGATCAGCTCGACCGGGGCAACGCGCTCCAGCCGGGTCTCCGCGCCCTCGACGCCTACAACGCGCAGGACGAGCTCGTCCAGTGGCTCCTCGGCTACGGGGTCACGACCGTCCACACGGGCCACAGCCCCGGCGCCCTCGCCGCCGGCCAGACCATCGTCGTCAAGACGGCCTACGGCACCCTCGACGAGGCGCTCGTGGACTCGACGACGATGCTCGCGATGACGCTCGGGCCCACGATCCGCGGCTACTTCGAGAACCCCGGCACGCGCGCCCGCGCCGCCGCCGACCTCCGCCGCGCGCTCTACGACGCGCTCGAGTACGCCCGCAAGCGCGAGGACCGCGACCCCGCGAAGCGCCCGGCCTACGACCTCGACAAGGAGGCCCTCGCCGCCGTGGCCACCGGCCAGATGCCCGCGCTGCTGACGGCCCACCGCGCGAACGACATCTTGACGGCGCTTCGCCTCGCCCGCGAGTTCCCCCAGCTCGAACTCGTCCTCGACGGCGCCGCCGAGGCGTACCTCGTCCTCGACCAGATCCAAGCAGCGGGCGTCCCCGTCATCCTCCACCCGACGATGATGCGGGCCGATGGCGAGGCCGAGCACGCGACGTTCGAAACGGCCGCGCGGCTCCACGAGGCGGGCATCCCCTTCGCGATCCAGAGTGGCTACGAGACGTACGTCCCCAAGACGCGCGTGGTCCTCTTCGAGGCGGCGATGGCCGCTGCGCACGGGCTCCCCACCGACGCCGCCCTCGCCGCCGTCACCATCGGCGCCGCGCGCATCCTCGGCGTGGATGACCGCGTCGGCAGCCTCGAACCGGGAAAGGACGCCGACCTCGTGCTGTTCGACGGCGACCCCTTCGAGTACACCAGCCACGTCTGCGCCGTCGTCGTGGACGGCCGCGTGGTCGACGAGGAGTGCCGATGAGCTTCAAGGCCCTCGTGCTCCACCAGGAGGACCGCGCGCTCCGCGCCGCCCTCGAGGACGTGGACGACGTCCGCCTCATGGACGGCGACGTGCTGATCGACGTGGCCTACTCCAGCCTCAACTACAAGGACGGACTGGCGGTGACGGGCAAAGGCAAGATCGTCCGCGCGCCGTTCCCGTTCGTACCGGGGATCGACCTCGCCGGCACCGTCGCTGAAAGCACGTCCCCCGACTGGAAGGCGGGCGACCCGGCGGTGCTGACGGGGTGGGGGACAGGCGAGAGCCGCTGGGGTGGGTTCGCCCAGCGAGCCCGTGCGCACGGCGAGCACCTCGTCCGCCTCCCCGAAGGCATGTCGCCCTTCGACGCGATGCGTGTTGGCACGGCCGGCTTCACGGCGATGCTCAGCGTGATGGCGCTGGAGGAGCTGGGCGTGACGCCCGACAGTGGGCCCGTCGTGGTGACGGGCGCGTCTGGAGGGGTGGGCTCGGTCGCGGTGGCACTGCTGGCCCACGCCGGGTACGAGGTCCACGCCGCGACGGGCAGCCCCGACACGCACGACTACCTCCGGCGCCTCGGCGCGGCCGGCATCGTGGACCGCACGGAGCTTGCGACCCCCCCCGACATCCCCCTCGGGCAGGGCCAGTGGGCCGGCGCGGTGGACAACGTCGGCGGCAGCACCCTCGCCACGCTCATCGCGACGATGCGGCGGCACGGCGTCATTGCTGCCTGCGGGAACGCGGGCGGCGCGAAGGTAGAGACGACGGTGTACCCGTTCATCCTGCGCGGCGTCGTCCTCTACGGCGTCGACTCCAACACGGCCGACCCGCCGCGCCGCGTCGAAGCCTGGCAGCGCCTTGCGGACGCCCTCCCGGCGCTCGACCCCGTCGAGACGACGACCATCGGGCTGGCCGACCTCCCGGAGTGGTGCGAGCGGATCACGCGCGGCGCCACCACCGGCCGCGTCGTCGTGGACGTGAACCGCTAGGCGCCGTGCCGACGGCCTCGCCCTGGCAGCGCCCGCTCCCCCCCACGCAGTGCGATGTGGCCGTGGTGGGCGGGGGAATCATGGGCGCGGCGACGGCCTACTGGCTCCGCTGCCTCGATCCGTCGCTGCACGTCGTCCTCGTCGAGGCGGAGGCGCTCGCGCACGGGGCGAGCGGGCGGAACGCCGGGTTCGTCCTCCCCGGCACGCACAACGTCTACGCCGTGGCCGTCGAGGCGTACGGACGCGAGGCGGCCCGGCAGTTCTGGCAGCTCACGGCCGAGAACCTCCGCCTCCTCCGCGACGAGCTGGAAGGGGCCGCGTTCGACCTCCGCCTCACCGGGAGCCACCTCGTCGCCGGCAGCGAGGCCGAGGCCGAGCGCCTCCGCGCGTCGGCCGTGCTGCTCAGCGAGGACGGCGTCGCCGCCGAGTTCCTGGGCACCGAGGCCGCGTGCGCGCGGCTGCACGCGGAAGGCTTCCACGGCGCGCTGTTCGTCGGGGAAGGGGGGACGGTGCACCCGGCGAAGCTCGTCCGCTACCTCGCCGCGCGGAGCGGCGCGACCGTCTTCGAGGGGTGGCCCGTGCAGGGGTGGTCGCCCGAGGCCGGCGGCGTCCGCCTCGCCGGGCCGATGGGCCAGCTCGACGCCGGGTGCGTCGTGTTCACCGTCAACGCGTGGCTCCCGCACCTCTGGCCCGAGGCCGCACGGTTCGTCCGCCCCGTCCGCGCGCAGATGCTCGCCACCGCGCCCGTCGCGCCGTTCCTCGACGGGCCCGTCTACTCGCATGAGGGGTTCTACTACCTCCGCCAGATGCCCGACGGCCGCCTCTTCCTCGGCGGCGCGCGCCACCGCCACCTCGACGCCGAGGTCGGCTACGACGACCTCACCACCGACGCCGTCCAGCGCGACCTCGAAGCGTACCTCGACACCCATTTCCCGCTGGTCGGGGAACGAAAAATCGAGCGGCGGTGGAGCGGGACGATGGGGTTCTCGCCCGACGGCCTCCCCGTCGTGGGCGCGCTCCCCGACGCGCCGGGCAGCGTGTTCGCCGCCGGCTTCACCGGGCACGGGATGGCGCTCTCCGTCCGCTTCGGGCTTCTCCTCGCCCGCCTCGCGCTCGGGCACGACGAAGAGGCTGCTGCCCTTTTTGATCCTGCTCGCTTCGATGACGCGCCCTGACCTTGCGGAAGAAATTCTCGCCCTCATCGACGAGGACGAGCGGGTGCGCGCCCGCCTCGCCGCCGACGGTTCTTTGTTCAACGGGTACCATCCGGAAATGGAGGCCGTCCATCGGAGGAATACCGCGCGCCTCCGGGTGATCATCGCCGAGGTGGGCTGGCCAGGACGCTCGCTGGTGGGCGAGCGGGCGGCGCACGAGGCGTGGCGGATCGCGCAGCACAGCATCGGCGAGCCGGCATTCCAGCGCGAGGTGCTCCGGCTCATCGAGGCCGCCGTCGCGGCGGGCGAGGCGGAGGCCCGGCAGGCCGCCTACCTGGAGGACCGCATCCGCTCCTTCGAGGGTCGCTTCCAGCGCTACGGCACCCAGTTCGACTGGGACGAAGACGGCCAGATGAGCCCGTTCCCACCCGTCGAGGAGCCAGAGACGGTGGACACGCGCCGCGCCGCCGTCGGGCTCGGGCCGCTCGCCGAAAACGTCGCGCGGATGCGCGTGGGGATGGCGGAGTCGAACGAGCGGCCCCCGGCCGACCTCGCCGAACGGCGCCGCGAGATGGAAGCGTGGGCGCGCCGCGTCGGCTGGCGGGCCTAGCGCTCAGGACGAGGCGAGCCGCGCGTCGAGGGTGATCTCGGCGGCGCGGAGCACCTTCGAGACGGGGCATTTTTCTTTCGCCTCAGCCGCCAGGCGCTGGAACTCGTCTTCCGAGACGCCCGGGACGTCGGCCTCCATCGTGAGTTCGATGCGCGGGATCTCCGGCCCGCCCTCGGTGCTCTCGATGTGCACCTTCGCCGTCGTGTGGGCGCGCGTGACGGGGTGGCCCGCCTTCGCGGCGAGGTTCGAGAAGAACATCGTGAAGCAGCCGGCGTGGGCGGCGCCGATGAGCTCCTCGGGGTTCGTGCCGCCCTGGCCGTCCTGGAACCGCGAGCGGAACGTGTAGGGGAGGTCGTCGAACGTGCCGCTCTCCGAGGAGATGGTGCCGGAGCCCTCCTGGAGGGTGCCGCGCCATTCGGCTTCGGCGCTACGGACGGGCATTTTTCGAGCGAGTTGGTGAGAAGGGGTGCCTACAACCTACACCTCGGAGCGAAGTTCAGGGACCTCACGCCTACCCACTTCCCCTCCATGCGCACGGCTTCCCTCTTGCTCACCCTCTGCCTCGCCGGCTGCGCCGCCACCGCGCCGGAGCGAACGGCCCCGCGCACGGCCGATCCCGAGGAGCCCGCCATCCGCGCCGCCATCGAGCACTACTTCCAGGGCCACGCGACGGGCCAGGGTGAACACTTCGCTCAGGTCTTCCACCCGGACTCCAAACTCTTCTGGGTGCGCGACGGCCAGCTCCAGCAGCGCACGAGCGCCGACTACATCGCCGGCGCTCCCGGGCGTGCGGCCGACGACGAGGCACAGCGACGCCGCCGCATCGTGTCCCTCGACCGGACGGGCGACGTCGCCGTCGTCCACGTCGAGCTGGACTACCCGAGCGCGCTCATCACCGACTACATGTCGATGGCGAAGGTGGACGGCCGCTGGCTCATCGTCAACAAGACGTACGTCGTGCAGCCACGGAGCGGAGCGAACTAGCGCGCGGCGCGGATGGCGTCG
>DASPKS010000041.1:0-2397 GCA_035628035.1 Rubricoccaceae bacterium
GTCGCTCCGGCGTTCGCGCTCTCCGCTCTGGAGGCCGATGCCTCGGCGACAGGGTCCGCGTTCAGCCACGTGAACAAGCAGCCCGCCCCGCTCGCCGTGAGCCGCGCGCCCCTCGCTGCCCGCGCCGACGACCGCGCGGCCTACCTCGCCTCCGCTGAGCCCAAGCGGGAGGAAGGCGTGTTCCGCTTCGCCGCGCACACCGAGCGCCCGGCCTCCGGCCCGAGCGCCCCGGACGAGCCCGCGTCCCGCGTGCGGACCGACCCGCCGACGGCTCCGGCCATGCTGCCCGTCGCCGCGCAGGCGCAGGCCCCGGGTGACACGATCATCGTCGTCTACAGCCTCGTCGACGTGACGGCCACCATCGGCACCCTCGCCCCCGGCCAGAGCGTCACCCTCAAGGTGGACGTGGACATCAACAACCCCTGGCCCGCCGGCACCCCCGCCGTCGTCGCGCAGGGCACCGTGTCGGGGTCCAACTTCTCGAACGTCCTCACCGACGACCCCTCCGTGGGCGGCGCGGCCGACCCGACGGAGACGCCCGTCGTGGACCGCCGGCAGGTCACGACCACGCTCGCCGGCACCGCCCCGCCGAACGTGGACGCCGGGTGGCGCATGCTCTCGGCCCCCGTCACGGGGCTGACGGTGGACACCCTCGCCGCGCAGAACCTCGTGCAGGGCATCCCCGGCCAGTACCCCAGCCATGCCGACAACGTCTACACCACGTACACCGGGACGGGGTGGACCCCCGCCGCGGCGGGGACCGACCCGCTCCTGCCGGGGCGCGGGTTCATCTGGTACCTCTTCGACATCAACCTCGACCCGCCCGACCCCGATGGCACGAGCAACTCGTACGAGCTCCCGCGCCCGCTCCACACGACGGGGCCGGTGGCGAACGGGCCGGTCAACATCCCGCTCCACACCAACGGCGACAAGTGGAACCTCATCGGCAACCCGTGGCCGAACCCGCTCGACGTGACCAACCTCGGCTCGTGGGCCGTGGGCGGCACGCTCCAGAGCAGCGTCGCACAGGTGTGGGATCCCCTCGCGCAGACGTACGTGCTCACGACGAACCGGGGCGACTCCCTTGAGGTGTGGGAAGGGGCCTTCATCGAGAACAACACCGCCACGAGCCTCTCGGTCCCCGCGTCGGCGCAGACCACGGGCAATGCCGCACCCGAGGCGCCGCCGGCCCTCACCGCCACGCCGGAGCCGACGGAGGGCGCGGCCAAGGCGGACGGCACGGAGGCGGCGTCGCTCACGACGGAGACGCGGGCACTCGCCTTCGAGCTGCGCGGCTCCGACGCCGCGACGGGCCGCGCCACGCTCGACCGCGCCGCCATCCTGTACCTCCACCCCGACGCCTCCCCCGACTGGGACCCCCTCGACCTCCGCAAGCTCCTCCCGTTCGCGCAGGCCTACGCCCTGCTCGCGTTCGAGGGCGAGCGCGGCGGCGCGACCGTGCTCAAGGCGCAGGAGTCGCGCCCGTTCGAGCTCGCGAACGTCGTCGAGATCCCGCTCAACGTGACCGCCGTGGGCACCGCGCCCACGCTCACGCTGACGTGGCCCCTCCTCCGCAACTTCCCCGAGGCGTGGGCGCTCCAGCTCCGCGACGAGGTCACCGGCGACATGGTGGACCTCCGCACCGACTCCTCGTACACGTTCTCGTTCGAGGCCGCCGCCCGCCGCACGGGCGGGCTGGAGGGGCTCCTCGCGGAGGGCCCCCACAGCGCATCGAAGACCACCGACGCCCGGTTCACCCTCATCCTCTCGCCCTTCGGGCCAACGGGGACCGAGGGCGAGCTGCCGGCGGTGTTCGCCTTCACCGGGCTCTACCCGAACCCGGCCCGCGGCGCAGCCACCGTCGCCTACGACGTGCCCACGGCGTCGGCGGTCGAGGTGGAGGTGTTCGACCTCCTCGGGCGGCGCGTAGCCATCCTCGCCGACGGCGACAAGGCGCCGGGCCGGCACCGGGTGGCGTTCCCGGCCTCGTCGCTGCCGAGCGGGACGTACCTGGTCCGCCTCCGCGCCGCGCCGGCCAACGGGGAGCCCGCGTTCGTGCAGACCCGACGGCTCACCCTCGTTCGCTAGCGGCCATGATGAACGCGCCGCCCCGATTCCGAAGCGCCTCCTCGCTGCCTCCCCTCGCCATGACGCTCCGCCTGCTCCTCCTGTCGTCCCTCTTCCTCCTCGCCCTCACGGGCGGGGCCGCCGCCCAGTCGCTGCCGGACTGGGCGGCGCCGGGCGGCCACGATGAGGCCGCGCCGCCACCGGGCGGCGACGACCCCAACATGGTTGCGGGGTGCGCGCCGCCGTGCCTCCCCCCGCCGCCCGAGCCGGTCCCCGTGGACGGGGGGCTCGGCCTGCTCGCCCTCGCAGGGGCCGGCTACGGCGCGCTCC
>DASPKS010000042.1:0-3513 GCA_035628035.1 Rubricoccaceae bacterium
GGAGGGGAGCGCCATCGCGAGCGCGCAGGACCGCATCGTGCGCGCGCTAGCGACGGGCCAGCGGGTGCCGGCGGAGGACTGAGGGGAGGGAGGGGCCAAGAGGGAAGGGGCAAGAGGAGAGCTTTCTCTTCCCTCTTGCCCTTCCCTCTCCCCCCCCGGACGTAGATTCCCGCCGCCCCTCCCCCTCCCCGCCCCTCGCCGCCCGCGATGCCGAACCTCGTCCGCCTGGTCCTCGTCGGGCTCGGCGTGGTCCTGCTCCAGTGGCTCGTCTTCAACCACCTCACCCTGTGGGGGGCGTACGCCGACGTGATCCTGCTCTTCGTAGCGCTGCAGGCCGTCCGCTACGGCCGCGTTGTGGGGACGGTGGCGGGGTTTTCGGGGGGGCTGCTGATGGACCTCGTCACGCCCGGGGTGCCGTTCGGGCTGTTCATGACGCTGAAGACGCTGCTCGGCTTCGTGATCGGGGTCTTCCGCTCGGAGCAGGGGGAGAGCCTCCGGCTCTACCCCCCGCAGGCGGCCGCGGGTGCCCTCGCCGTGACCCTCGTCCACAACGGCCTCATGGTGATGATCCTCGCGCTCAACGAGGGCACGCGGAACCTCTTCCTGATCACGGGCCTCTGGCTCGGCTCAGCCGTCTACACCGCCGCCGTCGCGTTCGTCGACTCGCTGTTCCGGAGCCGCTAGCCCAGGGCCGCCCGGCCCCCACCGCCATGACCGTCTACGAGATCAAACCGAACGAAGGCATCGGGCCCGTCCGCTTCGGGATGGGCCGGGCCGAGGTGCGGGCTGCCCTCGGCGAGGAGCCGATCCCCTTCCAGAAGATCCCGGAGGCCAAGCACGCCGCCGACGAATTCGGGCGTGCCGGCCTCCACGTCCACTACCGCGACGCGGAGCGCTATACGGACCCCGTCGTCGAGTTCGTCGAGGGGTTCGCCGTGCCCGGCGTCCGGTTCACGCTCGCGGAGCTCCTCCCGCTCGAAGCCCCGGCCGAGTCGGTCGTCTCACAGCTGGCCGCGCAGACGGACGAGATCGAGGAGTCGGACGGCGCGCTCTACGTGCTGCCGGAATGGGGGCTCTCCCTTTGGCGCCCGGACCGGACCCACGAGCGGTTCGCCACCGTCGGCGTCGCCGAGCCGGGGTACGACCGCCTCGCCGTCGTCTGAGGATGCTACGCGCTGCCAGCTGTCAGCCCTCGGCTGTCGGCGTCAGGTTGAGTGAATGAGGAGCCGGTAGCCGATAGCCTCACCGCAACGCCTCTTCCAGCGTCGTCGCTGCGTCGGTGCTCGCGTCGCGGTACTTCACGATGCAGGGGGCGCTGAGGGCGAGGCCGTGCCGCCGCCCGAACGCGTTGTCCACCGCCCGGCTCCCAGGGACGACGACTGCACCGGCGGGAATCTCCAGGCTGCCGCCGGCCTCCGCCCGGAGCACTGCCTCGTTCCCGAGGTCGTAGACGCGCGTCGAGCGCGTGAGGATGACGCCGGCGGCGAGCACGGCCCCCGCGCGCACGACGGTCCCCTCGTAGATCCCGCACCCCCCGCCCACGAACACGTCGTCCTCGACGACGACGGGCACCGCGCCGACGGGCTCCAGCACGCCGCCCACCTGCGCCGCCGCGCTCAGGTGCACGCGCCGCCCGACCTGCGCGCAGCTCCCGACGAGCGCGTGGCTGTCCACCATCGTCCCCTCGTCCACGTATGCGCCCACGTTCACGTACATCGGCGGCATGCACACCACCCCGCGCGCGAGGTAGGCCCCGCGCCGGACCGCCGAGCCGCCAGGGACGACGCGGACGCCGTCGGCGGCAGCGAAGGCGCGCGCGGGGAAGGTGTCCTTGTCGAAGAACGAGAACGGCGGCGCCGAGAAGTCGGCGATCTCGCCGAGGCGGAAGCCGAGGAGGATGCCCCGCTTCACCCACGCGTTCGCGCGCCACGCCCCGTCCTCGCCGCGCTCGGCCGCGCGCACCTCGCCCCGCTCCAGCGCCTCCAGGAGCCGACCGAACGCCTCACGGGCGGCAGCGCGGTCGAGCGCGTCGGCCGGCCGCCCGGCGTGGTGCTCGATGGATTCGCGGAGGGCGTCGGCCATGGTCTAGAGGGTGGAAGATGGAGGATGGAGGACGACAGCGGCGTCCATCGTCTATCCTCCATGCTTAAGCGGATCACGCCTCGGCGGCGACGCGGACGTGCGGGCGGTACGCCGCCAGCACGCGCTCGCGCACGGCGTCGGAGATGGGCACGAGGGGGAGGCGGAGGTGTGGCCCGATGAGCCCCATCTCGGCCAGCACCGCCTTGACGGGCCCGGGGTTCGACTCGAAGAACGACGCGCGCATGGCGTCGAGGAGGTGGAAGTGGAGCCGGCGCGCCCCCTCGAAGTCGCCGCCGAGCCCGCGCCGGACGAGCTCGCTCACGGCGCCGGGGACGGCGTTGGCGATGACGCTGACGAGCCCGTCGGCACCGAGGGCGAGCATGGGCAGCGTGAGGTCGTCGTCGCCGGAGTAGACGGCGAACCCCGCGGGCCGGTGCTTGAGGATGTCGGCGATCTGGTTGAGGTTGCCCGACGCCTCCTTGACCGACGTGACGGTGGGCACCTCCTCGGCGCAGCGGAGCGTGACCTCGGCGGGGATGTTCGCGCCCGTCCGCCCCGGCACGTTGTAGAGCATCATCGGGAGGTCGGTCGCGTCGGCGAGGGCGGCGAGGTGCGCCACGAGCCCGTTCGGGGTCGGCTTGTTGTAGTACGGCGAGACGACGAGGAGCCCGTCGGCGCCGGCCTCGGCGGCCTCCTTCGAGAACACGATGCTCTGCGCCGTGTTGTTCGTGCCCGTGCCGACGATCACCGGCACGCGCCCGGCCACGTGCTCCAGGGCCAGCTCGACGATGCGCCGCCGCTCGTCAATGTGCACCGTCGGGTTCTCGCCCGTCGTGCCGAGGACGACGAGGGCCTCGACGCCCTTGTAGTCGCCTTCGCCCTCGATCTGGAAGTCGATGACGCGGAGGAGGGCGGCCTCGTCCACGTCGCCGTCGGCGGTGAAGGGGGTGACGAGGGCGGGGGCGGTGCCGCGGAAGAGCATCGGGCGGGCGGGCATGGCTGGAGAGGCGGGAAGCGAGGGGTGAACGACGGCGCGGGCTAGGCGCGTTCCCCCATGAGGTCGTCGAGGAGGTCGTCGAACGAAAAAAGCCCCTGGCGCCCGCGCACCCACGCGGCGGCGCGGACGGCGCCGACGGCGAACGCGCGGCGGTCCTTCGCCGAGTGGTGGATCGTGATCCGGTCCACCGGGCTGTCGAGGCCCACGGTGTGCTCGCCGAAGACGTGCCCGGCCCGCGTGCTCGTGACGTGGAGCGCGGCGGGGTCGAGCTTGCCGTGCGCCATCTCGGGCTCGATGCGCGTCTTGCGCGAGAGGGCGCCGAGCAGCTCGTTCGCGAGGCGGAGCGCCGTCCCGCTGGGGCTGTCGACCTTTCCCGTGTGGTGGACCTCGTGTACGTAGGGGTCGTACTCGGGCAGCTGTTCGAGGAGCGGCCC
>DASPKS010000043.1:0-8750 GCA_035628035.1 Rubricoccaceae bacterium
GCTCGCCGCCAGACGCAACGTGGCGAACCCGGCAAGGTGCAGGGCTACGGCCAAGAGGAGACCACGGAAGAGAAACGCCTGGTAGCTCGCGCGGAGGCCGGCGGCGCCGAGGGCGAGCGGCGTGTCGGTGAGATGGTCTAGGGCTTCGAGCGGGTCCATCCGCTCAAGCTCTGCGAGCGTAGGGAGGGTAGAGTGCTCGGCCATGTCAGGGCCTCGGCTGGTGGAGCCGGGCGGCACCCCTCCTCTTCGCGGGGGCAGGCTTGCCGATCCCGGCGGGGCAGTCCTGTCCCACCCCGGCGCGCAGGCCGGGCCAGCACAGGCGGGTCGAGCGGGCGCGCGGCGCCCGATTACGAAGCAGGCCCGGCTTGGGGGCCGGGCCTGCTGTCGTGGGCTAGTTGAGGCGGAACGTGATGGGGATCGCCACCCACACCGCGACGGGGCGCCCGTTCTGCTGGGCGGGCGAGAACGTCCACCGGCGGACGGCGTCCATCGCCGCTTGGTCGAGGAGCTCGTGGACGCCCCGCATGAGGCGCACCTCGCGGACGGTCCCCTCGGGGGTCACCCACGCGCGGACGGTCACGCGGCCCTCGACGCCGGCGCGGCGCGCGAAGTCGGGGTACTCCGGCTGCGGCTGATTGATCGGCGTCGCCTGCACCTCGACCGCCACGAAGTCCGGCGGCGGGCCGTCCGACGGCGGGGGCGGCGGGGGCGGCGGCGGCGGCGGAGGCGGCGGGGGCGGGGGTGCCACAGGCCCTGGCGGGCCGGTCCCCTCGATCACGCCGACGCCTTCGCTGATCCCCTCGCCCACGTTCTGCTCCAGCTCCTCCTGCGAGGCGATGGTCTGCTCGGGCGGCGCTTCCGCATCTGGCACCGCTTCCGGGATGCCGGCGACCACCGGGGTCGGCGGCGCCGGCGGCGGCGGCACGTCGGGCGGCGTCGGGGCGTCGGCCACCGACGGCGGCGGCGCGAGGTCGGCGTAGTTCACCATCTGCATCGCCTCGGGCGCCTCCTCCTGCTCGCCGAACATTTTGATGAGCTGGAACGAGCCGAAGCCGGCCACATGGAGGAAGATGGCGATGGCGAGGCCGATCATGAAGAACCGCTTGTAGCTCCGCCGGAGGCCGGCGGCCCCCAGCGCGAGCGGGCGGTCGGTGAGGTGATCGAGCGCCTCCATCGTGTCCATGTCCTCGATCCGCTCGGGCTCGAGGGCCTCGCGCGGCTGGGCGGGGGCGTCGACGTCAGGGTTGGGGTTCTCCGGGTTCATGGCAGGCCTCGGTTGGGGGCCAGAGAGATAAACGGGGACGCCAGCTTTTTATTGAGGCGTCGTGGGGGCTGCGGGGGTGCCGGCCGCCGGGGCGGCCTCCGCTTCGACCGGCGTCACGGGGGCGCCGACGGCCTGGAGCTCGGTCACGTCCTGCGGCGTCATCGGGGCGAGGGCGAACCGGGTGATCTCGGCGAGCTGGAGCTCGTCGAGGATGTCGACCGTCGAGACGTAGTTCGCCTCGCGGTCCACCTTCACGAGCGTGACGAGGTCGGGCCGTGCGCGGAGCTCGCGGACGAGGATCGGGTTGAGGCTGTCCATCGTCGTCCGCTCGGGGGTGTTCCGCGCGATGTTCCAGTAGACGGCGCCGTCGGCAGCCACGCGGAGCGTGAGCAGCTTCGACTCGGCGATCTCGACGCCCTCATCGCTCTCGGGGAGGTTGATCTCCATCGCCTGGGGGCGGCTGAAGACCGTCGTGAGCATGAAGAACGTCAGGAGCAGGAAGGCCACGTCCACCATCGGCGTGAGGTCCTGCACGATGCCGGGCCGCTTCTTACCGCCCTTGGCGAAAGGGTTGGATGCCATGGGAGTGGGGGATAGGGCCGTCAGGCCTGTGCGTCTTCGAGGTCGGTGACGAGGGCGAAGCGGGTGATGCGGGCTTCCTTGAGCGCGTCCATGACGTCCTCGATCACGCCGGCCTTGGCGCCGCGGTCGGCCCGGATCACGGTGCGGACCTGGGGGTTCTGCGTGCGGAGCTGGATGAGGACCGACGTGAGGTCCTCGAGCGGGACCGCCACGCCCTCGCTCTCACCCGCCCCAACGAAGAGCTGGCCCTGCTCGCCGACGTGGACCGTCATGATGTTGGACCCGGGCAGCTTGATCTCGGTGTGGGACGACGGCAGCACGACCTCGACGGGGGCCGGGGCCTTGAACTGCGTCGTGAGCATGAAGAACGTCAGGAGTAGGAAGGCCACGTCCACCATCGCCGTCATGTCGAGGCGGGGGCCTTTGCCGGTGACAGGTGCGCCAGCCATGGGAGGTCGGGGCTAAGGGGGAGCGGGCGGGGCAGGCGCGGGCACTCCGCGCCCGCCCCATAGCGCTGCGGGTGGGGTCAGGCGCCGACGATGCCGGGCGCGGAGGTGGCCGAGGCACCGACGTGGCGCTGCGTGCGCGCGTGGGCAGCCGAGCGGAGGCCGAGCGCGTGCATGAGGGCGGCGCCCGCCTCCTCGGTCGTCTGCGTGATGCCGTCCACCTTCGTCGTGAAGTAGTTGTACGCGACGATGGCGAGGATGGCGGCGATGAGCCCGCCAGCCGTGTTGATGAGGGCCTCCGAGATCCCGAGGGAGAGCTGCGTCGCGTCCGGCGCGCCGGCGTGGGCGAGAGCGGCGAACGAGCGGATCATCCCGATGGTCGTCCCGAGGAGGCCCACCATCGTCGCGATGGAGGCGATGGTCGAGAGCGCGGTGAGGTTCCGCTCCAGCGCGGGGGTCTCTAGCGTCTTCGCCTCGTCGATGGCGTGCTCGACCTCATCGGCCGCCACGCGGCGGTCCTGGATGCCCTCGGCGTTGAGGGCGTCGTAGCGGTGGAGGGCAGCGGCGAGGATACCGGCCATCGTGCCGCCGCGCGCCTCGCACAGCTCGATGGCGCCCTGGACGTCGCCCGCGCGGGCGCGGTCGAGCACGTCGCGGAGGAACGGCACGGACGAGCCCCGGCCGGCCGCCTTGCTCAGCGAGAGGATCCGCTCGAAGACGAGCGTGACCACGAGGATCATCAGCACGATGAGCACGATTACGAGCGGGCCGCCGTGCTGGATGAACTCCGGGAGGAGGTACTCGAAGATGGCCCAGGCCGCGACGGAGGCGAGGATCAAGACGATCCAGAAGAAGGTGGCGTTCTTCATGATTCTGGGGAAAGCGAAGGGGGCGACACGCCCGGGTGAGGGGGTTCGAATCCCTTATCCCAAACCGGATGCCAACGGCGAAACGGGCGCCGGAGCGGCGTTTTCTCGAGCTTTCATCGCCGGGCCGCGGCAGCGCCGTTGCAGGATGCAAGGGCTACGGCCGACCGGGCGGGGAGAAAGGCGTCTTAGAACGGGCTTGGGGGAAGGGGGCGGAGTCAAAGCTAAGAAAACCCACTGATGTTCCGGCCTTGCAAAATGCAGAACGGGCCACCCCTCCCCCCTTGCAAACCAATTTCTTACCCCAAGCCGTAGCGCTTCCGCTTCCGCCAGAGCGTGGCGGGGTCGATGCCGAGGACGCGGGCGGCCTCCTCGTAGTCCTTCGCCGCCGCGAGCACGCGCACGATGTGGCGGCGCTCCACCTCCTCCAGCGAGAGGAGCGGCTCGCCCGCCTCCGGCGCGCCCCGCATCTCCTCGGGCAGGTGGCGCACCTCGACGGCCCCCCCACGCGCCAGCAGCACCGCCCGCTCGATGGTGTTCTCGAGCTCGCGCACGTTCCCGGGCCACCGGTACGCCTGCAGCGCACGCATGGCCTCCGGCGAGAATGAGGGCGCCGCGCCGCCCGCCGCGCGCTCGGCGAAGTGGGCCACGAGGAGCGGCACGTCGTCGGGCCGCTCGCGGAGCGGGGGGAGCCGGAGGCGGACGCCGTTGAGCCGGTAGAAGAGGTCCTCGCGGAACGTCCCCTCGCGGAGCGCCGCGTCGAGGTTCTTGTTCGTTGCCGCGACGACGCGCACGTCCACGCTCCGCGGGGTACTCTCGCCGACGCGCTCGACCTCCTTGTGCTGGAGCACGCGGAGCAGCTTCACCTGCACGCTCGCCGGCACCTCCCCCACCTCGTCGAGGAAGAGGGTGCCACCGTGGGCCGCCTCGAATCGCCCCTGCCGGTCCTTGACGGCGCCGGTGAACGCGCCCCTGACGTGGCCGAACAGCTCGCTCTCGAACAGGCTCTCCGGGATGGCCGCGCAGTTGACGCGCACGAACGGTCCACTCGCGCGGGGGCTCTGCTCGTGGAGCAGCGCGGCGACGAGCTCTTTCCCCGTCCCGCTCTCGCCTTCAATGAGGACCGGCAGCGTGCTCGCGGCCACGCTCGTGGCGAGGTCGAGGAGGTCGCGGAAGGCGGCGTTGCGCGTAAGGACGGGCCCGTAGCCGCGCCCCTCATCGGTGAGCTGGGCGCGGAGCGCGGCCACCTCGCCGCGCAGTCGGCCGTGCTCCAACGCGCGCTCGGCGAGGAGCCGCACCTCGTCGAGCTCGAACGGCTTCTGGAGGTAGTGGAACGCCCCCCGCTTCACCGCCTCCACGGCGGTCTCGATGGAGCCGTGTGCGGTGATGATGACGACGGGCGTCTCCGGCGCGCGCGCGCGGAGCGCATCGAGGACCTGGAGCCCGTCGAGCGGGCGCATCATGAGGTCCACGAAGGCGAGGTCGAACCGGCCGGGGCCGCCTTCGGCGACCGCGGCGACGGCGTCGTGCGGGCGCGCGAACGGCTCGACCGTGTGGCCGAGCGCGCGGAGCGCCAGCTCCATCGTCTTGAGGATGTGCGGCTCATCGTCCACGACGAGCACGCGGGGAGGGGCGTCAGCCATCAGAAAGCGGGGCGGCGTTCGGGTGATCCTCCACCGGGAGCGTGAACGCGAACAATCCGCCCGACGGGCGGGGCTCGGTCCAGATCCATCCGCCGTGCGCCTCCACGACGCGGCGCGAGATGGCGAGGCCGAGGCCGGCGCTGCCCGGCCGCGCCTCCTCGCCGTCGAGCTGGACGAACGGGTCGAAGATGCGGTGGGCATCCTCGGCGGGCACGCCGGGGCCGGAGTCCTCCACCTCGACACGGACGTTGCCTTCCTCGACGCAGGCGCGGAGCGTCACGGTCCCACCGGGCGGCGTGTGGCGGATCGCGTTGCCGAGGAGGTTCGCGAGCACCCACCCCAGCCGCTCGGCGTCGCCGGCGACGGCCGGCAGGTCGGCCGGCACGTCGAGCGCGAGGCGGACGCCGTGCTGCTCGGCGGGGAGGCGGTGCGCCGTGCACGCAGCGCGGAGGACTTCCACGAGGTCCACCGCCGTGCGGCGGAGCGCGTCGGCGCCGGCTTCGAGGCGGGCCAGCTCGATGAGCCCGGCGACGAGCTTCTTTAGCCGTTCTTGGTCGGCCTTCGCCGTCTCGATGAGGTCGCGCTGCTGCGCGTCGAGGGGACCGACAGCCTCGCGGAGGAGGAGGTCGAGCGCCATCCCGAGCGAGGTCAGCGGCGAGCGGAGCTCGTGGCTGACGGCGGCGAAGAACTCGCCCTTGATGCGGTCGAGCGTCTTGAACGGGGTGACGTCCTCGAGGAGGGTGACGGCGAGGGCCGGCCCGCCCTCGTGGCCGTTCACGTGCGTGCGGCGGGGGCGGTAGTAGCGCGGCGCGCCGAGCGAGGGCCACTCGATGAGCGGCGGCAGCGCGGCCTCCGCCGGGAGGGCATCGAGGCGGCGCGCGAGGTCGGGGGCGACCTCGGCGAGGGGGCGGTCGTCGTCCTCGTGGGTGCCTAGGAGGCGGCGCGCGGCGTCGTTGAGGAGGGCGACGCGGCCCTGCGCGTCGGTCACGATGACGGGGCTCGGCATGGCCTCCACGAGGCTCTCGCTCTTCCGCTTCTCCGCCATGAGCGCCTGCACGTTGAGCGCCTCGTACGCTTCGAGCCGCTCGGTCATCGCGTTGAAGGCGCGCCCGAGCTCGCCCACCTCGTCGTCGGTCGTCACCTCCACCTGCTCGCCGAGGTGGCCGCGCCGCACGCGGCCGACGGTCTGCGTGAGCCGGCGGAGCGGGCGCGTGACGCCGCGCGCGAAGCGGAGCCCAGCCAGCACGCTCACCGCCGCGAGCAGCGCCGCGGCGCCAACGACGAAGACGCCGGCCGTGAGCGAGGCCGTCTCGACGCGGGCGCGCGTGGCGAGCATGGCCGCCTGGTTTACGTCGAGGAGGCGGACATTGAGGGCGCGCACGCGGGCGGCGGCGGGGAGCACCTCGCGCTGCTCGATGGCGGCGGCGCGCGCGGGCTCGTGCGCGGCCTCGAAGAAGCGGTCGGCGGCGGCGGTGTAGGCCTGGTACGCCGTGCGGATGCTGTCGAGGAGGGCCGGCTCGGCGACGGGCTCCTCGGGGAGCGCTGCGCCCGCGACGGCCTCGCGGTACCACTGGTCGAACTGGGCGCGGCTGGCGAGGGCCTCCACGCGCGCGGAGTCGATCTCGCCCACCTGCGCGCGGGCGCGGGCGGCCTCCTGCCGCTCCAGCTCCTTCACCATGTTCTCGGCGGCGAGCACGCTCCGGTAGTTCTCTTCGAGGAGGCGCCCGACGGAGCCGCCGAGGTCGCGGAAGAGCCACGCGGAGAGCGCCCCGATGGCGACCGTCAGCGCCGTCAGGACGAGGTAGCTCAGGCCGATGCGGGTGGCGAGGCTGCGCACGCGGGGAGTTTACGGACGCGGCGAACCCGCCTCTCGAAATACGCGGGGTAGCCCCCTCAGCGCACGACGGTGAGCGGACGGCTGACCGCCGCTCCTTCTCCTTGTGCGCGGACGAAGTACACGCCTGGCGGCAGCCCCGCGCGGTCCAGCGTGAAGCGGTGCGGGCCGGCCGCGAGTACGCCGTCGCGAAGCCACGCGACGCGACGCCCGCGCGCGTCGTACACGGCGACCTCCACGCGCGCCGCGCGGGCGAGCGTGAGCGTGACCGCAGCCGCGCCACGCGCGGGGTTCGGGGCGACCGCGAGGGTGATCGGCGAGGCCGGCGGCTCCGGCTCGTTGGCCACGTTGGCCTCGCCCTCGTACGGGCCGAGGTCCACCTCCGACCCCTCCACCCTCGGGCCGTTGTTCAGATCAAGCGGGAGCGCTTCGAGCGTGTCCCCGTCGGCGTCGAGGTCCCACACGTCGGGCGGAAGCAGCGAGGCGAGGCCGAAGTCGAGGCCGGGGCTCCCCGCCATCAGGCGGAGGTCACCGTAGTCGTCGTCTTGAGTGCCCCACTGGCTGTCGGGACCAGGTGAGGGGTCGCGGACGAACAGCGGGTCGGCGTCGAGGACGGCCGTCCCGGGGTAGCTGCCGCGCACGATGGCCCGGTTCACGTCCACCGTCGCCCCCTGCTCCAGACGGATCTCGCCTGGACCGGCGGCGCCCCCGTCCCACAGGACCGCGTTGTGGAGGTCCGCCTCCCCAGAGAACCGCGCGAAGTACGCGTGGCCCCACTGCGCGGCCACGTTCGCGGCGAACGTCGTGTTCACGATGACGGGGGCGATCCCGAACCCCCCGACGGCCCCGCCGAGCCCGGCGCGGTTCCCCACGAACGCGCCGTTCACGAAGAGCGGACGGGGGCTCTCAGGGCCGCCGATGTTGCCGGAGGCGAAGAAGGCCCCACCGATGCCGTTCGCGGCCGTGCGGTTGCCGAGGAAGGGGGTATTGATAAAGGTGGGCGCAGCCAGAGAGGCGTAGGCACCGGCCCCGACGGAAGCAGTGTTCTGAATGAACAAGCAGTTGATGCAGGCGAGGTCGTCAGTGTCTTCGACGAAGAGACCCCCACCGGCGTTGCTCGTGTTCGCCGTGAAGGCGACACGGAGGAGGAGCGCCGGACCGCCGTCCACGTGAAGCCCCCCGCCGTCGTCGCCGGTTCCGCCCGTGTTCATTTCGAACACCACGTCAGTCAAGCGGACCTCGCTCCCAAAGCTGAGCATCCCCCCTCCGCGGAAGAAGGCGCGATTGCGGACGAACGAGACCCGCTCTAAGGTGGCTGCTCCTCCACCGGCGGGGAGGGCAACCAACAGGGCGCCGCCGTCCCCGGCCACGTTCCCCTCGAACACGCAGTCGGTGACGGTGACTGCACCTCCGCTCTCTACGTAGGCCCCACCCCCCGTGAAGGCGCCGTTGTACCGGAACGCGGAGTTCCGAACGGTCAGCCCGCCCGACCACACGACGAGCCCGCCGCCTCGCCGCTCTTCCTCGACGGGCCCATCGGCGAACCCATGACGGACGATGAGCCCGTCGAGAGCGGTCATCGCACCGTCCGTCCCGTCGGCAGAGACGACGTGGTAGGCGTTGTCGAGGCTGTCGCCGAGGGTGCCGATGTCGCCCGAGAGAACGGAAGCGTGCTCCGCCCAGTCACGCTCGTCCCTCGTCGTTTCGGTCCCGTCGAACCCCCCGTAGAGCGCGACGCCCGAGCGGAGCGCGAACGTCGCCGTCCGGTCGGTCCCCGTCGTCGGCTTGTACGTCCCCTCGGCGATCCACACCTCGTCGCCCGCCTGCACGACGGCGAGCGCGTCCTGCAAGTCTGTGAAGGCGTCGGTCCACGAGGTCCCCGTCTCCGCCCCAGTCGCGTCGGCGTCCACGTACCACACCGCCTGCGCGTGCGCAAGCGACCCGCCGCTAGAGGCGAGCACCGCTAGGAAGAGAAGCACGCGCATGAGCAACAGCACCGGGAGCCCCGCCCCAAAGTAAAAAACCCCCACGCCGGATCGCTCCAGCGTGGGGGTTCGTGGTGGCTCGGTCGGCGCGCCGCTCAGCGCGCCAGCGTCACGGCCTGCGTGCGCGAGA
>DASPKS010000044.1:0-3422 GCA_035628035.1 Rubricoccaceae bacterium
CGTCGAGCGAGCGGAACGGCGTGTGGAGCGCCTCGATCCGGTCGCTCGCGATCCGCTGGAGCCGGAACTCGACCCACGTGATGAGGCCCGTCAGGCCCAGCCCGCCGACGGTGGCGCGGAAGAGGTCGTCGGCCGGCGTGAGCTCGCGCCGCTCGCCGGAGGAGCGCACGAGCTCCAGCCGCGTGACGTGCCGCCCGAACGTGCCGGCGACGTGGTGGTTCTTCCCGTGGACGTCGTTGGCGACGGCGCCGCCGACGGTGACGTGCTTCGTGCCGGGCGTGACGGGGAGGAACCACCCGTGCGGGACGACGACGGCGAGCACCTCGCCGAGCGAGACGCCGGCCTCGCACCGGAGGAGGCCGGCCTCGCGGTCGAAGTGGATGAACCGGTCGAGCCCGCGGGTGTCGAGGAGGACGCCGCCGTCGTTGAGGCAGGCGTCGCCGTAGGAGCGGCCCTGCCCGTAGGCCAGCACGGGGCGCTCGCGGCGGAGCCGCGGGAGCGCGTGCCGCCACGCGAGGCGCTCGACGGCCGCCGGCGTGGCGGGGGGGTACCGCCCCCACGACTGGTACGCGCGCTGGCTGGCCGCCCGCCTCGTGCCCATCCGCGCTAGAACATCGCCGCCGCGGCAACGACGGCCGCCGCGAACACGAACACGGCCCAGCTCACGGGGTCCTTCAGCGCGAAGAGCACGGGGTCGTCCGGCATCGCGCGGCGGTGCGCCGTCAGCCAGAGGTGCATCACCCAGTAGAGGAGGAGCGGGGTGACGAGCCAGAGTAGGATGGGGGTCGTGTAGAGCGACGCCACCTCGGGGCTCGTCGTGTAGAGGGCGAGGACGAGGACGGCGAGGAACCCGCACGCCGGCCCCAGCCCGCGCAGCATCGCCACGTCCTCGACGGTGTAGCCACGCCCGTTGCGGCGGGCATCCAGCTCGGTCTCCAGCAGGCGCAGCTCGGCGTAGCGCTTGAGGAGGGCGAGGCACAGGAAGAAGAACAGCGAGAAGGCGAGCAGCCACTCGCTGACGGGCACACCCGTGGCCGCCGCACCGGCCATCACGCGGAGCGCGTAGAGCCCCCCGAGCACGACCACGTCGAGCGCGGCCACGCGCTTGAGGAGGAGCGAGTAGGCCAGCGTGGTGACGAGGTAGAGGACGAGGGCGGCCGTGAACACCAGTGGCAACGCCGTTGCCACGAGGAACGCCCCGCCGATGAGGAGCGGGACGAGGACCACGCCCGCGCGGGGGCTTAGTGCGCCCGACGCGAACGGCCGGCGGCGCTTGATGGGGTGCAGGCGGTCCTGCTCCCGGTCCAGCAGGTCGTTGACGACGTAGGTGCCGCTCGCGCAGAGGCTCAACGCCGCAAACGCGAGCATAGCGTCGAGGAGGAGGGCCGGCTCGGTGAGGCGGTGCGCCAGCGCAACGGGGAGGAAGATGAGCCCGTTCTTGGCCCACTGGTACGGACGCAGCGCCTTCACGAGGGCGCGGGCCATCCCGACCTTCGGGAGAAGGGCGGTAGGGGCCGGGGGGGCAGGCTGGAGCGTCGTCGGCATGGGCGGGGGTGCGCGGCGGCGGAATGATACGGACGCCTCCGCTCGGCGTCAGGGGCCGCCCGGAGTATCGGCCCGCGGCCCTGCTCCGTAAACCGCGGGCCATTCTCTCAGGGACCCGAACCGGCCGGGTCGCCGTCGCGTTTTCGCCGGGTGTTTGCGGTAGGCCCGGCTCGTGTGGGGTTGTTTGTGCCCGTCCGCTCACCCGCGTCCCCATGGCCGACCTCTTCGAAACCATCGTCTCGCTCGCCAAGCGGCGGGGGTTCCTCTTTCAGTCCTCCGAGATCTACGGCGGCCTCGGCGCCGTCTACGACTACGGCCCCCTCGGCGTCGAGCTCAAGCGGAAGGTGCAGGACCGCTGGTGGCGTGCGATGGTCTACGGCCACGACAACATCGAGGGGATCGACGCGGCGATCCTCATGCACCCCACGGTCTGGAAGGCGAGCGGCCACGTCGACGCCTTCAACGACCCGATGATCGACGACCGCGCTTCGAAGAAGCGGTACCGCGCCGACCAGCTCATCGAGAACCACATCGCGCGGCTGGAGAGGGACGGGAAGGCGGACCGCGCCGCCGCCGTCCATGCCCGCCTCGTCGAGGCGCTCAACGCCGACGACCTCCCGGCTGCGCTCTACCAGCTCATCCAGGACGAGCAGATCAAGAGCCCCGACAGCGGCGCGTTCGACTGGACGCCCGTCCGCCAGTTCAACCTCATGTTCGAGACACGCGTCGGCGCGGTGGCGGGCGAGGACGACCGGATCTACCTCCGCCCGGAGACGGCGCAGGGCATCTTCGTCAACTTCCACAACGTCCGCGAGACGGGCCGGCAGGCGGTGCCCTTCGGGATCGCCCAGATGGGGAAGGCCTTCCGCAACGAGATCGTCGCGCGGCAGTTCATCTTCCGGATGCGGGAGTTCGAGCAGATGGAGATGCAGTACTTCGTCAAGCCCGGCACGCAGCGCGAGGCGTACGAGATGTGGGCGGAGAAGCGGCTGCAGTGGCACCTCGACAACGGGGTGCGACCCGAGAAACTCCGCTGGCACCAGCACGAGAAGCTCGCCCATTACGCCGACGCCGCGCAGGACGTCCAGTACCAGTTCCCCTTCGGATGGAATGAGGTCGAGGGCATCCACTCCCGCACCGACTACGACCTCAGCCGGCACCAGGAGTTCAGCGGGAAGAAGATGGAGTACTTCGACCCGCAGACGCAGGAGCGCTACATCCCCTACGTCGTCGAGACGAGCGTGGGGCTCGACCGCACCGTCCTCATGCTCCTCTGCGACGCGTACTACGAAGACGAGGTGGAAGGGGAGACGCGCGCGGCGCTCCGCTTCCACCCGGCCCTCGCGCCGTTCACCGTCGCCGTCTTCCCCCTCGTCAAGAAGGACGGGATGCCGGAGCGCGCGCACGCCCTCGAAGCCGACCTCCGCCGCCGGTTTAACGTGATGTACGACGAGAAGGGCGCCGTGGGCCGGCGCTACCGCCGCCAGGACGAGATCGGCACCCCCTACTGCCTCACAGTGGACGGCCAGACGCTGGAGGACGGCACGGTCACTCTCCGCGACCGCGACAGCATGCAGCAGGAGCGGATCCCGGCGGAACGGGCCGTAGAGGCCCTCCAGGGGCGGATCGACGCCTGGCAGCCCACGGCGCTGTAACCGCGAGGCGCGTCCGGGCGTTTTTCCGAACAGGGCGCCTGAATTACCCGGCCGTCTCCGGCGGCGGCTTAACGGGCAGCACCCGCCGGCCGATTCCTGCCAGACGACGCCGCTTCCTCTTTTTCCCCAACCAGCACGCCCCATGCTGCGCCGCTCTCTCCCCTTCGCGCTCGTTGCGCTCGTCGCCCTCGCCGGCTGCGACACGAACGATTCCGGCGACGC
>DASPKS010000045.1:0-2788 GCA_035628035.1 Rubricoccaceae bacterium
GGCGGCTTCACGTGGGCGACGGTCCCGGCGATGAGCGGGGTGACGGCCCTGGGCACCTGGGAGGGCGCGCTCTACCTCGGCCGCAACAACGGGCTGGTGTACCGCTCCACCGACGGTCTCACGTGGGTCCTTGCCAGCGACGGGCTCGACACAGGGGGCGCCGGGATCGAAGCGCTCGTCGTGAGCCGGGGCGTGCTCTACGCGGCGACCTGGGGCGCCGGCGTCTTCCGCTTCGATGGGTCGGTATGGACGCCCGCCGGGATGGGTGGCGGGTACGTCGGCGCCCTCTTCGATGCGGGCGGCGTGCTCGTAGGCTCCTCGGCGCTCGACGGCACGTTCTACTCGACGAACGGCGGCGACTCGTGGGTCCCGTTCGAGGAGGGCTACGCGGGGGGCCAGGTGCACGAGCTGGCAGCCGACGGCGAGGTCCTCTTCATTGGCTCGCGCGGGCACGGGCTCTGGCAGCGCCCGCTCTCCGACCTCCCCCTCCCGACGGCCGGCGCGCCCGAGGCCCCGTCGCAGACGGTATCCCTCGCGGTTCACCCGAACCCCGCCGCGACCCTCGCCACGCTTCGGATCGAATCGCCCGCGGCGCGCCCCGCACGCATCGAGGTCGCCGACGCACTCGGCCGGGTCGTTTGGAGCAGTCGCCACACGCTCACGGCTGGGCCGACCCCGGTGGTCCTCGACCTCCGCCGCTTCGCGCCCGGGGTCTACACCGTGCGCATCGTCGGCGCGGGAGCGACGCAGCAGGCGCGGTTGACGGTCGTCCGCTAGGCGAGCCGCTCCCGCGCGAGCCGGGCGACGTGCTGCCCGATGGCGAGCGCGGCCGTCGCCGCCGGGCTCGGCGCGTTGACGAGGTGGACGGCCCGCGCCGACGTCATCAGCACGAAGTCGTCCGCGAGCGACCCGTCGGGGAGGACGGCCTGGGCGCGGACGCCGGCTGGCGCGGGCACGACGTCGCCCGGCGTGAGCGCGGGTACGAGGCGCTGCGCGGCGCGGACGAAGGCGCGGCGGCTGAGGGAGCGGCCTAGCTCTTCGAGGCCCATACGCCAGTGCTTCTGGGCCAAGCGGCGGAAGCCTCGGTACCCCAGCACCTCCATCAGTTCGCGGACGCGGACGGTGCCGAACCGGTAGCCCTCGCGGGCGAACGCCAGCGCCGCGCTCGGGCCCGCCTCCACGCGCCCGTCTACGAGCCGCGTGACGTGGACGCCGAGGAAGGGGAAGGCCGGGTCGGGTACGGGGTAGATCAGCCCCTTGCAGAGGGCCCGCGCCGCCTCGCGCAGCTCGACGTACTCCCCCCGGAAGGGAACGAGGCGCACGGGGGGGTGCTCGCCGAACAGCCGCGCCACGCGGTCGGCCCACAGCCCGGCGCAGTTGACGACGACGCGCGCCTCGACCACGCCGGATGCGGTCTCGATCCGCCACCCGGCCCGTTGCGGCTGCGCGCGCATCACGGCCGCGCCCGTGCGGACTTCCCCGGCGGCCGCTTCGACCTTCTCCCGCAGACGCCGGGCGACCGCACCGAAGTCGGTCACGCCGGTTTCGGGTACCCACAGCGCCGCCACGCCTCCCGCGTGGGGCTCTCGCTCACGGAGCCCTTCCGGCCCGAGCCGCTCGGCGGCGGCCCCGTTGGCGCGGGCCCGCGCGTGGAGTGCCTCCAGGCGCGGCACCTCCTCGCCGTCGACGGCCACGATGAGCTTGCCGCAGCGGCGGTAGGGGAGGGCTTCGGCCGTGCAGAACGCCTCCATCTGGGCCTTGCCGGCGCGGCAGAGCGCCGCCTTCTGCGAGCCCGGGCGGTAGTAGACGCCCGCGTGGAGGACGCCCGAGTTGCGGCCCGTCTGGTGGAGCCCGACGGCCCCTTCCTTCTCCAGTACGACGAGGCGAACGCCCGGCCGGGCCTCTTGCAGCCGAAAGGCCGTGGCCAGCCCCACGATGCCCCCTCCGATGATGGCTACGTCGTACATCGAGTCCCTAAAAGGCGCGCCCGGCCCCCAGGGTAGGAGGCCGGGCGCGCCGCGGGGACCTGCCGATCAGGCGAGTGCCTGGAGGCAGCGGGCCCGCTTACTTGATGAGGAGCACCCGGGTCGAGCCGGAGGCGTACTCCCCGACGAGGCGGACGGTGTACGCCCCGCTCGGGAGGTTCGACCCGTCGATGCGGACGTGCTCGAAGTGGTTGGCCTCGGGCATCCCCTCGTAAGGGACGGCCACCACGCGGCCGAGCGCGTCAACCACCTCGATGCGGACCTGCTGGCGCTGGGCCACCTGGAAGCGGACGGTCGTGCTCGGGTTGAACGGGTTGGGGTACGCCGCCTCGAGGACGAAGGCGCCCGGGACGTCGATGGCGACCTCGACCTCGTTGCTGTACTCGCTGGCCCCGTCGTAGTCGACCTGCTTGAGGCGGAAGCGGTGGATGCCGGCGCGGAGGGCGTCGGTCCGGTAGGTGTAGGTCTGCGCCTCCGTCGTCGTCCCGTGGCCCTCGACGAACCCGAGGGTCTCCCACGTGCCGGCGCCGACGAGCTGGTGCTCCACCTCGAAGCCGGCGTTGTTCGTCTCCGAGGCGGTCTCCCACGTGAGGACGGCCGCATCCTGGTCGACAGTCGCGTCGAACCGCGTGAGCTCGACGGGGATGGCGCCCATGGGGTGGAGCATGGGCCCGACGATGTCGCACTCCCAGGGGTTGCCGGCGTTGTGGAGGGCGCCCGAGCGGTACCAGAACACCACGTCCTGCCCCGACACGGCCTCGTTGTTGAGCCCGAGCCCGGAGGGGCTGATCGCGCACGAGGGG
>DASPKS010000046.1:0-3318 GCA_035628035.1 Rubricoccaceae bacterium
AAGAAGGGCGGCGCCAAGAAGGGCGGCTCGAAGGGTGCCGCTAAGAAAGGCGGCGCCAAGAAGGGCGGCGGCTCGAAGGGCGGCGCCCGCAAGGGCGGTGCGTCCAAGGGCGGCGCCAAGGGTGGCGCCCGCAAGGGCGCGGCCAAGAAGGGTGGTGCCGCCAAGAAGGGCGGGGCTGCCAAGAAGGGCGGGGCTGCCAAGAAGGGCGGCCGCCGCTGAGCCCACGCCCCTCGACAAAAAGGAGGCCGCCTCGCTTCGCGCGGGGCGGCCTCGTCTGTTGGTAGGGGCGCTCGGTCAGTCCTTGAGGACGCGGATGCGGGCCTCGAAGTCGGCCTTCTCCTCGGGCGTGGCGTTCGGCATCACGAACGCGAGGATGAGGTAGAGCGGGATCGTGAACCCGTTTCCGAAGATGGCTCCGAGCACGAAGGCGATTCGGACGAGCGTCGGCTCGATGCCGAGGTACTCCGCGATGCCGCCGCACACGCCAGCGATCTTCTTGTTGGTGCGGCTCTTGGCGAGACGCCGGCCCCGCCGCTGCGCGCGCGCCTCTCGCGACATGGCGTTCCCCATCTGGCGGCCGGCGTCGCGGAAGGCCGTCTCGAGTTGGCGCGCCGCCTCCTTGAAAGCGCGGTCGGCGGTGGCGCCGCCGGTGGCGGCCGCGGCGGCGCGCTGGCGGGCCCGCATCCGGGCGAGCTCCCGCTCGCGCGCCTTCTGGCGGGCCTTCGCGCGGCGCCGCGCGTTCGGGCGCCACGAGAGCACGCCGAACCCGGTCAGGATGATGAGGATGCCCGCGAGCCACGGGAGCATCGCGGCCAGCCCCCCGAGGTCGAACCCCATGGCGAAGAAGCCGAGCCGCTGGAGGAGGTACGCCACGCCGAGCGTGATGAGGGCGAGGCCAGAGGCCGTCTGGACGTTCCAGAACCCCTCCTTCTTCTCTTGCTGCTCTTCCTCCGTCTCCTGCTCCTCGATGAATGCCTCGATGTCCTCATCGGTGATCTCGTCGAGCCGCTCGAAGGCGGCGAGGTCGTCCTCAGACGTCGAGGAGCCCTCGGACGAAGGGCGCGGGCGTTCGCGGGTGGACATCGGGTGCGGAGAGGGTCCGGAGGCCGAAGCTACGAAGCGCCCGCGCCGAGGTTGCGGGGGGAAGGCGGTTGTCCGTGGGCCATCGCATGCGCTTCCTGCCTGCGGAGAACGGGCTACGGACGACGGACCCATACCGTTTCCCGCTCCGTCACCACGACGTCCATGCGTTGGTCGTGGGGCTCGGCGGGCAGGCCCTCCGCGAGGGCGAACGAAAAGACGGGGCACACGCGGAGGGCGCCGGTCTGTACCAGGAAGGCGTCGTAGAAGCCGGCGCCGTAGCCGAGCCGCGTGCCGTCGCGCGCGGCGGCGAGCGCGGGGACGAGGATCACGTCGAGGGCGTTGGGCGCGACCTCCGGCGTCTCGTCGGGCTCCATCAGGCCCCACGGGCCGGGGCGCAGCCGGCCGGGGCCGTCGTAGCGGCGGTGGTGGAGGTGCGGCGCCGCGCCGGGCGCGCGCGGCACGACGACGGGGAGCACCACCGTGACGCCGCGCGCGCGGAGGTCGTCGATAAGGGGGCGGAGGTCCACCTCGCGGCGGCCGAGGAGCGGCCAGTAGGCATGGACGGTGCGAGCGTGCGTGAGGGCGGGTAGGGTGAGGAGGCGTGCGCGGATCGCGGCGCACGCGGCGGCGTAGTCGGCTTCCGGGAGCGCCCCGCGTTGCTCGCGCATCGCCGCGCGCCGCCGCGCCTTCTGCTCCCACACGCTCTCCCCCTCACCCATCGCCTCTGCCTTCATGAGCGACACCTCCCACGACGCCCCCGGCACGTCGCGCCTCGACCGCTTCGAGGCCTACCGTGCCCGGATGAACCGGCGCATCCTCGAGGAGAAGGACCACCTCGGGATCAAGCGGTTCTTCGCCCTCGACGGCGCGGCCTACCGCGACGGCGCCCTCGACGCCAGGACGAAGGAGCTCCTCGGCCTGGTCGCTTCCCTCGTCCTCCGCTGCAACGACTGCATCGACTACCACCTTCTCCAGTGCGTCGAGGCGGGGTGGACCGACGAAGAGCTCGACGACGCGATGAACGTGGGGCTCATCGTGGGCGGGAGCATCGTGATCCCGCACCTCCGCCACGCCGTCGAGACGGTGGACCTGTTGCGCGCGCGCGCGTCGTAGGGGCTCACCAGCGGTCATGGGTCTCGTTGGTGCCCCCGCCGCCGAGGTCAGCGTAGGCCACGAGGGCGGGGAAGAGGGGGAGCAGGAAGCGTTGGCTCGTGACGAGGTAGGGCATCCCGCCTCCGCCTGTGCCCGACCCGTCGGCGACGTGGCGGCGGACGGCCTTCCGGTGGACGGTGAGGAAGGAGTCGTGGTCGGGCGCGTGGAGGGCAGTGTCGGTGGCGGCGATCCGGTCGAACACGAAGGCGAGGCACGTCTGCGCCGCGCGGGTGTGGACGGCCTGGGCGCCGCGCCGGGCGTCGGCGAGCCCAGCACGGCGCTCGTTCTCGGCGCGGACGGCCGCCGCGAGGTCGTCGCGGAACTGGGCCGCGCGGGCGTCGGCCTCCGGGTGGTCGCCGAGGGTGGCGCGGACGCGCGCCCGCGCGAGCTCCACCTCCTCGTCGCGGACGAAGCGCACGGGCGGCGCGGCGGGGAGGCCGTACGCCTCCGGCGCCAGCCGCGCGAGCACGGCGTGGGCGAGGTCGTCGAGCCGGGTGACGACCTCCCGCGGGTCGTCCTCCGGCGGGAACGCGACGGCGTGCCCGGCCTGGAGGATCAGCGGGTCGCCGAGGGCGATGTTCTCGGACCGCGACGCGTCGCCCTCGTAGTGCTGCCCGTAGGCGTCGCCGGGGAAGACGCGCACGCCGAGGAGGGGGGTCTTCCCGAGGGCCCGCTGGATCAGCCGGAGCTGCGCGGTCTGGAACCCGCTCGACGGGACGAGGAAGTCGCGGAACAGCGCGAACTCCAGCGTCGAGAACAGCACGTCGTCGTCCTCGCCGCGCCCGACGTACTGCATGACGGCGGGGAGGACGCGGCGGGCGGCGTGGCGGAGGCGGGCCGCCGCCGTCATGGCCGGGCGCCAGAACGGGTCCGGCCCGCGCTCGTCGGGAAGCGGCTCGTGGACGCGCTGGCGGAACGTCGCCTCGTCGGCATCGAGGAGCGCCTCGCAGGTGCGCGCGACCACGCCGAGGTCGAAGATCATCTGCTTGAAGACGACCTCGAAGAGCTGGTGGATGGTGACGAAGGCGCGCTCGTCGGGGACGGCCGAGGCGGGGGTGCCGGCGGCGAGGAGGGCATCGAGGC
>DASPKS010000047.1:0-12139 GCA_035628035.1 Rubricoccaceae bacterium
CGCTAGCCGAACGTGGCCTTGACCCTTATGGCGTGTTTGAGGTCGAGCGGTCATCCTGGATTCGGTCGTTGGAGCGCATGAACCGCGTACACCCGTATCACAAGCCGGCGCGGTTCGAGCGCCTCCGCCACATTGTGCTCACGTTCCACGACACGACCTTCGAGTGCGTCACCTCGCGTTTCTCCGTACTACCGCTCAAGCTGTCGGACAACTCGCCCTGAGCCCGTATCCCTAACCTGATGCCCGAGCTCCCCCCGCTCAAGCAGCTCCTCTTCGGCGACCTCTGGAACGAGTTCGCCACCACGCGCCGCGTGATCGAGCGCGTGCCCCCCGACCGCCTCGACTGGCGGCCCCACCCGAAGTCGTGGCCCCTCGGCGCGCTGGCCACCCACCTCGCCACGCTCCCGCTCTGGCTCCGCGGGATGGTCGAGGGCGACGACTTCGACCTCGCCACGCTCCCGCCCGGCGGCCAGGCGATCCCTTCGCACGACGAGATCCTCCAGCGGTTCGACCAGGAGGTCGGCGCCCTCCGCACGGCGTTCGACGCGATGGACGACGAGGCCCTCCTCCGCCCGTGGACGCTCCGCCGGGGCGAGCACACCATCCTCACCGTCCCAAAGGGGGCCATCCTCCGGCAGCTCGGCGTGAGCCACATCGTCCACCACCGGGGCCAGCTCAGCGTGTACCTCCGCCTCCTCGACGTCCCGGTGCCGAACATCTACGGCCCCACGGCCGACGAGCCCGCGCCGTTCTGACCCGCTGGAGACGGCGGGGCCTTCCGGAGCGGCCCCTATCTTGGCGCGCCCGCGCCGCGCCGATGCCCACGCCCTGCGTCCTCACCCCCGGCTACGACGACTGCGAGAGCCTCTCGCAGCTCCTCCCGGCGAAGTCGGCGTGGGTGGGGTGGGAGGTGCGACGGTGAGAGAGTCAGCCGCCGCCCCGACCCACCTCGCACCGACCGCCGCGCTCCTACTCGGGCTGGGGGCCGTCCTCTTCGTCGTGCAACTGACCACACCCCCCCTGTGGCTCAACCACGACGTAGCGCTGTACCTCACAGCAGGGCAACGCCTCCTCGAAGGGGACCGCCCGTTCGTCGAGGTCATCGACATCAACCCGCCGATGATCGTCTACGTCAGCGCGGTCCCGACGGCGGTAGCAGCGGCGACGGGCCTCCCCATCGGGCCGGTCGCGCTGGTCTTCTTCGCTGCGCTCTTCGGCCTGGCCTTCTGGCTGCTCGTGGCGGCGCTGCGAGCCGCAAGGGCGGAAGGGACAGCAGCAGTGCTCATCGGCGCCGCCTGGCTCCACCTCCTTACCATGAGCTACCACGACCCCGCCTACGGGTTCGGCCAGCGTGATGCGCTCGTCGGGGCGTTCCTCCTCCCGCTCGTGGTCCTCCGGTTCGCGCGGCACGCGGGGGGTGCTCTGCCGAAGGGGCTCGCCGTGTCGGCGGGCCTCGCCGGCCTCATGGCCATCGGGATGAAGCCGCAGTACGGGGTGGTGCTCCTCGCCGCAGAAGGAGTGGCGGCCCTCCAGCACCGTCGGCTGCCCCGGTTCGGCGACGCCGAGGTCGTCGCCTTCGTAGGGGCGGGCCTGGCTTACGCCCTCCACTTCTTCGTGGTCCCTGGGATGAGCGCGTTCTACACGCGGTGGGTTCCGTTCATCGCGTCGGGCTACGACGCCTACGACTGGCCGCCCCTTGTGACAGAGGGGCTGCGCGCGCCGTCGATGCTCTCGCTCGGCCTGCCACCGGCCGTGTTGGGCCTCGCGGGCGCGGGGCTCGGCGTCGCGAGCCTCCGCGCGAAGGATTCCACCCTCCGATTGGCGGGGGTCCTGGGGGTGGCGGCCGCCGTCTCGCTGCTCCTCTTCGTGGCCCAAGGGAAGGGGTGGTCGTACCACCTGCTCCCCTTCCACCTCTCCACCCTCACGGCCCTCCCACTCGCTGCGGCATACGCCATGCGAGCGCTCCGACGCCGGGCGGGGGGCGCGGTGGCACCGGCCATCGTCTCACAGGGAACCCTCGCCATGGTCGTGGTGCTCCTCGTGGCCTTCGCCGAGCAGCCCCTCCTCCTCACGCGGACCCTCCTCGCGCTGCCCCTGCGCTACCACGCTCAGGCAGACGCGCTCGAGACCCAGACGCCGCCAGGGACGCGGGTGCTCGCCCTCAGCACGGACGTCGGCGCGATGTACCCGGCGCTTACCCTGTCCGGGCGGCGTTCGGCCGGGCGGTTCCCTTTCGTCTACCCCCTCGCCTTCTTCTACCACGACGCCTCGGGATACGACGACCTCGGGCGGTGGATCGACGACGAGGCGTGGTTCTACGACGCGCTCCTCGAGGACGTCAGGCAGCATACGCCGGCCCTCATCCTCGTGGACACCACGGCAGGCCCTCAGGGAACCCCCCCGTTCTTCTCGGTCCGGGGGTACCTGCAGCGGCGGGGATTCTACCACGCCCTTGCGGCCGACTATGTACGGGCCCCGCCGCTCGGCCCGTTCGAGGTGCTTCGCCGCCGGTCTGCCCTCGCGGCCCCGTAAGGGGGAAGGGCCGCGGCGCTACGGCCCCGCTCCAGCGCGTAGCGAATCACGCCCGGCTCCGAGCCCTCCCCGACGAACGCGAACCCGAGCCTCTCCATCACCCCGATGGACGGTGCCAGCTCGGGCAGGGTCTCGGCCACGACGCGGTCCACGTCGGGCCGCTCGAAGGCGCGGGCGACGAGGGCCGCCGAGGCCTCCGTGGCGTAGCCGCGCCGCTGGTGCTCGGCCAGCACGCCATAGCCGATCTCCACGGTTCCGTCCACGGGTGGGCCCTTGTAGCCGACGATGCCAACGAGCACGGCCTCCGCGCGGAGCACGACGTAGTAATACCACCAGCCGGCCTGCCGGGGGTCCGCTTCGAGCCGCTTGAGCGCGTACTCGATCGCGGGAGCGTCGAACAGATCGGGCGGCCACGTGCCGGGGACCTCCACGCCGAGCGCGGCGGCCAGCGCTTCGCGCCCGGCGAGGTCGGCGCGGGCCAACGCGGGCGTCGCCGGGAGGAGGTCGAGCCGGGCCGTACGAATCATCGAGCGGTGAGGAAGGAGGTGCCGGGTCCGCCCCATGGGATGCCGAAGGCGGCGGCAACGGTGGCGGCGTGGTCGGCGAACGACGCGCGCGTGCCGAGGGGCTGGCCGAGGGGCTGGCCCTTCTCCAAGAGAAGGAGCGGGACGCGCTCGCGCGTGTGGTCGGTGCCGGGGTACCCGGGGTCGTTGCCGTGGTCGGCCGTGATCACGAGGCGCGCGCCGCCCGGGAGCACGGCCTCGAGCGTGGGGAGCGTCGCGTCGAACGCCTCGAGGGCGCGCGCGAAGCCCTCGGCGTCGTTGCGGTGGCCGTAGAGCTCGTCGAAGTCCACGAGGTTCGTCCAGATGAAGGTGGGCGCTCTTGCAGCGGCGGCCTCCTCGATGGCCGCGCGCGTTTTTTCGATCCCTTCAGCGTTGCCTGCAGTCTTGACCTCCACGTCGAAGCCGATGCCGCCGAAGAGGGCGGCGATCTTGCCGACGGCGACGGTCCGCACGCCGGCGGCTTGCAGCGCCTCCTGCACGGTCGGGCGCGGCGGCCGAAGCGAGAAGTCTTTTCGGGCTACCGAGAGCCGCTCGTACGCGCCGGACGCGCCGCGAAACGGACGCGCGATCACGCGGCCGACGGCGTGCTCCCCGACGCACACCTCCTCCCGCGCCGCGCGGCACATCGCATAGAGCGCTTCGAGGGGGACCTCGTCCACGTGGGCGGCGATCTGGAAGACGCTGTCGCCCGAGGTATAGACGATGGGCCGGCCCGTCTCGACGTGGGCGTCGCCCAGCGCCGCGAGGATCTCGGTGCCCGAGGCCGCGCGGTTGCCCAGCACACCTTCGACGCGCGCCGCCCGGCAGAACGCCGCGATGACCTCCGGCGGGAAGCCCTCCGGGTAGAGCGGGAACGGGCAGTCGAGGACGACTCCGGCCAGCTCCCAGTGCCCCGTCGTCGAGTCCTTCCCGGCGGCGGTCTCCGTCATCCGGCCCCAGCTCGCGGCGGGGGCTGGGGCGGGCGGCACGCCCGGGAGCGCGCGGACGTTGCCGAGGCCCAGCCGCGCGAGGTTCGGGAGGCGCGGGTGCGCGGCGGCGCAGACGCGCCCGAGCGTGTCACTGCCGGCGTCGCCGTAGGCCGCCGCGTCGGGGGCGTCGCCCACGCCGACGCCGTCGAGCACGAGGGTGACGAAGAGCATGGGGAGTGATGAGTGAAGAGGGATGAGTGATGGGTGGAGCATCCTCTCATCACTCATCCCTCTTCACTCCAGAATCACGCACGCCTCCTGGCGCTCGTAGGCCTCTTGGAGCGCGGTGGCGGCGTCGTTCCGGAGGTCCTCCGGCCCGTGGTGCCGCTCGGCGAGCACGGCCGCCCCGATGAACACCGGCGCGCCTGCGGACTGCACGCGCGTGGCCCACCCCTCGGCCCCGACCGCGTCGGTGTAGCAGAACACGCCCGCGAGCAGCTCGCCGAACCGCTCGACGCGCCCGGTACCGGGCACCGCTTCGAGGCGCGCGAAGAGGGCGGCCTCCGCCTCCGCGACGGCTTCGGGCCCCGCCGTCGCCACGGCCTCCGAGTTGTCGGCGACGACGAGCGCGAAGGCGAGGGGATACGCCTCGGCGCGGGCCGCCGCCATCTCCTCCGCGATGATCTCGCTCCGCTTGCGGGGCGGCGCCTCGGCAACCGCTGCCGCTGCTTCGTCGCCCGCGCCGTCCCCCGAAGGGGGCGGCGGGACGAAGAGGTCGCCCTCGAAGGCGGGCGTCTCCTGCGGAGCGGCGGGCTCCTCGGCCGCTGCGTCGCCCCCCGTGCGGAGGAGGCCCCCCAGCAGGTCGGCGTAGTCGCCAAGGAGGTCGAGGTGGATCCGCGCGAAGGCCGTTCGTCCCGGCGGCACGTCCACGACGAGGAGGGTGGGGAGCGCGGCCGGCACGCGCACGGCGGCGGCGCGCCCGACGGTGGTCTCCGGCTCGGCATGGAAGCGGAGCGCCCGAAAGACGTCGGGGTCGAGAACGGAGATCGAGCCGTCGTCGGGGACGTGGAGGAGGGCGTTCGCGGCGGCGGGGAAGGCGGCCGTGCGGCGGTCCTCGCTCCGGCAGATCAGCACGTCCACGCCGAGGGTACCGCGGTCGGCCTCGTGGTGGAGGAGGGCCACGCTCTGCGCGCCGAGAGCGGCGTAGAGCGACTCGAGCAGGCTCTTGATGGCGATGGCGCTCCCCTGCGCCCACAGCGGCGACTCATCGGCGACGTGGGGGAGCGGCGGGGGGGCCGTCCACACGCGCGGGCGCGTGATGGGGCGGGCCTGGGAGACGCCCTCCGCGAGAAGGGGGCTGTCGCCGGAACGATCAGGGGAGGCCTCGGGCATAGCGGGCTCGGGCAGGGGGGGCTCGGACCCCGCGGTCGGGCCGCCGGCAGGGGTCTCTTCGTCCGGCTCTCCTACGGGGGGCGCCGACGGCCGCGCAGTGGAAGCGGCGGCCGGGCGAGGGGGCGAGAGGATGGCGTCTGCGTCGTCGTCCCACGCCGCGTCCTCCTCCGGCGCCGGCCCTTCGGCGCGGGGCGACTCGCCGGGCGGCAGCGGCGCGCGCGCCGTCACCGGCGTGAAGGCCGACGCCGCGCGCGGGCGGACGTCGGAGATGCCCAGCGTGCGGAGGTCCGAATCCCGATCAGCCGACGGAGGGCTCGACAGGCGGGGCTTCCGGCGGCGCTGCTGCGTCAGGGCGAGGGCGCCCACGGCGAGGAGGACGAGAACGATTAGCAGCCAGGCACTCTCAGTCACGAAGCGACCTCGTGGGCGGCGCGGCGCCGCGCGCCGCGTGAGGGATACGTGAGGATTCGGAAGACCCGATAGCCGAATCTATCGGCCCCCAGGGGTAAAAACAACCGCCCCGCGCCGGGGGTCGGCCCGCGCACGACCGGCGTAGCTTGCGCTTCTTGCCTCCTTCCCCTCGCCCTCGTGGAGACCTACTACAAGCCCGAGCACCTCCCTCGCTTCGGCCAGATCGCCGAGGGCAGCCCGGCCCTCGCCGAAGCCTTCTTCGCCTACTACGGGAAGGTGTTCGAGGACGGCGCGCTGACCGCGCGCGAGAAGGCGCTCATCGCGCTCGCCGTCGCCCACGCCGTGCAGTGCCCGTACTGCATCGACGCGTACACCCAGGAGTCGCTCGCGAAGGGGGCCGACCTCGAGCAGATGACGGAGGCCGTCCACGTGGCGTGCGCCATCCGCGGCGGGTCGAGCCTCGTCCACGGCCTCCAGATGATGGACCACGCGAAGGCACAGACGATGTGAGCCGGGCTCGCCGATGACGCCCCTCCCTGTTCTCCCCGAGGGCCCGCGCCCGACGACGAGCCTCCGCGCGCGGCGGACGCCGCTGGCCGCGCCGGCCGCCCAGCTCGCCGCGCTCGACGCCCTCCCGCTCCCGGACGGCACGGGCAACTTCGAGGCGGACCTCGCCACGAGCGGCTGGGCCGGCGGCCTCACGCCCGCGCCACTGGAGGTCTTCCAGATCAACGTCGGGCGGCTGTGCAACATGACGTGCCGCCACTGCCACGTCGACGCCGGCCCCGACCGCACCGAAGAGAACATGGACCGCGCCACGGCCGAGGCGTGCGTCGCCGCGCTCGACCGGATCCTCGCCGTCCCGGGCAGCGCCCTCCACACGGTCGACCTCACGGGCGGCGCGCCCGAGCTCAACCCCCACTTCGCGTACCTCGTCGAGGAGAGCCGCGCGCGCGGGCTCCACGTCATCGACCGCTGCAACCTGACGATCCTCACGACGCGCCCCTTTTCTTACCTCCCGCAGTGGCTCGCCGATCGGCAGGTCGAGGTGGCGTGCTCGCTCCCCCACTACCGCGCGCTCGGCACCGACGCCCAGCGCGGCGAGGGCGCCTACGCCAGGAGCATCGAGGCGCTGCGTGCGCTGAACGCTGTCGGCTACGGGCAGGGTGATCCGGGCAGACGGCTCACGCTCGTCACGAACCCCGTCGGCGCGTTCCTGCCGGGGCAGCAGGGCTCGCTGGAAGCCGAGTGGAAGCGCGAGCTCCAGCGGCTCCACGGCGTCACGTTCGACCGGCTGTTCACCATCACGAACATGCCGATCAGCCGCTACCTCGAGTGGCTCCTCGACAAGGGGCTCGTGCAGGCCTACATGGAGCGGCTCACGGCCGCGTTCAACCCCGCCGCCGTGGCCGGACTCATGTGCCGCAACACGATCTCGGTGAGCTGGGACGGCCGCCTCTTCGACTGCGACTTCAACCAGATGCTCGACCTCGAAGCGCGCGCGCCCGCCCACCCGCACATGACGGTGCGCGACTTCGATCTCGACGCGTGGCAGGCCCGCCGCGTCGTCACGGCGCGGCACTGCTACGGGTGCACAGCCGGCGCCGGCTCTTCCTGTGGCGGTACGACGACCTGAGGGCGCCGGCTGTCAGAGGATGTTGCCGGTGTCGAGCCCGTCCACGTCCACCTCGATGCCGCCGACCCACCCGGCGACGAGGTTGTAGAGGAACGCGTAGAGGAGCCCCCCGATGAACCCGCCGATGGCGAACATGATCGGGAACACGATGATCGACGCGATGCCGAACCCGGTGAAGGCGGCAGACCCGGCGTCGCCGTAGCCCGAGGAGTCCATCGAGTCCATCATCGAGCCCATCATCGAGCTGAAGCACGCCATCGGGAGGGCGAAGAGGAGACCGAAGAAGCCGTAGAGGACGGCGGTGACTTTCGCGAGGGAGATCGGCTCGATCCGCCGGATAACCATGGGGATGGGGGTCGGGTGAGCGAGGCGCCCCAGTGTAGGGCCCGCCGCGCAAACCTTCAACCCTCCCTGGGAAATGCCCTCTGCCGCGCAGGCTCACTCCCCACACGTCCCCCCGACGACGAACCAGCAGCGGGTGTACGGGGAGGTCTTGAAGAAGGCGAGCAGGAGCGCGCCCACCTTCTGCTGGCCGGCCTGGGAGGGGTGCGTCCCATCGGCGGCGAAGTCACCGGGGAGCCAGACGAGCCCGTCGGAGCGGGGGTTCAGCCCTTCGCCCCAGAGGTAGGGCCCCCACGCCGCCCACGGGGCGACGGTGGTGTAGTCGAGGTCGCCCGCGCGGGGGTCCACGCCGCCGCCGTCCATCTGCGCGATCTGCGCGCCGACCGTCCACTTCACGGCGTAGCCCGACTCGTAGGCGTACGGCTCGGGGTTCAGCGGGGTCGCGGCGTAGCCGGCCCAGATCCGGCTGGAGAAGAACACCTGCCGGAGGTTCGGGTAGCGGACGCGGAGCGCGCGGAGGATGCTGCCCTGCTGCGTAACGAGCCGGTACGCGTCGGCCTGCGCAGCGGGCAACGACGTGGTCGGGCCGGCGTTGGCCACCTTCACCCAGACCACCTGCACCTGCGCCTCGCTCAGCCCCTTCGGGGCGAGGACCTGGTCGCGGATGCGGTTGTACTCCGCGCCGGTGGGGCTCACCCACGCGGCGGCGGTCTGCCCGCCCCGCGCGCCGTCGGCGAGGGCGAGCGTGGTGCGGTTGACTTCGGGGTCGGCGAGGGCCTGCCCGACGAAGCTCCACGGCTGGCACGGCGGCCCCCCGCTCATGCCTCCCCCGCAGAACTCCTGCGTGGTGTTGGACATCCCGATGGAGAGCAGGACATACCGCCCCGTGGGGCTCGGGTTGCCCGCGAGGTCGAGCGGCTCGACGGCCCGCCCTCGCGCGACGCCGGCACTGTCGTGCCGGACCGGCGGAACACTCACGCTGCCGGGATAGAGGCCCCCCTCGAAGCCGAGGTACGTCTCGCCCGGGCTCATATCCATCAGGGAGCGACCTGGCCCGCGCATCTTGACAAGCGGGAGGACGACCGTCCCGCCCGGCTCCACTTCGCGCTCGGTGCGGAGGGTGTCGTAGCCGACGCGCCACGCCTCGAAGGTGAGGGTCGTAGCGGCGGACAGGGCGGACGGCGGTATCGTGCCCCCCCCTGCTGTCGTCGCCTTCACGACGGTCCCCACAGCTATCCCATCTCGCCCTGCGATTCGATAGACGTACCGGCCATCGGAAAGCCCGTCGAGCGCGAGGGTGAGCGTGTGCGACCCCGCCGGGAGCGCGATGGGTACGGGACCCCGGACCAGGCGGCCGAGGAGGTCGTACAGCCTCCACTCGATGGTCTGGGCATGGCCGAGGCGAACGGGAACGCGCGCTTCTCGGGGGGTAGGGTTCGGGTAGGCGGGCCCGGCCACTATGCCGCCCCGCTCGCCGGGCGTCTCGTCCGCGCGCACCACGATCGGCACGGTGAGCCACGCGCATCCGTCGGCGCCCGTCGTGCCGGTGGCGGCCGGGCCGTCGCCCTCGCGGGCGCGCACCCACGCGCCTTGGAGCGGCGCCCTATCGTCGGCGTCCTCGACGCACGCCCGCACCTCGATCGCGCCCTGCGCGGCGGCGGAGGGCGCCACACCCAAGAGGACCGGGAGCACGAGCAGGAGTCGGCGCATGGGCCAAACGTAAGGCAATGACGACGCGATTCAGCCCCTTCCTCCTCCGCATGTCACAGAACGAAGGCGAAACGGCGAGGAGCTACGGGGAGCGGCTCAGCCAGCTCCGGCGTAGCCCCCAGGAACCGGGATGAACGTCGGCGCGCCGGTGGGGATCGTCTTCGCCTCGGCAGGCATCTCGATCTCGGGAAGGCGGAGCGGTACGGCACGTCCTTCAGGGATCGGGTTCGGCTCGGCCCAGAGCGTGCCGCGCGTCGTCTCCATCACCACGTGGTCGCCCGCGCGGCCGAGGACGTAGTCGCGCGTGAGGGGGACCTTCCCGTCGGGCGTGTCGAGGACGTACGTCGGGACGGCGAAGCCGGAGGTGTGGCCGCGGAGCCGCCGCATGAGGTGCATCCCCTCCTCGATGGTAGTCCGCAGGTGCGCCGTGCCGCCGATGAGCTGGGCCTGGTACACGTAGTACGGCCGCACGCGCATGGCAACGAGCCCCTCGCTGAGCGCCTTCATCACGGCGGGGTCGTCGTTGATCCCGCGCAGCAGCACGCTCTGGTTCCCCACGGGCACGCCCGCCTCGGCCAGCCGCGCGCACGCCTCGGCCGCCTCCGGCGTGAGCTCGTTCGGGTGGTTGAAGTGGGTGTTGAGCCAGACGGGGTGGTGCTTCTTCAGGATCGCCGCCAGCTCGGGCGTGATCCGGAACGGGTTGACGACGGGCAGCCGGCTCCCCAGCCGGACGATCTCGACGTGCCGGATCGCACGGAGCTTCCCAAGGAGCCAGTCGAGGTTGGCGTCGGAGAAGACGAGGGGGTCGCCTCCGGTGAGGAGCACGTCGCGGATGGCCGGATGCGCGGCGATGTAGGCGATGGCCTCCTCCAGCTCCCCCCGCCGCATCATGAAGTCGGCGTCGCCCACCATCCGCTTGCGGAGGCAGTACCGGCAGTAGATCGCGCACTCGCTGGTGACGCAGAAGGCGACGCGGTCGGGGTAGTTGTGGATGAGGTTCTTGACGGGCGAGTGGCCCACCTCGTCGAGCGGGTCGACGACGCCGACGATGTCGGGCGCCAGCTCCCAGTGCTGGGGGACGACCTGCTGCCGGATGGGGTCGTTCGGGTCGACCGGGTCCATCAGGCTCGCGTAGTACGGCGTGATGGTCCAGCGGAAGATCCCGGCGGTTTTCTCGACGGCCTCGCGCTCGCTCGCCGTCGGGCGGATGTACCGCGCCAGCGTGTCGAGGTCGTGGACGCGGTGGCGCATCTGCCACCGCCAGTCGTGCCACTCCGCCTCGGAGGCGTTGTGCTGGGGGAACGCCGTCATCAGCGGCTGCGGTCGACGTAGGGGTAGCGGCGGAACTGGCGGAGCACCGCGGGGTCGCGCGTGCCCTCGAACGTCTCGCCGCAGTCGGCGCACGTGAACGCGATCTCCTTGGGCTGGGCCGAGATCCCGGAGAACAGCCACAGCCACCCCAAGCTGCCGTGCTTCATCGTCGGCCGGACGGCGTGGTGGTAGCGGTCGTGCCCGCAGCTGCACGTCGGCAGCGCGGGCGGGGCATCGGTTCTGGCGTTCATGCCCGAACTACCCGTTCTGCCGCGCGGGGTTCACCCCTCCGCAGGGATTCCGGAGGAATCCTATGATCGCCCCGGCAAATCGCTCACGCGAAGGCGGCCGCTTCGGAGACCTGCACCTCGTGGGCCAGCGGCGGCGCGGGCAGCGTCACGGTGAACGTCGTCCCGCGCCCCTCCTCGCTCTCGAATGTGAGCGCACCGCCGTGTCCGTGCGTGATGAGGTCGTAGGCGAGGGAGAGGCCGAGGCCCGTCCCCTCGCCGGCCGGCTTCGTCGTGAAGAACGGCTCGAAGACGTGCTCCCGCGCGGCGGCCGGAATCCCGACCCCGTTGTCGGCCACTTCGATGCGCACGCGCTCGCCTGCGCGGCCGGTGCGAACCGTCACCGCCGGAACGTACCCGGCCCCGTCGCCCATCGAGACGGCGCGGGCCCGCTCGCGCACGGCGTAGAGCGCGTTGTTCACCAGCCCCGCGACCACGCGGCTGATCTCTTGCGGCACCACGGCTACCGCGCCCACGGCGGCGTCGAGGTCCATATCGAGGGCGGCTTCGAAGCCGTCGTGGCGGTCGGCGAAGTGGGCGCAGGCCGCCTCTACGTGCTCTTCGACGAGCGCGTTGAGGTCGGTGCGCTGGGGCGTGCCGCGCTGCGTGCGCGCGTGCTCGAGCATCCCGCGCACGATGGCGTCGGCGCGCTCCCCGTGCTCACGGATCTTCGCCACGTCCTGACGGAGGTCGGCCAGCACGCCTTCCACCTCGGCGCGGACGGCCTCGGGCGGACGGCCCTCGCGGTTGGCGAGCGCGGCGTCGAGCTCGTCGACCAGCTCGCCGGAGAGGGCGGCGAAGTTGTTGACGAAGTTGAGGGGGTTCTTGATCTCGTGGGCGATCCCCGCCGTGAGGCGCCCGAGCGACGCCATCTTTTCCTGCTGCACGAGCCGGTCCTGCGCGGCGCGGAGCCCGTTGAGCACCTCGGCCATCGGGGCGAGATCTGGTCGATCGCGTTCTCCCCCGACGGGCGGCGCGTCGCCACCGCCGGCACGTACGAGACCCGCCTCTGGGACGCCGACGCCGGCCGGCCCGTCCCCGCCCCGC
>DASPKS010000048.1:0-7605 GCA_035628035.1 Rubricoccaceae bacterium
GGTGCCCCGCGACGACGGTGTCCTTCTCGACGTACTGGCGCTCCGTCCACGGGGGGTTCTGCCCGTTGTCCACGAAGTCGTACTCCCAGACGTTGCCGACGGCCAGGGGGAAGTAGCGCCACGGCGCCGTCGTGTCCGGGAGCGGTTGCGCCAGGAGGGCGGGCGCCGCGAGGAGGAAGGCGAGAACCCCGTAGGGCACCGCGAAGCGAAGGGCCAGGAAGAGACGCATCGGCGTGGGGGCCTCAGCGGAACAGGGTGAGCGGGCGGGCCACGACGGCGCCGGCCGCTGCTACACGGACGAAGTATACGCCGGGCGGGATTCCCGTTCCATCGAAAGTGACCCCGTGGCGGCCCGCCGCCTGCTCGCCCGAGAGGAGGGCGGCGACCTCCCGCCCGAGCGCGTCGTAGAGCGCGATGCGCACCGTGCCGGGCTCGACTAAGACGAATACGACGGAAGCAGCGCCTCGCACGGGGTTCGGTGATACGCTCAGAGTGAGGGCGTTGTCCGCGTACCCCGCTGGCTCTTCGATGCCAACGGTGGGATACCGGGGCACGCCGTGCTCGACCCCGTCGATGCGGGCGTAGTACAGCCCGTACGTGGAGAACCAGGAGTCCGAGAAGTACACCTCCCCGAACCCCGCCGCGTACCGGTACGCGGTCTCGCCGGGCGACTCGTAGTAGCTCTTCACCGACGTGCGGACGGTGTCGCCCCCCTCGCCCGGCTCGTCCCCCCCGAACACGAGCACCCCCTCGTACGACCCCTCCACGAAGAACTCCCCGGCCCACGCCTCGCAGAAGATCGTGGTGTTGAAGGGGGCGTCGAGCGGGCAGGGGATATACTCCCGCTCCATCCCGCTTCCGTCTACGAACGGCTCGTAGACGAGCGCGGAGGTGGTGTCGAACCTCAAGCGGACGCGGCGGGGGAAGTCCGGCCCGATGGGCCCGCCGTCCTCGGCGCGGTACCGGTGGACGACGAAGTACCGGCGCCCGTTGAACGTGGTGTCGCCGGTGACGACGCGGCGGTAGTACGTCTCCTCGCCGAACTCCTTGTACTCCCACGCATTCCCCACCGCCAGCGGGTAGTACCGCCACGGGGAAGTTGTGTCGGGGACGGCCTGCGCCCATACCATCGGCGCAGCCAAGAGGGAAAGAAGGACGGGGAGGAACCGCATCGGTGGAGCGGCCTCACTGGGGCGAGTACCCGAAGACGAAGAACCGCGGGCGGGGGGTGATCCGCACGGCGGGGGCGGGAAAGTGGATGAGCCGCAGCCACGGCACCATCGCCTCCCACACCTTCCCGCGTATGGGCAGCCCCGCCGGCTCGATGTCGAGCCCCACGAACACGTGGCGCTCCGTGAGGAAGTCCCACTCGTCGCGCTCGCGGGCGGCGTAGCCGGCGGCGACGCTGAGCCACGGCGGGAGGCGCCGCGCGCCGAGGCGGTGCGGGTTCACCGTGAGCCACCACGTCTGCCCCGCGTAGTCGTCGGTGATGTTCTTGTCCTCCCACCCGCTCGGGTAGTAGCTCGCCTTGAGGTGGACGGCCTCCAACACGGGCACGACCCCCTGCGCGACCCCGTACCCCACGCCGAGCGTGTTGAACAGGAGGTCGCCCGTCGAGAACCCCCACTGCGGGCCGAACCCGTCGAGCACCTCGAAGAAGAGCATGTTGGTGAAGGCGGCGCCCGCGCCCCAGAGGCGCGCGCGCTTCTCGGGGAGGCCGGCCCACTGGAGCGTCGTGCCGTAGTACTGCGTGAAGCCGCGGGCCGCGTAGAAGTGGCCGAGCTTGTCGGTCCACAGCACGTAGTTCCAGTCGTTCTGGAAGTGGAAGCGGGGGCTCCGGCCCTCCCACCAGCGGCGGCGCTGCGCCTCCATCACGCCGAGGCCGAGGGCCGCATTCCCGCCCGCCACCGCCGCCACGCGCCACGTGCGGACCGAGCGCACGTGCAGGCTGTCCGCCGCAGGGCCTAGGGCGACGGGCAGAGAGTCGGGGGCGAGCAGGGGGGACGCTGCGCGCGGGCCCAGGCCCTCCAGGCGCACCGCGACGGTGTCGGCCGAAGCAAAGCCGAGCCCGGTAGGAGGCTCCGGCGGGGCCCCCTGCGCGGAAACCGAAGGTTCCTGCAGGGAAACCAAAGGTTCCTGCAAGGAATCCGGCTGGGCCGCCGCCGGAACAGCGAGCAACCCGCACACGAAGGCGAGAAAGGCGGCGCGGAGGGGGGGCACAGGAGGGGCGAGCAGCGGCGCGCGGAAGCTACGATAGGGCGCCGCGGGCCCCTCGGGGTAACTTCCGCTCCCTTCCTTCCTGGCCCGTCCAATGCCCCTCCGCCCGTCCCGCCGCACGAAGATCGTCTGCACGCTCGGCCCGGCCACGTCGTCGCAGGAAGCCGTCCGCGCGCTCATCGCGGCGGGGATGGACGTGGCCCGCCTCAACTTCTCGCACGGCACGCACGACGACCACCGCCGCCTCATCGAGCTCGTCCGCGAGGAGGCGCAGCGGGCGGGGCGACCGGTCCCCGTGCTACAGGACCTCCAGGGGCCGAAGATCCGCGTGGGCGAGATGGAGAACGGCGGGGTCCTCCTCCACAAGGGGATGCGGGTCGTGCTCACGTCCGAGCCGCTCGCGGTCGGCACACGCCAGCGCGTCCACGTTTCCTATGACGCGCTGGCCGAGGAGGTCGTCGAGGGCGGGCGGATCCTCATCGACGACGGCCACCTCGAGCTCCGCGTGACGCGCGTCGACGGGAAGGAGATCGAGACCGAGGTCGTCGTCGGCGGGCCGCTCCGCTCGCGGAAGGGCGTCAACCTCCCCCTCATCAAGACGACGCGGCCGTCCCTCACCGAGAAGGACCTCCGCGACCTCGCCTTCGGGCTCGACCACGACGTCGACTTCATCGCGCTCTCATTCGTCCGGAGCGGGCAGGACGTGGCCGACCTCGCCGCGCGCGTGAAGGCGTCCGGGAAGGACGTGGCCCTCGTCGCCAAGATCGAGAAGCCCGAGGCCGTGGCCGACTTCGACGCCATCCTCCGCGTGGCCGACGCCATCATGGTGGCGCGCGGCGACCTCGGCATCGAGATCCCCATGCAGGAGGTGCCCATCGTCCAGAAGCGGCTCATCCGGAAGTGCCTCGTGGCGGCGCTCCCGTGCATCACGGCCACGCAGATGCTGGAGTCGATGATGGAGAACCCCCGCCCGACGCGCGCCGAGGCGAGCGACGTCGCCAACGCCGTCCTCGACGGCTCCGACGCCGTGATGCTCTCCGGGGAGACGGCCGCCGGGAAGTACCCCGTCCGCGCCGTCGAGGTGATGGACGAGATCATCCGGAGCGTGGAGGGGAGCCGGAAAGTCCTCGGCGGGCAGGAGGCCGACGACGAGGTGCACGCGCCCGAGGCGCGGATCACGCAGGCCGTCTCGTTCACGGCCGTGCGCCTGGCCGAGGAGGTGAGCGCCTGCGCCGTGTGCTGCCTCACCCACTCCGGCACGACGGCCCGCGCCATCGCGCGCCACCGCCCCGACGTCCCGATCTACGCCTTCACCGACGACCCCCGCCGCGTCGGCCGGATGAGCCTGCTCTGGGGGACGACCGCCTTCGCCATCCCCGCGCAGGCCCACACCGACGACGGCATCCGCGCCGTCCACGAAGCCCTCCTCACGCGCGGGCGGGTGGACCCCGGCGACTGCCTCGTCATCACGGCCGGGCTCCCGCTCCCCGTGAAGGGGCGCACGAACATGGTCCACGTGAGCACGGTGCCCGGGCCCGCCGCGTGATGGTTTAGAGGGGAACGCGCGCGGGCCGTCCCGGGAAAAGGGCCTCGCGGGCCCGTCGGGCAATGCCGTATCATCCCGCGCGTTGTCCCTGAAGTCCCGCCTGCCCCGCTCCCGACGCTTGCCACGGTCCACCGCCCGCCTCTGGGTCCCGATGCGTCGCGTTTTCCTGCTGTTCGTCGTGCTCGTGCTGGGGGCGCCCCTCCAGGGGTGTGCCCCCCTGCTGGGGCGGCGCTACACCAACTTCCGCGCGTACTACAACACGTTCTACAACGCGCGCGACAAGCTGCGCGAGGGGGAGCGGGGGGTCCAGGAGGCCCAGCGGCAGGTGGACCGCACGCACCTCGTGACGGTGTTCCCCGCCGCGGGGGCGGCCGCCACCGCGCAGCGGACCCCGATGGAGACGGCCGTCGAGAAGGGCGCCGAGCTCCTCCGGCGGTTCCCCGAGTCGAAGTGGGCCGACGACGCGCTCCTCCTCATGGGGAAGGCGTACTTCTACCTCGGCAACTCTGTCGGCGCCGAGGGGAAGTTCCGCGAGGCCATCGCGGCGGCCGAGGCGCGGGAGCAGGAGGAACTGGCCGCTGAGGCGCGGTTCTGGCTCGCCCGCACGCTCGGCGCCGCCGAGCGCTACGACGAGGCCGTGGCCGTCCTCGAGGAAGGCCTCGCCCGCGAGGATGCCAGCCGCTACTGGGCCCCGCGCCTCCAGCTCGCCCGGGGGGAGATCCTCGCCCACGCCCGCCGGTACGGCGAAGCCGCGCCGGCGCTGGAGGCCGGGCTCGCCGACCTCCGCGACGACGACCTCGCCGCCCGCGCGGCGTACCTCCTCGGGCAGGTCTACGAAGCGGCCGAGCAGCCCGCCCAGGCGGCCGACGCCTACGCGCGCGTCCTCCGCCACCAGCCCCGCTACGAGCTGGAGTACGCCGCGCTCCTCGACCGCGCGCTCGTGCTCGGCCTCCGCACGGACCGGAAGGAGGAGGCCCTCACGCTCCTCCGACAGATGCGCCGCGACGACCGCCACGCCGCGTCTCGCGCCGAGGTCGAGCTCGCCTACGCCCGCGTCCTGGCCGCCGCCGGCCAGCCCGACGAGGCCGACGCCCGCTTCCGCGAGCTCCTCTACAGCCAGGACCCCCGCGCGCGCGCCTCCGCCAACCGGGGCGAGGTGTACCTCCGCTACGGCGAGTTCTTCCGCGACGCCCGGGCCGACCTCCGCCGCGCGGCCGTCTACTTCGACACCGCCTCGGCGCAGGTCCGCACCGAGCCCGCGCGCGAGGAGCGCGTCACGGCCGCCGCCCTCACGGGCGTCCGCCGCCAGGCCGACGTCTACCGCGCCTACGCCACGCTGGCCGGGCGCATCGCCGAGCTCGACTCCCTCCTCTACCTCGGCAGCCTCGACGAGCCGGCCTTCCAGGCGGCCATCGTCGAGATCGAGGCGCGGCGGCTCCGGGAGTGGGAGGAGGAGCAGCGGCGGCTGGAACGGCTCCGCGCCTCGCAGGGCTTCGAGGGCGGCCCCATCCTCCGCGAGACCTACGAGGAAGGGGAGCGGGGACGCGACCCCGCGTCGGGGGGCGAGGACGGCGCGCCGCTCCCGCCGGGCGGGCCGGGAACGCCCTCGCCGGGGATCGAGGTCGGCTTCCTCAACTACCGCAACATCACGCTCGTGCAGGAGAACCTCCTCGCGTTCGAGCAGGTGTGGGGGACGCGCCCGCTCGTCCCGAACTGGCGCCGCCGCGCCGCCATCGGCACCGACGCCGCCAACCGGCCCGGCACCGACCTCACCATTCCGGCCTTCCGTAACGACGAGGAGCGGGGCGGTCCCCCGCCGCTCGACCTCGGCGCCGTGCCGCGCTCGCCGCTGGCGCAGGCGCGCCTCCGCACCGAGCGCGCCGCGCTCCGGTACGAGCTCGGCAACGTGCTCTTCCTCTCGATGGCCCGGCCCGACCTCGCGGTGGAGTGGTACCGCCTCGTCGTCGAGGAGGACGCCGAAGCGTCGGTGGCGCCGCGCGCGCTCTACGCGCTGGCCGAGGCCGAGCGCGCCCTCGGCCGCGCCGACGACGCCGCGCCGCTCTACGAGCAGGTGCTCGCGGCGGATTCCACCTCCGAGCTCGCCCGGCAGGCCCGCGAGCGCCTCGGCCTGCCCCCTCTCGTCGCCACCGAAGCGACGACCGAAGCCCTCGCGGACGCCGCCTACGACGACGCTTACGGGCAGTGGCAGAGCGGCGACTACGCCGCCGCCCTGGCCGCCCTGCTCGACGTGGGGGACGCCTACCCCGGCACCGAAGCGGGGGCCCGCGCGCTCCTCGCCGCCGGGCTCGTCTTCAGCGAGTGGGCCCACCGCGACAGCCTCGACCTCTTCGGCCCCCTCCCCCGCGTCCGCGTGGATTCCACCGTGGCCGCTGACTCGACGGTCCTCGTGGATACCGTCTTCGTGTCCGGCCCCACCCTCGGCGCGCTCTACGCCCGCGTCGAGGCCGAGTACCCCGAAACCGGGTATGCCGATCGAGCCCTCACCCTCCGCGAGGCGTACGAGGCGGCCCGTCCTACCGACGCGGCGGCCGACTCCTCGAACGCCGCGGAAACGGACAAACCCGACGAGCCGCTCGCCGGGGACCTGGAGCTGGGCGAGGCCGAAGGGGTCGCCCCTCCGCTCCCGGACTTCGACGTTCCTGTGGCGCCCGACGCCCCGGCGGAGGCGTGGGGCTTGCAGGGGGACCAGCCCATCAATACCCGGTGGGGCGGAGTCGCGTGGCGGGTGGCGTCGGTCCCCAGCCCGCTCGCCGCGCAGTCGCTCGCGAGGGGCCTTCGGCGCCGGGGGTACCGCACCGCCATCACCACCGACGAGGGGCCCGAGGGCTCGCTCTTCATCCTCCTCGTCGGCCAGTTCGCCTCGATTGCCGACGGCGAGGCCGCGCGGAGCGAGCTCCCACCGGCCGGGGTCGGGCGCGACCTTCGGCTCGTGCCCATCTCCGGGATGATCCTGCTCGACGAGGCCGCGCTGGGGGACGAGGGGATCAACAGCAACGAGTAGCTGCGCTGCGCGGCGAGCAAGGCCCCGCGCCGGTGCGAAGGCCCGGCGAAGCCGGAACAACCCCCGAGAGGGGGCTGTACGGCCCCCGCCGCGCTCCCTGCCAGCGCCACAACCTCCGCTGATCCATGCCGCAGCCCGAGCGCGACCCGCTCAACCCGCGCACCGGCGACGAGAACCCCCGTTTGGGACCCCGCCGCCCGCGGTTTCCCCTGTGGGTCGTCTACGTCGTCCTCCTCGTCGGCCTGCTCGCCGTCCAGGCGCTGTTCTGGAGCGGCTCGAGCGGCCGGGAGGTCGACTACTCCGCGTTCCTCGACCAGCTCCGCCGGGGGTACGTCGAGGAGGTCTCGATCGTCGACAACGTCCGCGTGCGCGGGCTCTACACAGCTGAGGCCGTCGAGCGGGGGCTCGTGCGGCCGGCCACGCCGCCGCGGTCGTTCCGGCAGGAGGCGCCCGAGCGGGCCCGCCGCCGGTTCTCCTCTACGAAGCCGAGCGATCACGACCTCAGCGAGTACCTCAACACCATCAACGCCGAGCGCGAGCGCGCCGGGCGGCCCCTCATTGAGTTCAAGGCGGAGTACACCGACTCGTGGATCGGGACCGTCCTGAACTGGGTGTTCCTTCTCGGGCTGCTCCTCGTGTTCTGGTGGGTGCTCTTCCGCCGGATGGGCGGCCCCGGCCAGCAGGTCCTCAACATCGGGAAGAACAAGGCGGTCCTCTTCGAGCAGAACGACGGGGCGCCCATCACCTTCAAGGAGGTGGCCGGCCTCGACGAGGCGAAGGAGGAGGTGGTGGAGGTCGTGGAGTTCCTCAAGAACCCCAA
>DASPKS010000049.1:0-4625 GCA_035628035.1 Rubricoccaceae bacterium
GCCGTACGCCCCCGCGCTCCCCACGACGCCGTTCCTCGCCGGGCTCGCCGCCCGCGGCGCGCTCGTCGAGCGGATGTACGCGGAGGTCCCCTACACCAACAAGGCCCTCGTCTCCCTCTTCGCCGGGATCCCCCCCAGCCCGGAGCCCAACCTGGTCGAGGCGGAGGCCGTGCCGGGGGGGCTCCCGGCGCGGGGTTTGCCGTCGCTGCTCGGGGAGCACGGGTACCGCACGGCGTTCTTCACCCCGGCCACGCTGGAGTTCGAGCGGAAGGACGTGATCCTGGAGAACCTCGGGTTCGCCGAGGCCTACGGCGACGGCGACTTCCCTACCGCCGGGTTTGCCGAGATCGGGTACTTCGGGTACGAGGACCGCTCCGTGCTCGGCCGCACGCTCGACTGGATGGCGCAGGCGCAGGCGGCGGGCGACCCGTTCTTCGTCGGGCTGCTCACGCTCACCTCACACCATCCCTACGAGGTGCCGCCCTCGTTCCCGCGCGCCGCACTCGGCCCGGAGGAGGGCGGCCTCAACGATTACCTCAACGCCATCCGCTACACCGATGATTTCCTCCGGGCGTTCGTGGAAGGGATGGAGGCGCGGGGGCTGCTCGAGGAGACGGTGCTGGTGGTGGTGGGGGACCACGGGGAGGCCTTCGGCGAGCACGGCGCCCGCACGCACGATACCATCTGGGACGAGGTCCTCCGCGTGCCGGCGGTGGTTGTGGCGCCGGGCCGGGTGGCTCCCGGCTCCCGGATCGAAGGACCACGCACGAGTGGCGACCTCGTCCCGACGGTGGCCGACCTCCTCGGCTTCCGCCTTGAGGGGGGGCGGCTCCCCGGCCAATCCCTCCTCCAGCCGGTGGCCTCCGACCGCCGGCTTTACCACTCGACCAAGAACGGACGCGTGGCGCAGGTGCTCACCACCGGGCGGTGGAAGTTCGTCTACTGGGGGCGGCACCGCCCGATGCAGGTGTTCGACCTCGCAGATGACCCCGGTGAGGTGCATGACCTCGCCCCTCGGCTCGACCCGGCGCTCCTCCGCGCGGTGGAAGCCGAACTGGTCATGCGGCGGAGCGGGGTGGCGGTCGCCTACCACCGGGCTCGGGCTCGGCTTGCCGGGGCGAGCGACCTGACAGCCCAGCCGTAAGGCCCTTCAGCGCCCTCTGCAGGAAGGGCGGCGGCGAGGGCCCCGCCACCGGCACGGAATCCCGCCCTGTACGGGTCCCCGCAGGCCGTAGGTGCCGATTGGCAGCGTTGTTGCCGGGGGAGTTCGTGCCGCCTGTACCCCCGCGCGCTCCGCCCCTCCGGCGCCCCGGCGGCTCGATTCGTAGCGATTCGGGCCGTTTTCTACAACCCCCGCCCTCACCCCGATGGGACAGCAGCAACTCATCCTCCTCGTCATCGCCGTGATCCTCGTCGCGCTGGCGACGCTGGTTGCCTTCGAGGTTCTCCACAGGAACTACCGGCAGGACGAGGCCGACGGCCTCCTGGAACGCTCCCTCGCTATCGCTACCCACGCCGTGGCCTGGAAGACCCGGCAGGACCCCTTTGCCGGCGGCAACCAGTCCTACGCCGCCCTCGCCACGAACGGCCTCCAGACGCTCGCCCTCGACACCGCCACCGTCCGCGGCCGGTTCGGCATCACCGACGCGACGGCGAGCACCCTCGAGATCACGGGGGTGAGCATCCGCTACCCCGAGGTGGGCGTCCGCGTGTACGTCTCCGACTACGGGGTCGACTCGAGCCGCGTCAGCTTCGAGGGCGACTTCACGCTGTGACCCCCCGCGCCGGGATTTAGAAGGGGCCGCCCCCGGACGATACCCCGCCCACCTCCGAGCCGCTCCCCCCGCCAATGGCCGAGTTCCGATTCACTGGCGTCTCGCCGAACGGGCAGCCCGTCCAGGGCACCGTGTTCGCGCCGAACAAGCGCACGGCGCAGAAGAAGGTCACCTCGCTGGCCGACCAGCACCGCTTCCAGCTCCGCCAGCTCGAGGAGCGGATGATCTTCCGGTACAAGATCCGCCATCCCAGTGGGAAGGTGGTGGCCGGCGAGCAGAAGGCGTACTCCGAGGCCGAGATCCGCACGGCCCTCGAGCGGATGGGGATGGAGGTGGTCTCCATCCAGAAGCAGCTCATCAACTTCTCGCGGAAGCCCCCTACAGGCGACGTCATCATGTTCGTCCGCCTTGCGGCGAACCTCCTCTCGGAGAAGATGGCCTTCAGCGAGGTGCTCAACCTCCTCGTGGCCGACATCTCCTCGCCCGCGCTGAAGCAGACCATCCGCGACATCAACTCCGACCTCAAGAGCGGGATGGAGGCGCGGCAGGCCTTCATGAAGCACCAGGACAAGCTCGGCAAGTTCACCGCGTACATGCTCGGCGTGGCGAGCCAGTCGGGCAACATGGCCGAGATCTACGAGGCCACCGCGCGGTTCCTCGAGCGGAAGGACGAGTTCCGGAAGGCCGTGAAGTCGTCGATGATCATGCCGGCCGTGACGATCCTCGCCACCATCGGCGTGTTCATCTGGTACGTGTGGTACATCGTGCCGCAGACGGCGGGGCTGTTCAAGAACTTCGAGTCCATCGAGCTCCCCCCGCTCACGACGATGTCGATCGCGATGAGCGAGTGGCTGGACCGGAACATGATCTGGCTCCTCCTCTTCCTCGTGGTGGCGGTCGCCGCCCTCGTCGCGTTCCTCCGCACGCCGAAGGGGAAGTTCCTCGCGCACCAGCACATGATCCGGATGCCCGTCGTGGGCAGCCTCCTCCACAAGCTGAACATCGAGGTGTTCTGCCGCACGTTCGCCATCCTTTACAGCGGCTCGGGCGAGAACATCGAGGTGATCAAGGTGGCGGGCGAGTCGTGCGGGAACACGTACATGGAGCACCGGATCAAGACGATCACAGTCCCGATGATGGTGGCGCAGGGGGCCGACCTCGTCCGCGCGATGGAGGCGTCCGGCGTGTTCACGCCGATGACGCTGGCGCGCTTCCGAACCGGCGCCGAGACCGGGGCCGTACGGAAGAGCGCGCAGCAGATGGCGGACTACTACGAGAAGGAGACCACGTTGAAGCTGAAGGTGGCCGTGGAGTCGATCCAGACGGTCGTAAGCCTCTTCATCGGCCTCATGGTGGCGTTCCTCACCGTGCTCTCGGCCGAGACCGCGCTCATCCGCCCGTCGGCCAACGACATGATGGGGATGGGCACGGGGCCGGCGAACTGATTCCTCAGCGGAGCGCCCTGGCCACGCCATGACCAACAGCCGCTTCTTCAAGGGTGCGCCCACGGCGGCGCCGGTCCCGCCCCCAGAAGCGGTAGAGGCGGCCGTGGCGGCGGCGCTCGCGGGCGGCGGCGACGGCGCCCCGGCGGAGGCCCCAGCCGCGCCGGTGCCGGCCCCCGAGGCAGCCCTCCCGGTCGCGCAGGGCCACGCCTACTCCCACGTGCAGGACCGCGTCGTGCAGGCGCTCCTTCGGAAGGGGGCCGTCACGCCGGCGCAGGTGCGCACGGCCGAGGAGCAGCGGAAGGCGCAACAAGACAAGGTGCCGCTCTGGCGCGTGCTCACGGAGGTGAGCGGGGTTGACCGCGACGCCGTCTACGAGCAGGCCGCCATCACGTACGCCTTCCGCATCGCGCCCGTGAAGGACCGCGAGCCGGAGGTGGACTTCGCCAAGACGGTCCTCGACTCGTTCGCGGCCGACCTCCGCGACAAGCTCCTCCAGATGCGCGTGGCCCCGTACGCCTACGCGCAGGACCAGCCGTCGGGCATCCTCAAGCTCATCTTCATCACCGAGGACCCAATGCGGCAGGAGCTGCAGCGCACGATGCACGCGCTGCAGCTGGAGCGGTTCGAGCTATGCTACGCGCCCGGCCCCATCGTCAGGCGTGTGCTCGACGAGGCGTTCCCCCGGAAGAACGAGTTCCTCGAGCGGCTCCAGGAGTCCGACCTCGCCTCGTTCGACTACGGCGTCAGCTTCGAGAGCGGCGACAAGTCGCTCCTCGACGAGGAGGCCCTAGAGGCCGAGATCTCGCGCTCGACGCTGATCAACCTCGTCGAGGCCCTCCTCGTCGAGGCCGTCCGCCTCGGCGCGAGCGACATCCACATCTATCCCAACCAGCAGCGGAGGGTGGAGATCCACTTCCGCATCGACGGCCGCCTCCACCTCTGGCACACCGAGGAGAAGAGCCACCCCGAGGCGCTCCTCGCCGTCATCAAGGACAACTCGACCAACGTCGACCGCTTCGAGCGGGACATGGCGCAGGACGGGTTCATCCAGCGCCGCGTCGACGACACGCTCATCCGCTACCGCGTGAGCGTGCTCCCCATCGCGACCGCCAACCCCGACATCCGCGCCGAGAGCATCGTCATCCGAGTCCTCGACGACCGGAAGGTGCTCACCGACATGTCGAAGCTGGGCCTGCTCGAGGGGGCGCTGGCGCAGTTCGAGAAGGCGATCCGGCAGCCGCACGGGATGGTGATCCTCACGGGCCCCACGGGCTCCGGCAAGAGCACCACCCTCGTCGCGGCGCTCGCGCAGGTCGTCACGCCCGACGTCAACGTGCTGACGGTGGAGGACCCCGTGGAGTACCTCATCCCCGGCGTCCGCCAGATCAAGCTCTCCCACAAGCTG
>DASPKS010000050.1:0-16370 GCA_035628035.1 Rubricoccaceae bacterium
CGCCCTCGTGGGGCTCGATGAGCTCGCGCTTGCCGGTACCTTGCTTGGCCATGGTCGGAGAGGCTGGTGGAGAGAGGCGGCCGTTGTACGCGCCAGTCTCCGGGGGCTTCCTGTGGGTTCACCTGAGCGTGGCGTAGGGGATTGGCCGACCCTGGCGCGATGGGCACCGGCTACTCCCTCTCGATGAGGTCGGCGTTGAGGAAGCAGACCTCGTCCTCCCCGGCGTCGGAGAACGTGAGCTCCCCGCTCACCCAGACGCGGTCCTCGTTCACCGCGACGAGGCTGCCGTCGGCGGCGTGGATCGCGAGGTCGCTCCGGCTCCAGCTCTCGGGCACCTCCTCGATCTCGTTGTCGCCACCGCCCTGGCGGACGTAGACGGAGATCGCCTCTTCGTCCCCGGGGTCCTCCTTGAGGTCGAGGCCACACGTGACGGGGCCGCCGCCGATGTTCGAGCAGAAGATGGACGCGCCTGCGTCGAGGACGCCCTCGACGGCGACGCGCTCCCCGTTGTGCTCGTCGCGGCACACCTCGCCGAACGCGACGGGCATGCCGGGCTCGGGCGGGCCGCACGCAGCGGCGGCAAGGAGGGCGAGGAGGGGGAAGCGCGAAAGGCGAGGCATGGGAGGAGCAGAGGGGACGAAGCGCGACGAGGTTACGGCATCCCCTCCCTTCGTACCCCCGCCCGCCGCTCGCGCGGGCGCGCTAAGGGCGGGCCCCGGCGGTGCAACCCTCTCGGGCGCGCGGGGTACCAGTGGCCCTTTCTCGCTCAGCCGATCCCGCGATGCACCCCGACCAGTTCACCCCGGAAGGCCACCGCACCCACGAGCCCGACAGCCTCGACCAGGCTGACGCCCCCGAGCAGGACCAGTCGCTCGGCGAGGGCGCCGAGACCCCCCGCCAGAATGTGAGCACGCCCGAGCCCGAGGGCGGACGGACCGAGGGCGAGCAGGGCAACGCCTACACCGGCCGCCAGATGGACGACGCGCTCAAGGCGAACCCCCGCACCGAGCCCGGCGGTGAGGGCACCGAGCGGCAGCACCCCGACGAGCCAGCCGAAGGGGCGCGTTAAGGGGCAGAAAATCAAGGGCCGGCCGTCTCCGGCGTCACGCTACGGCCCGCCGTTCGTAACGTTGCGGCAGAGGGCCGCCGGAGTGGTGGCCGTGCGGCTCCTCAGACCCGGCGGCAGGGGGGTGGGCGTATCTTTCGAGGTGCGTCGGCTCTTCCTGCCGCCGACCGTTTTCCCTGAGCCGACGGCATGTACCTCAGCAAGCTCGAGCTCCACGGCTTCAAGAGCTTCGCGCAGAAGACGACCATCCTCTTCGACCCCGGCGTGACCGCCATCGTGGGGCCGAACGGGTGCGGCAAGAGCAACGTGATCGACGCCGTGCGCTGGGTGCTCGGCGAGCAGCGCGCCCGCCTCCTCCGCTCGGAGAAGATGGAGAACGTCATCTTCAACGGGACGGCGAACCGCCGCGCGCTCGGGCTGGCCGAGGTCTCCCTCACCGTCGAGAACACGCGCGGCGTCCTCCCGACGGAGTACAGCGAGGTCACCCTCACGCGCCGCCTCTACCGCTCGGGCGACTCGGAGTACCTCCTGAACGGGACGCCCTGCCGCCTCAAGGACATCCTCGACCTGTTCATGGACACGGGGATGGGCGCCGGCGCCTACTCGGTCATCGAGCTCAAGATGATCGAGGACATCCTCTCCGAGAGCGCGGCCGACCGCCGCCGCCTCTTCGAGGAGGCCGCCGGCGTCACCAAGTACAAGCTCCGCCGCCGCCAGGCCCTCCAGAAGCTCGAAGCCACCCAGGCCGACCTCACGCGCGTGGCCGACCTCGCCGACGAGATCGAGAAGCGCGTGACGAGCCTGGAGCGGCAGGCCCACAAAGCGGCCCGCGCCGCCCGCCTCTCGGAGCGCCTCGAAACCCTCGAGCTCGCCCTCGCCGCCACCGACTTCGAGCGGTTCGACGAGCTCCTCCGCGACCTCGACCGCGACGCCCGCCGCGCCCGCGCCGACGCCGACGCGCAGGGGGCCCACCTCGCCACCGCCGAGGCCACGCTGGAGCAGCAGCGGACCGTCCTCGTGGCGCGGGAGCAGGCGCTCCAGGAGCGCCAGGCCGCGCGGTTCTCTCATGCCGAGACCGTCCGCCGCCTCGAAGCGGAGGCGCGCGTGGCCGCCGAGCGGAGGGCCGCCGACGCGCGCGCGCTCGACCGGCTCGGCCGCGAGCGCGAGGCCGACCGCCTCCGCGAGACCGAGCTTCAGCGCGAGCAGGCCGGGCTCACGGACCGCCTCGCTGCTACCGAAGCCGACGTCCGTACCGCCGAGGCCGCCGAGGCCGCCGCATCGGCCGCCCGCGACGTCGCTGCCGCCGAGGCCGAGGAGAAGCGCGCCGCCTTCGCCGAGGCTCGCCGCGCCGCCGACACGGCCGCCCGCGCCGCCCAGGACGCCCGCGCCGCCCTCGACCGCCTCTACGACCGCCGCGAGCTCCGCAGCCAGGAGGCCGAGCGGCTCGCTGCCGAGCGCACGGCGCTCCTCCAGCTCCAGGCGGAGTCGACCACGCGCGCCCGCTCCGTCGCCCAGCGGCTCCGCCAGGTCGAGGCTGCCTTCGCGGCCACCGAGACGGCGCTCCAGCAGACCCGCGCCGAGGCCGACGCCCGCCAGGCCGCCCTCGACGCCGCTGAGCAGCACGTCCGCGACGCCCGCCTCGCGCTCGACACCGCCCGCGCCGAGGTGGCCCTGCTGAAGAGCCTCGTCGGCGCCGACGGCGGGGACGGCCACGCGCTCGCGTTCCTCGCGTCGCATCCCGAGTGGCGCCACGACCTCGTGACCGTCGCCGACGTCGTGGGGTGCAGCGACAAGGACCGGCTCGCCTTCGACGCCGCCCTCGGCGAGTGGGCCGGGACGCTCGTCGTGCCCACCGAAGAGGCGGCCGTCGAGGCGCTCGCGCGCCTCCGCGCGGCCGATCAGGGACGCGCCACCTTCCTCGCGCTCGACCGCCTCCCCGCGCGGCCCCCCGCCGAGCGCTCGCCCACGCCGGCCGGCGCGAAGCCCGCCCTCGACGCCGCCCGCGCCGAGGAGGTCTACAAGCCGCTCCTCCGCCTCCTCCTCCAGAACGTCTTTATCGTCGACGGGCTCGACGCCGCGCGCCGCCTACGTGACGAGTATCCCGTCGCGCGGTTCGTTACGCGCGCGGGGGAGTGGACCGACGCGAAGGGCGCGATCCACGGCGGGAGCCCGCAGCCGCGCGCGGCTGCCGAGCGGCTGGGCCGCCGCGAGCGGCTCGAAAAAGCGGACGCCACCATCGCCGAGGCCGAGGCGGCGCTCGTCGCCGCCGAGGGGGCCCGCGAGGGGGCCCGCGCGGCTCGCGAAAGCGTCGCCCTCGCCGACGCCGAGGCCGCGCTCGAACGCGCCCGCGCCACGCGCGACGACGTCCGCCAGCTCGCCCACCGCGCCGCCGTCGAGCGGCAGGCGCTCGTGGACCAGCTTGCGCGGCTCGAGGAGCGGACGGCCATCCTCACCGCCGGCTTCGACCAGGAGCCCGACGGCGCCGACCTCCAGGCCGCCCTCGACGGGTTCCTCCGCGAGGCCGACGACCACGCCGCCGTGCGCGACGCCGCCGAAGCGGAAGCCGAGGCTGCCGAGCAGCAGCGCCGCGCCGCCGAGGCCGCGTGGAACGACGCCCGTCTCGCCCTCGTCGCCGCCCGCGCGGCCCACGAGACGCTCGGCCACGAGGCCGCCCGCATCGCGGGGACGCTGGCCGACCTCGCCACCCGCGAGGCCGCCCGCGTCGAGGAAGAGGAGCGGCTGCGCGTGTCCATCGCCGAGGCCGGCGAGGCCGAGACGGCACTGACGGCCCGCCTCGACGAGGAGCGCACCGGCAGCGATACGCTGGAGCAGGCGGTGACGGAGGCGGAAGGCGCGCTCCTCGAAGTGCGCGCGGTCATTGCCGAGACGGAAAGAGCCGTCCGTGCCGTGCGCCAGGCCCGCGAGGTCGCGCTCCAGCAGAAGGCCGACGCGGAGGTCCGCCTCGCCGAGCTTCGCGCCCGCCAGGATGCGCTGCTCGAACGCCTCCGCGAGGACCACGGCGCCTCCCTCACCGAGGCCGCCGCGCGCATCCCCGACAGCTTCGACGTGGAGGCCGCCCGCGCCGAGGTGCCCAAGCTCAAGGACCAACTCCGCGGCCTCGGCGCCGTCAACGCGCTCGCGCTGGAGAGCTACGAGGAGGAAAAAGAACGACTCGACTTCCTCCGTACGCAGCAGCGCGACCTCCAGGAGGCCGAGGGAACGCTGCTCTCCACCATCGAGGAGATCAACGCGACGGCGGCCGAGCGCTTCGGCGAGACGTTCGAGCAGGTGCGCGGGGCGTTCCAGAAGCTCTTCCGCGACCTCTTCGGCGAGACGGCCTCGGCCGACCTCACCCTCGCCGGCGACGACCCGCTGGAGGCGCCCGTCGAGATCTTCGCGCAGCCGCGCGGGAAGAAGCCCGTCACGCTGAGCCAGCTCTCCGGCGGCGAGAAGACGCTCACGGCCATCGCGCTGCTGTTCGCGATCTACCTCGTGAAGCCGTCCCCGTTCTGCATCCTCGACGAGGTCGACGCCCCGCTCGACGACGCGAACATCGAGCGGTTCATGCGGCTGATCCGCTCGTTCGCCGACCACACCCAGTTCATCCTCGTCACGCACAACAAGCTGACGATGGAGGCGGCCGACCGGATGTACGGGATCACGATGCCCGAGCCCGGGGTGAGCCGCCTCGTCGGCGTCCGCTTCGACGCCGTCGAGCCCGAAGCCGAGGCGGCGTGAGGGGCTAGCGGAGCGGGTGCTGCGGGTAGCGCCGGGTGTCGTAGACGGCGTCCACCGGGATCGCGCCGCCGGGGTAGTCCTCGTCCTTCGCCGCGTAGGCCGGGCGCGGCTGCGCGTTGATGTACGCGGCGACGTGCTGCGCCTCCTCGTCGGTGAGCATGCCGGGGTCGGTGAGCGGCATCGCGTGGCGGATGAACCCGGCCAGCGTGTAGACGCGCGCCGCGCCGGCCCCGTCGTTCCACGACTCCGGCCCCCACAGCGGGCCGGGCTTCACCACGCCGAGGTCGACGCCCTGCCCGTCGGCCCCGTGGCACGCCACGCAGTACTGCGCGTAGAGCTGCTGCCCGCGCGCGGGGTCCAGCCGCTCGATGGGAAGAAGGGCGGCGTCGGGGATGCGGTTGCGCCCGCGCCACGGGGGGTCCTCACCGACGGGCTGCCCCTCGGAGATCCACGTGATGTAGGCCGAGAGCGCGAGCACCTCCGGGCTGTCGTAGGGCGGCGCCGACCCGTCCATGCTGCGGAGGAAGCACGCGCGGATGCGGTCCTCCAGCGTGATGAGCCGTCCGTCGCGCGGGCGGAACTGCGGGAAGAGCCCGGCGATGCCGACGAGCGGGAGCGCGCCGTCGCGCTGGCCCGCGTTGAGGTGGCAGTTCGCGCACGTCATCCCGTTGCCGACGAAGGTCGGCGCGTGCGCTGCCGTCTCCTGCATGAGCTGGAGGCCGCGCCGGATCTGCGCCGCGAGGACGGGGTCGCGAGGAAGCGCGGCCGTGAGCGGGTTGCGCGGCAGGGAGTCCACGGACGCCAGCAGCGCCGTGGCTGGGACGAGTGGCACGGCGGCCGTCGAGTCCGTCGCCTCCGGCGTCGGCTCGTCGCGGCCACACCCCGCCGCGACGAGCACGCATGCGCCGAGCAGCAGCCGCGCCGCTCGCATCCCCCTGGATGGGAGCGCCGTCTTCAGCCGGCGTAGCAGTAGGTACACCCGTGCTCCTGCGCCCGGTTCACCGCGTACACCCCGGAGGGAGCGACGTAGACGCCGGGGAACAGGTTTGCCGCCCACTCCGCCTTCGCCTCCTCGGCCGAGACGCCCGCGTTCGGCGCGGCGAGCCCGCTGAGCACGCTCAGCGCGAGGCCGCACGCGACGACGATCACCGGCTGCTCCGCGAACATCTGCGCGTAGGTCAGCCCTGGCCGCATGGGGACGTTCGCGTGGAATAGGTTCCGCTCGGCGGGGGCGTTGGTGTCCGGGTCGTTGGCGTGCAGCATCCCGCCGATCTTGTACTTCGCCCACATGCCGTCGTTGAGGAGCAGCGGCATGGCGAAGTGGCGGAAGACGAGGACGGCCGTGAGGTCGTCGTTCTCCACGTCGTGGGCCTCCTTGAACGAGTCGATGAAGTTGAGGGCGTAGGCCGCGCCGAACCCCATGTTGGTTTCGACGAGGTCGAACACCTGGCGGTGCTCGCCGCGGATGCGCTCGAGCCAGGCGTCGTCGGAGACGCGGCGGGCAGTGCGGGCGCGCGGTGCGGGGGCAGCGTGGGCAGGGGCCCACCCGCTGGCGAGCAGGGCGGCGGTCCCGGCGGCGAAGCGCTGGAGGAAGCTGCGGCGCGGGGTAGGGAGGACGAGGTTTTCCATGGTCAGGCCCTCGGTGATGGTTCGCTAGGGGAAGGGAGCCGGCCGGTTGCCGGCCGCTAAAGCATAGGGAACCCAGGGCATAGGTACAACCACTAGCCTCGGCGTTTGGCGCAGGGGTGCATCAGCCGAACGAGCAACCCTGGCCCGCCCGTGCGGTGGTACCGTCCTTCAGCGCCTCCTCCGACAGCCCCTCTTATGAACGCGCCCCGACTTCCCGACGCGGACGGCCCGCGTCGCCAGGCCCGCACGGCCGCCCTCCTCCTCGGCCTCGGGCTCGGCGGCTTCGCCGACGGCATCGCCCTGCACCAGATCGCGCAGTGGCACAACATGCTCTCGGCCCGCCTCCCGCCTACCACGATGGAGGCCATGCGGACGAACATGACCGCCGACGGGTGGTTTCACGCGGCGACGTGGGTGCTCACGCTCGCCGGCGTGCTCCTCCTATACCGTGCCGCGCGGCACGGCGCGCCGCTCCCGCCCGTGCGATGGCTCGTTGGGCTCTTGCTGGTCGGGTGGGGCACGTTCAACCTCGTTGAGGGGGTCATCGACCACCACCTCCTCGAACTCCACCATGTCCGCGACGTGCCGCGCCACGTCCCCGCATACGACTACGCCTTCCTTCTCGTCGGGGGGCTCGGGCTCCTCGCCCTCGGCGGGGCGTTCGCGCGCTCCGCACGCGGGCTGGACCACTAGCCGCCCATCGGCGTGGAAGAGGGGTGGCCCGATCCAGCGACCCCCCATGCTTGAAATTGCCCCCCCCAGCCCTCACACTGCGCTGCCCCCTACCTCCACCTCCGACGCCGACGAAATCGAGCGCGACCGGCCCCCCGGGGTGCCGCCGCATCAGGATCCTGAGCCGGACCCTGACCGGGTAGAAGAGGCCTCCGAGGAGAGCTTCCCTGCGAGCGACCCCCCTGCGTGGGAGCCGCTCCACGCGGGGGAGCCTGGGCCGCCGAAAGAGGGCGAAGCGTCGCACGCCAGCGCACCGCTCCTCGCGCCGGTCGAGGAGCCTAAGACGCTGTTCCAGCGGCTCGCCTTCTGGGTATCGCGGCGGCAGTACGGGAAGGTGCTCACGCCGCTGAAGGTGGTCTACGCGCGGAAGCCCCGCCTCGTATTCCTCGCCCAGCACATCGCGCACACGATGGAGCACGGGCTCTCGCTCGACCCGGAGCTGAACGCGCTCGTGTCGGTGTACGTCGCCCGCCTCAACGGGTGCGCGTTCTGCCAGGACCTCCACCTCGCGCAGGCCATCCAGAAAAAGATCGGGGTGGAGCGGTTCGCGCAGCTGGAGCAGTTCGCCACCTCGCCGCTGTTCACCATCAAGGAGCGGGCGGCGCTCGCGTTCGTGGATGAGGCCGCGCGGAACCGGCGCGTGAGCCCGGCCACCTTCGCCGCGGCGCGCGCCCACTTCTCCGAGACGGAGATCGTCGAGCTGGTGTGGCTCAACGCGGCCCAGCACTACTTCAACCTCCAGTCGTCCGTCCTCGGGTTCGGCTCCGACGAGCTGGTGGAGGCCGCCCGCGCGCGATGAACGCCGACGCGCTCCGCGCCCTCCAGGCCCCGCTCAAGGAGCGGTACCGGGAAGCGCCAGAGGCGGCGCACGTTACCCTCCGTGCGGAAGGCCGCCTCGGCGAGGGGATCGCCTGCCGCGTCGAGACGGGGAAGGCGCTGGTCGAAGCGGGGCTCCATCCGGCCACCGGCGGCGACGGCTCGCTCGCCTGCTCCGGCGACATGCTCCTCGAAGCGCTCGTGGCCTGCGCGGGCGTGACGCTCCGCGCTGTCGCTACCGCGCTGGGCATCGCGCTCCGCGAGGGGACGATCACGGCCGAGGGCGACCTCGACTTCCGCGGCACGCTCGGCGTTTCCAAGGAAGCCCCCGTCGGCTTCCGGGCCCTCCGCCTCCGCTTCACGCTCGACACCGACGCTTCCGAGGAAGAGCTCACGACGCTCCTCAAGCTGACCGAGCGGTACTGCGTCGTGCTCCAGACGCTCCGCACGCCGCCCGTGCTGGCGGCTTCCATCGAGCGCGCCGTTCCCGACCGTGCCCGTTGACCTCATCGCGATTGGCGCCACGCTCGACGCCATCGAGGCGGAACTGAAGCGGCTCGGGTGGTGGGACGAGGCCGCGCCGTCGCTCGTGGAGCGGTACGATAGGGGCGCGCTCCGCACCTACCTTGACGCACCCTCGTTCGAGGCGTGGCTGCAGGGCGTGTTCCTCCCGCGCGCCCGCGCGGCGCTCACGGAAGGCGCCTACCCGCGCCCGAGCCAGGTCGGGCTCATGGCGCTGCGGCAGTACGACTACCACAGCCTCGTGCCCGAGGCGCAGCCGCTCCTCGCGCTCCTGCACCGCTTCGACGCCCTTTCCGAAGGGCGTACATGCTGAAACAAAAAAGCCCTGGCAGCGCGAGGCTACCAGGACTTCAAGGAGGTCCGCTGCGGTCAGGCGCGGACGGCGTCGGGGTTGACGACCTGCTCGGCGATGCGGGTCAGGAGGCTGTCGGCCTCCTTCTCCTCGTCGAGGGTCTGCCCGAGGAGGGCCTTGTCCTCGGTGCGGCCGAGGCGCTCGGCGAACGTGGCCGCGCACCCGTACCCGGCCATCTCGTAGTGCTCCACGCGCTGCGCGGCGGCGATGAGGGCGGCGTCGCGGACGCCGGGGTCGGCGTCGGCGCCGATGACCTCGTTGCCCTCCTTGATGAGGCCCTTCATGGCCTCACAGGTGTGGCCGCCGGGATCCTCGCCCAGCGCGTGGAAGACTTCTTCGAGACGGGCCTTGTGCTGCTGTGTCTGGACGAGATGATCCTCGAAGGCCTGCCGCAGCTCGGGGTGCGTGGTGGCCTGCGCCATCTTCGGAAGGGCCTCGATGAGCTGGCTCTCGGCGCTGTGGAGGTCGCGGAGCTGCATGAGGTAGAGGTCGTCGAACGAGTTCAACGACTCGGCGGAGAACATGCCCATGATGTGCGGGGGTTAGAAAGGGAGAAGGCGGAAACAGACGGGGGGCCGCCGTCCCCGGGCGGCCCCGCGCTCCCTACCGGGCGTCCCGCGATTTGTTGCCACACGACGGCGAATTAACCCGCCTTCGGGTGCTGTCCTACGAGGGGGGTCATCCATTGACCGGTAACCCATGGGGCCCTATCCTGTTAGCCCTTCCCCAACCCTGAGCTGAGCCATGCCCAAGTACATCATCGAGCGCGAGATCCCCGGCGCGAGCCGGCTCTCGGCGGACGAGCTCAAAGGGATCTCCCAGACGTCCTGCGGGGTGTTGAGCGAGCTCGGTCCCCAGATCCAGTGGCTCCACAGCTACGTGGCCGGCGACAAGATCTACTGCGTCTACATCGCCCCGAACGAGGAGCTCGTGCGCGAGCACGCCCAGCGCGGCGGGTTCCCTGCCAACGCCGTCACGGAGATCGCTACCATCATTGACCCCACGACCGCCGAGGAACGCCGGGCCGTTCCCGCATAGGGGCTCAGCGGCGGGCCTCGGCGGCGCGGCGGGCGAGCGCCAGCCCGAACCCGCCGAGGACGACGAGCGTGCCGAGCCAGAGCAGCGAGATGAACGGCTTCCGGTACGCCTGCACCACGAGCCAGTCCGGCTCGTCGAACGTGGCGCCCTCGACGACGAGCTGGACGGCGTTCTGCTCCACCTCCATCCCGGCGAACGTCACCGTCACGCCCCAGTCGTCGAGGCGGGCCTGGACGAAGTGCTGGCGGCGGTCCTTCGTGATGGCGTAGACGGGCAGGAGCTCGCGCGTCTCGCCAGCCGCGTTCGTCAGCGCCAGCCGCGCCCCCACGACGAGCTCGACGGAGTCGGCGGGCGCATGGACGAGGCTGCGGTCCACCTCAAGGTCGTAGTCCACGAACCGGAGCTGATAGGACCCGTTGCCGAGCGTGCGCGCCTCCCCGCGCTGGAGGAGCACCTGTCCTGCCCCGGCCATGCCCTGCTCCGGCTGCTGGCTCATCGCGCTCGGGAAGACGGCCACGTAGAGGTCGCCCTCGAAGAACTCCCGCACGAAGGGGTGCTGAATCCACTGCTCGCGGCCGTCCTGGTAGACCACGTTGCGCGCCTGGAAGCGGCGGCCCTTCGGGTCGGTGATGTCGCTCACGTACACCGGCTGCCCCTCCGCGTTCACCTCCTGCCCGACGTACGTCACGGTGTACCCGTCTACCGTCTTCGTCTGCCCGCGCTCGACGACGAAGTTGTCGCGGCTCCCGCCGATGTTCTCGCCGGTGCCGTCGGAGACGGGGTCGTTGAACACGGAGGAGGTGAAGATGCCCAGCAGCATCAGCGCGAAGCCGACGTGGGCGATGGAGCCGCCGGCCAGCCGGAGGTTGCCCCGCGCGATCCGCCACAGCACGAAGCTGTTGCCGTAGAGCGCGAAGAAGGCCGCGAAGAGGAGGAGGAGGAGAAGTAAGCTCGTGCCGTGCGTGCTCCAGAACGAGAGCGCGGGCGTCGGCACCACGCCCGCCTCGATGGCGCCGGGGGTGGCGGCTATCTGCGGCGGGGCCGGGCGCACCGTCTCCTGCACGAACGGCGAGAGGAGGAGCACCGCCGCCGTCGAGGCGACCGTGAGCGCGAGGGGGGCGCGGAGCGCGCGGTTCACGTCCTCCACGCGCATCCTCTGCCACCAGAACAACTGCCCGAGCCCGACGAGCAGCGCGATGCCCACCGCGAGCGGGAGGGTCCACGTGTTGTAGAACGCGATGGGGACGCCGCTCGGGTTGTCCCGGAAGAGCTTCCCGAAGATGGGCGCGCTCGTGCCGAGGATGATGACGAGCCCCGTGAGCGCCATCAGCAGCGCGCCGGTAAAGATCAGGCTTTCGCGGGAGAGCGTGGCCGGCGGTGCCGGCGGCGCGGGGAGCTCCTTGTACCGGTAGGCGAACAGCCCGAAGCCGAGCACGCCGATGCTCACGATCCACAGGAGGAGCTGGTTGTAAAGCCCGAGGTCCACGAACGAGTGGACGGACACGTCGCCGAGGATGCCGGAGCGCGTGAGGAACGTGGAGTAGATGACGAACTGGAACGCGACGATGGAGAGGAGCATCGCGCTCTTGTGCCCGGCCGCCGTCTTCTTCTGGACGATCATCGAGTGCAAGGCGGCCACGCCGAAGATCCACGGCACGAGGCTGGAGTTCTCGACGGGATCCCACGCCCAGTAGCCGCCGAAGGAGAGCGTCACGTAAGCCCAGTAGCCGCCCATCATGATGCCCGTGATGAGCACGGCGCACGCGCCGATGGACCACGGGAGCGCCGGCCGCACCCACTGCGTGTAGCGCCGCTTCCACAGTCCTGCTACGGCAAAGGCGAACGGGACCATCATGAGGGTGAACCCGACGAAGAGGGTCGGCGGGTGGATCGTCATCCAGGGGTTGCGGAGGAGGTCGTTGAGGCCCTGCCCGTCCTCCGGTACGAACCCCGGCACCTGGAGCATCGGTGCGTCGGGGAATTTCTCCGCCAGCGAGATGAACGGCGACGAGCCGACGGCCAGCGGGCCCAGCTTGAGCCCGACGATCATCGAGAGCAGGAACGCCTGGCACAGCGCGACGACGGCCAGCACGGGCGGCGCGAACGCGGCGCGCGTGGCGAGGGCGCCCTCGGAGAGCCCCTTCTGGCGCCCCGCCCACCACAGCAGGAGCCCCCACACGGTGGCCGACATCATGATCCAGAGGAGGAACGAGCCCTCCTGTCCGGCCCAGAACGCCGAGAACAGGTAGCGCACCGGCATCGAGCGCGACGAGTGCTGGTACGCGTACGCGTACTCGAACCGGTGCCCGAACAGCATCATCCACATGAGGCAGGCCGCCACGCCGACGCCCCCGGCCATCGCGGCCCACCCGAGGCGACCGTAGCGCATCCACCTCTCGGCTTCGGGCGGCCGCTGCGCCGCACGGAGGTACGCGAACCCCGCCGCCAGCGTGGCGACGAACGCGGTCATCAGCGAAAGCTCGCCTATCGTTCCCAGCATGCTCGTTCTCTCTCGGCTTAGGCGTCCATCGGGCAGCCAGCATCGTGCCGGCTCGCCCCCCGTACGCGCAAGCTAGCGCGATTCGTCCGCGTTCACCGATTCTTGCGGGCCCGGTTCCGACCGGCGGGCGCCACCAACGGCGCGGGCGGGGGTCGCCTCGAAGGGGTCCACCCCGTAGGGCGTGCGCAGGAGCGCACCCATCTGGCGGATATGCTTGGGCACGGTCAGCGCGGCGAAGGCGGCCACGGCCCCCGCCGCGTCGGGCCCGTAAACCGCCCATGCGAAGGGGATCGCCAGGGTGGTGGCGAAGAGGTTGCCGGGGATCAGGTCGCGCACGCCCTTCCACCGCTCAAATGCCCTGATCCCGACCCAGAGCAGCACGAGCCACGTGAGGACGGCCAGCGGGATCAGGAGCAGGAAGCCGCCCGCCGCCGTGGCGAACCCCTTGCCGCCCGCGAGCTTCCCCGCCTTGAGCGAGAGGAAGAGGTTGTAGTTGTGCCCGAGGAGCGCGCCGAGGAGGGCCGCCGCGCCGGGCCAGAACAGCCGCGTCGCCTCCGCGAAGGAGGGCGCTGCGCCGAGGAGATAATGAACGGTCCAGCCGGTGAGCACGGCGAGCGCACCCTTGAGCAGGTCCAGCACGAGCACGGCGAGGCCGGTCTTCTTCGAGCCCGTCGTCTCGTAGGCGTTCGTCGCGCCGATGTTGGTGGAGCCGGCGGCGTGGAGGGCGAACCCGTGCCGCCACCGCACGAGGAGCCACGCCACCGGCACCGCGCCGAGCGCGTAGCCCGCGAGGAAGGCGACGGCGTACGGCATCCGGCGCGCTAGCGCGCGAGGCCGACGGCGCGGACCTCCCGGATCACCGTCACCTTGATCTGGCCGGGGTACTCCAACTCCCGCTCGATCCGCCGCGCGATGTCGGCCGCGAGCGTCTCCGCGACGGCGTCGCTCACCTTCTCGGTGTCCACGATCACGCGGACCTCGCGGCCGGCCTGGATCGCGTACACCCGCTCGACGCCGTCGAACGAGGCGGCCAGCGTTTCGAGCGCCTCCAGGCGGCGGATGTAGTTCTCCAGCGCCTCGCGGCGGGCGCCCGGTCGGGCCCCGCTCGCCGCGTCGGCCGCCTGCACGAGGGGTGCGAGGGGCGTCGCCATCGGGACCTCGTCGTGGTGGGCGCCGACGGCGTTGCACACGTCGGGGTGCTCCTTGTAGCGGCGGCACAGCTCCATCCCGACGATGGCGTGGGGCGATTCGAGGTCGTCCTCGGCCACCTTCCCGATGTCGTGGAGGAGCGCGGCGCGGCGGGCCTTCCGCGCGTCGAGCCCGAGCTCGGCCGCCATCAGCGACGCGATCTTGGCGACCTCGATGGAGTGGGCCAGGAGGTTCTGCCCGTAGCTCGTCCGGTACTTCATCTTCCCGACGAGCCGGACGAGCTCGGGGTGGAGCCCATGCAGCTCCAGCTCCAGCGCCGCCCGCTCGCCGGCCTCGACCATCTCCTCCTCGATCTCCGCCCGCGTCTGCTCGACGACCTCCTCGATCCGCGCCGGGTGGATCCGGCCGTCGGCGACGAGGCGCTCCATCGAGAGGCGGGCCACCTCCCGGCGGACGGGGTCGAACCCGGAAACGAGCACGGCCTCCGGCGTGTCGTCGACGATGACCTCGATGCCGGTGGCGGCCTCGAAGGCACGGATGTTCCGCCCCTCGCGCCCGATCACGCGGCCCTTCAGTTCGTCGGAGTCGAGCGGGACCACGGCGACGGTGTTCTCGATGGTGGTCGCGGCCGTCGTCCGCTGGAGCGCCGTCAGCAGCACCTTCTGCGCCTCGCGCGTGGCGGTGCGGCGGGCCTCCTCGCGGACGCGCTGCACTTCGGCGGCGCTCTCCAGCTTGGCCTCGCGGAGGAGCTCCTCGGAGAGTCGAACCTGTGCTTCCTCGCGGGAGAGCCCGGCGGCCTGCTCCAGCTTCACCAGATGGGCCTCGACGAGGCGGTCGAGCCGCTCGCGCTCGCCGTGGAGGCGGGCCTCCGTGGCCTGCGCCTCCTGCTCGCGCGCGGCCACCTCCTGCTGGCGCCGCCCGACGACGGCAGCGAGCGTCTGCACCTGGCCGCGCAGCGTGTCGGTATCGGCGCGGCGCCGCTCGGCCTCGGCGCTCAGCGCCTCGATCGCCTCGGCGGCCTTGAGGAGGGCGGCTTCGCGCTCGGCGAGGCGGCGGGCCTGCCCATCGAGCTTCGCGCGGGCGCGGTCGTTCCGCGTGCGGGCCTCCGCCGTTTTCTGTTCGAGGCGGGCCTGGCGGCGGCGGAGCTCCTCGCGCGCGCGGTCCGTCTCCTCGCGGGCGCGGGCGAGCTCAGCGCGTGCCGGCACCACGTGGTCGCGGTGGAAGGCCTCGGCCTGGGCTTCTGTCTCGCGTAGCCGTCGCTGGGCCTCCGCCGTCGCTGCGTCGAGGCGCCGGGCGGCGGCCCCCATGCGGAGGTAGTACCCCGTGAACAGCCCTACCCCCAGCGCGAGCATGCCTATGGCGAGGAGGAGGAGCAGCGATGGCATACGGGCCGGGCGGAGGGGCGCCCGGGAGGATAACGCAGAACGCCCCGGCGGTCCAGCGACCGCCGGGGCGTCCGGGCGCGGGGAGCCGCGCCGAAAAGGGCCACCAGCCTGCAGAGTGGTGCAGAGAACCCTCTCTACATCACACGGTGGGGACCGCCCGGGCCCTCGCGCCTTCCGCGGTTCCCGCTTGGGGCGGGGAGTCCCGGCGGAGCCGGGATGCGGCCTGACACTTCTGCCCTGCGTGCAGCCCCCGAGGTCGTAGCTGTCAGAGTTCCCACACGGAGGCTGCAGACTGATGGTGGCGCGGGCCGGAGGCCTCGCCTTCGGCCCGCGTGGGGAGTATAGCCTCCGGCCCGACCGCAGTTCCGTCATCCGTCCGAAATCGAGGGCGCCGAAAGGGGAATTCGCGGAGCCCTCGCAGACGCAGTCGGCTACCCCTCGCCGCCCGCCGTCCGCTTGCCCTTCGGCGGTTTGGGTCCGCCGTCCTCGGAAGCCAGCAGGGCATCCAGGCGGTCGGTGAGGGCGGCGGCGTCGAGCTCGACCTGCGCGCGGAAGCGGTCGGTCTCGGCGCGGGCCATGAACAGCTCCTCGGCGATCTCCAGCGCGCCGAGGACGGCGTGCGTCAGGTCGGGCTGCGTGGGGAGTCCCTGCCGGATGCGCTGGAGCCGCTCGTCGACGAGCTGGGCGAGGTGGCGCATGTACGCCTCGTCGGCCGGGGCCACCCGGAGGGGGTACTCCCGGTCGAGGATGCGAACGCGGATGGAGTGGAGAGGGACCTCAGCCATCGGCGCCCTCCTCCGCTCCGGGTACCCGGACATCAGCGCTGGTCTCCACCGGGGAGGGGAGGCGGAGCGCCTCGTCGATGGCGGCGATGAAGGCCTGGATCTTCGCGCGGAGCGCTTCGGGGTCGCCGTCGTCGGGGAGGGCGAACCCGGGACCGGGGGGCCCGCCGGCCTGCTCTTGGATCGACCCGAGGCGGCGGGCGAGTGCCGCGTTCTCGGCGCGGAGGCGCTCGACCTCGCGCGCGGCGGCCTCTACGCGGTCGCGGAGGCGGGCCAGCGCGTGCCACTCGGCGCGGGCGGCGTCGGTGCGGTCCGGTTCGGTTGCCTCAGGCGGCATAGCAGCAGGGCGCGGGCGGGAAAACGCCCAAACGCGGGCAGAATATAGAAGCGCGGCGCGTAAAGCCGCCGTTAATGGGCCCCGGCTCAGCCGCGCAGGGCCGCCCCGTGCGCCCGCTCGAGCGCGCCGACGAGGCGGCGCATCCGCCCGTCCACCTCGGCGTCCGTCAGCGTCTTGTCGGCGCCGAAGCGGAGGGCGAAGGCCACGCTCTTCTGGCCATCGGGCACGCCGGGGCCCCGGTAGACGTCGAACACGCGCGCCTCCTGGAGGAGCGGCGCGCCCGCCTCGCGGAGCGTCGCCAGCAGGGAACCCACCGGCGCCTGC
>DASPKS010000051.1:0-7052 GCA_035628035.1 Rubricoccaceae bacterium
GTCGTCCTCGACCGGCCCCACGCGCGCTTCGACGGCGGAGCGGGCGCGCGCGGCGAGCTCCTCGGGCGCGAGGGCGCGGAGCACCTGCCCGTTCATCCACTTCAGCTTGTCGAGGTCGAACTTGGCGCCAGACCTGCTCACGCGCTCCAGACGGAACGCCTCGACGAGTTCCCGGAGAGAGAAAAGCTCCTGCTCGTCGTCGGGGTGCCAGCCGAGGAGGGCGAGGAAGTTGAGCAGGGCCTCCGGCTCGTACCCGGCCTCGCGGTACTGCCGCACGGAGACGGGAATCCCCATCGTTTCGGCGTTCCGCTTGCTGAGCTTCCCCCCGCTCGGCGAGAGGATGAGGGGGAGGTGCGCCATCTGCGGCATCGCCCACCCGAAAGCGCGGTACAGCAGGAAGTGCTTCGGCGTGGAGGGCAGCCACTCCTCCCCCCGCACGACGTGGGTGATCCCCATCGCGTGATCGTCCACGACGTTGGCGAGGTGATACGTCGGCATCCTATCCGACTTCAGGAGCACCTGGTCGTCGAGCTCGCTCGTCTCGAACGTGACCTCGCCGCGGATAAGGTCGGTGAACCGAATGGTCTCCCCTTCCGGCACCTTCAGACGAACCACGAACGCTTCCCCGGCCACGACCCGTTGCCTCGCCTCCTCCTCGCCGAGCGTGAGGCTGTTCCGCATCTCCTTCCGCGTGACAGCGTCGTACTTAGGCGTGGGGTTCTCCGGCGACTGGTGCCGCGCCCGCATCACGTCGAGCTCCTCCTCCGTGTCGAAGGCGAAGTAGGCGTGGCCGGCCTTGACGAGGTGCTCGGCGGCCTCGCGGTAGAGGGCCGAGCGCTGGCTTTGGTAGTACGGGGCGTGCGGCCCACCCCTCTCGGGCCCCTCGTCGTAGGCGAGCCCGGCCCAGCGGAGGCTCCCGATGATGTCGGCCTCAGCCTCCTCGACGTAGCGCGCCTGGTCGGTGTCCTCGATGCGGAGGAGGAACGCGCCGCCGGCCTGCCGCGCGAGGAGGTAGTTGTAGAGGGCCGTGCGGAGGCCGCCGATGTGGAGGAGGCCCGTGGGACTGGGCGCGAAGCGGACGCGGACAGACATGCGGGGAGATCCGTGCGAGGTCCGGCGAAGGTACCCTGCCCCCTCACCCTGTCGCCCTCAAGCGTCCTTCACGGGCGCGCCGCTCGGAAGCCCGCGCGGTAGCTTGCCGGCCCCTACGCGCTCCCGTGAGGCCATGAACCGTCTCTCCCAGGCCCTCCGCACGACGCTGCGGCCGCTCAAACGGAGCCGGTTGTTCTCGGCGCTCAACCTCACCCTCTCGACGGAGGTAGCCGGCCGCACCCTCCGTGTCCCCATCATCAACGGGATCGGCTACTCCAACGTGGCCATGCAGGAGGAGTGGATGGTGGACGTGCTCCGGCGGCTCCTGCCGCACTGCGAAGGCGCGTTCGTGGACGTGGGCGTGAACGTCGGGCAGACGCTCCTCAAGGTGAAGGCGATCCGGCCGGACGTACCCTACGTCGGGTTCGAGCCCAACCCCGCATGCGTGTACTACGTCACGAAGCTGATCGAGGCGAACGGCTTCCGGGACTGCGTGGTGGTGCCCGTCGGCCTCCACGACCGGACGCACATCGCCGCCCTCAACCTGTACGAGCCGGCTGACGCGAGCGTGGGGGGGTCCATCGAGCCGGCCTTCCGCCCGGATGAACCCGTCCTGCGGCGCCAGTTCGTCCCGGTGTTCTCGCTCCCCGACGCCCTCTCCGGCACGGGCACCCCGCGCGTGGGCGTGCTCAAGCTCGACGCCGAGGGCGTCGAGCTGGAGATCCTGCAGGGGGCCGGCGACCTCCTCGCGAGGCAGCGTCCGTTCGTGCTCGTCGAGATCCTCCCGGCGTACACGGCCGGCAACGCGTACCGCGTCGAGCGGCAGCGCCTGCTCGTGGCGCACCTCCGCGACCAGGGCTACCGGCTGCTGAGCGTCCTGAAGACGGACGGCAACGCGCTGCGCGGGTTCGAGGCCGTCGACGAGATCGGCGTCCACGCCGACCCCCGCCGAACCGACTATGTGGCCGTGCCGGTGGAAGCGGGCGACGTGCTCCGCGCCTGAGGCGGCTTTTCCGGGCCCCCGGGCGGGGGCATTTCGCGCCACCTTTATGGCGGGCGGGGGCGCGGCGCCGGGGCCGGGTCGTATTTTCGCGCGCTTTTTGGCGCCGCTTCCCCGCAGCGCCCAGGACTCCGCCCTCCTCGCACGCTCAGGATCGCTCCGCTATGCGCTTCGCCGCCCCGCGCTTCGCCCCCGCCCTCCTCGCGCTCGCCCTCCTCGCCGCCGGCTGCGGCGGCGTCCGGCAGGCCGCCCTCGACCCCACCGACCCCTCCAACGTCGTCGCCGCGTACGGCGGCCAGACCCTCACGCTTGGCCAGTTCGAGCGGGCCTACGCCGCCTCCGTCAACTCGTGGGACGCCGCGGCCGACTCCTCCCTCGAAGACTACCGGGACTTCCTCGAGCGGTACGTCAACTTCCGCCTGAAGGTGATGGAGGCCCGCGCCCTCGGGCTCGACCGCGACTCCGCGCTCCAGGCCGAGATGGCCTCTTACCGCGACCAGCTCGCCCGCCCCTACTTCCTCGACCAGCAGGTCATCGACGACATCGTCCGCGACCTCTATGAGAAGCAGCAGGAGGAGATCAACGCCGCCCACATCCTCATCCGCGTCGACGAGAACGCGGCGCCGGAGGACACCGCCGCCGCCTACGCGCGGATCGTAGCCCTCCGCGACTCCGTCACGCAGGGCCACGCGTTCGCCGACCTCGCCTTCCGGAACTCGGAGGACCCCTCCGCACGGCAGAACCGGGGCGACCTCGGCTGGTTCACCGGCGGCCGGATGATCCACCAGTTCGAGGACATGGCGTACAGCCTCTCGTCCGGTGAGGTCTCCCCCCCGGTGCGCACGCGGTTCGGGTACCACCTCATCCACGTGAAGGCGCGCCGCCCCGCCACGCCCGAGATCCGCGCCAGCCACATCCTCATCCGCATCAATGGCGAGACGGCCGCCGATACCGCGACGGCGCTCGAGACCATCACGCAGCTCCGCGACCGCGTACGCGCTGGGGAGGACTTCGCCACCCTCGCCCGCCAGTACTCCGACGACGTGGCCTCGGGCCGGCGCGGCGGCGACCTCGGCTTCTTCGGCATCGGCCGCATGGTGGCCCCCTTCGAGGAGGCCGCCTTCGCCCTCCAGAACCCCGGCGACGTCTCCGACGTGGTCGAGACCCGGTTCGGGTATCACCTCATCCAGCTCAACGAGCGGAAGACGCGGCCCACCTTCACCGAGGCGTACCCCGACCTCAAGCGGCTCGCGCAGCAGCTCCCCCTCGCGACCGAGCGCCAGGCCGGCCTCGGCCAGCGCCTCCGCGCGCAGTATGGCGGCTCGTTCGACGCCGCCGCCATCGGCGAGGTCCTCGACCGCTTCGACGCGGACTCCCTCTTCCTCCAGCTCCGCCGCGACGGGGCCGGGCCCGACAGCGCCCTCGTCGTCGCGACCATCGGCGAGCAGACGTTCACCTTCGGCCAGTTCCTCGACTACTTCCGCCGCACCGGCGCCCGCCCGAACGCCGGCAACCAGCGCACCCAGCTCCTCGACCTCCTCGACGCCTACCTCAACGAGCGCGCCATCGACCGGGCCCTCGAGGACCTCGAGGAGACCGACCCCAACTTCCGTGACCTCCTCCAGCAGTACGCTGACGGCGTCCTCCTCTTCCGGATCTCGGAGGACTCCGTGTGGACGCCCGCCGCGCAGGACGAGGCCGGGCTCCGGGCCTACTACGAGGCGCACCACGGCGAGTACCGCTGGCCGGAGCGCCGCCGCGTCCTCGCCTTCACCACCCCGAGCGACTCCCTCCTCACCGCCGTCGCGGCTGACCTCGACGCGGGGCGGACGCCCCAGGAGATCGTCGAGCTCCGCGGCGACGCCCGGTTCGCCCTGCGCCTCGACACCCTCTACGTCTCCGACTCCACCGACACCGCGCTCGACGCCACGCTCGGGCTCCAGCCCGGACAGCACACCGAGGTCCTCCCGGAGCGGAGCCGCCTGGCCGTGTACCTCGTCGAGGCGATCGAGGCCCCCCGCGAGAAGACGTTCGAAGAGGCCCGCGCCGAGCTCGTCTCCGACTACCAGAACGTCCTCGAAGCGGCGTGGGTGGCCCGCCTCCGCGACAAGTACGACGCGCGGACGTACCCCGAGCGGCTCGTCGGCGCGTTCGAGGGGCCGCGCCCGCCCGACGTGAGCCCGCCGGGGGGCACGGCCGCCGGAGCCGTAGTCGGCACGGCGCCGGGGCAATAATTCTGCGTCCACCGCGCTTATCCGGCGGGGCCGGGCCCGACGGCCCGGCCCCGCCGCGTCCTATGCCGCTCCGCATCCCCCCCGGAACCCCCTGCGCCCGCCTCGTCGCTGGGGCCCTAACCCTCCTCGTCGCCGCGGCGGGCGCGGGCTGCGGCCGCGCGCCGGAGGCCCCCGCCGCCGACTTCGCGGCCCGCGTGGGGGACCAGGTCCTCACCGAGGCCGAGGTCCGCGAGGCGCTGGCGCCCCTCCCGGCCGGGCTCGACAGCGCCACGGCGCGCCAGCAGGTGATCGAGCAGTGGGTGACGGGCGAGCTCCTCGCGCAGGAGGCCCGCCGCCAGGGGCTCCTCACCCGCACCGATGTCCGCCGCCAGCTCGCTGAGAGCGAGCGTTCCGTCCTCGCCGCCGCCCTGATCGAGTCGTTCTTCGAGGCGAACCCAGCCGAGCCGACACCGGCGGAAGAGCGGGCCTACTTCGCGCGCTACCGCGCCGACCTCGCCCTCCGCGAGCCCTACGTCCGCCTCCGCCACCTCCGCGTCCCCTCGCAGGCGCGCGCAGCCCAGGCGGCGACGGCCCTCCGACCCCTCGACGCCTCCGTCCGTGGGGACTCGCTCTGGCGGATGGCCGTCCGCGCGTACGCCCCCGACGAGGCCACCACCACCGGCGCCCTCGCCCTCGCGGCCGCCTACCTCCCGGAGAGCCGCCTCACCGAGCTCGACGAGGCGCTCGCCCGCCGTGTGGCTGCCCTGCAGCCCGGCCAGACCGCTGAGCCCTTCGCCTCCGGCAACGCGTGGCACGCCGTCCAGCTCGTGGACCGGCAGCCCGCCGGTACCGCCCCCCAGTTCGCGTGGGTCCGCGACGAGATCCGCCAGCGCCTCGCCATCGAGCAGCGCCGGCAGATGCTCGCCCGCCAGGTGCAGCAGCTCCGGAGCCAGGCCCAGGCCCGCGACCAACTCGACGTCCGATGACCCGCCCCCCGATGCGTTTTACCTGCCTTGCCCTGCTCGCCTTCCTCCTCGCCGCCCGCGCCGCCGGCGCGCAGCCCGTCCCCCCCGGCACGGTCCTCGACGAGATTGCCGCCGTGGTGGGCGGGGAGATCGTGCTCCGCTCGGAGGCCGACGCCCTCGCGCAGCAAATCACGCCGGAGGGGCAGCCCGTCACGGACGAGGCTTGGAGCCGCGCGCTCGACCAGCTCATCGGGCAGCGAGTCCTCGTGACCCACGCCCGCCGCGACACGACGATCGTCGTCACCGACGAGCAGGTCAACCAGCAGCTCGACGACCGCATCGCGTACCTCGCCAGCCAGCTCGGCAGCGAGGACGCCGTCGCCACCTACTACGGGAAGACCCTCCCCGAGATCCGGGACCAGTTCCGCGAGGAAGTCCGCGCGCAGCTGCTCGCGCAGCAGCTCCAGGGCCGCCGCCTCCGCGACGTGCAGATCACGCCGGCCGAAGTCCGCGCGTGGTTCGCCCAGATCCCCGCCGAGGACATCCCGGAGGTGCCCGAGCTCGTCCGCGTGGCCCATGTCGTCAAGCTGCCCGAGGTGTCGACGGCGGCGCGGGAGCGGGCCCGCGCGCTCGCCGAGGCCCTCCGCGACTCCATCCAGGCCAGCCTGGCGACCATCGAGGACCTCGCGCGTCGACACTCGGCCGACCCCGGCTCGGCCCGCAACGGCGGCCGCTACGACGGTTTCAACGTGCGCGATCTCGTGCCCGAGTTCGGCGCCGTCGCGTCCACGCTCGCCCCCGGCGGGCTCTCGGGCGTTTTCGAGACGGCGTTCGGGTTCCACGTGATGCGGCTCAACGAGCGCCGCGGCGACGTGATCTCGTTCAACCACGTCCTGATCCGCGTCGAGGACGAAGAGACCGACCCCTCCGAGGCCATCGCCGAACTCCGCGCGCTCCGCGACTCCGTCGTCGTGCACGGCGTCTCGTTCGAGGCCATCGCGCGGCGGCATTCCGAGGACCCGACGTCGGCCGCGCGCGGCGGCTACCTCGCCGACCCCCGCACGGGCGAGCGTGACCTCCGCCTCGAAGCGCTGGGCCCGCTCTGGCAGGCCGTCCTCGACACCCTCGACGTGGGGGCCGTCTCGGCCCCGGCCGAGGTCCAGCTCCTCGACGGCAAGCGGGCCTGGCACCTCGTGCTCCTCCAGCGGCGCACCCCCGCCCACCGCCTCGGACTCGAGACCGACTACGCGCTCTTGAGCGAGTACGCGCTGCAGGAGAAGCGGCAGCGAGTCCTCGACGAGTGGCTCCTCGACCTCCGCCGCTCGGTGTACGTCGACGTCCGCACCCCGCGCTATCGCCCGCCGGCCGGCTGACGCGTCCCTTCCCCTTCCCGCCCATGGCCCTCCCCGCCTCCACCGACCCCGCTGCCGTCGAGACGCTCCACGACGCCTACGGCCGCCTCCGCCGCGAAGTCGGCCAGGTGATCGTCGGGCAGGAGGCCGTCGTCGAGGGGCTCGTCGTGGCGCTCCTCGCGCAGGGGCACTGCCTCCTCGTCGGGGTGCCCGGCCTCGCCAAGACCCTCCTCATCAAGACGCTCGCCGAGGCCGTCGAGCTCTCGTTCTCGCGGATCCAGTTCACGCCGGACCTCATGCCCGGCGACATCACCGGCACCGAGATCATCGAGGAGGACCACCAGACGGGCCGCCGCGCGTTCCGCTTCGTGAAGGGGCCCGTCTTCGCCAACGTCGTCCTCGCCGACGAGATCAACCGGACGCCGCCGAA
>DASPKS010000052.1:0-13944 GCA_035628035.1 Rubricoccaceae bacterium
CTTCGCCGGCGGCACGAACGACGTGCGCGGGTGGGGGCAGAACCTCCTCGGCCCGAAGTTCCTCGACCTCGTCCCCGACACGACGCTCCCCATCGGCTTCTTCCCCGGGAGCAGCGGCTATACCGCGCCGCGCTACTACGCCCTCGGGGGCGGCACGAAGGTCTCGGGCTCGCTCCAGGCCAACCTCCCGCTCCCGCTGGGGCCGCAGTGGGGCGCCGCCCTCTTCGTGGACGGCGGCGTCGTGTGGGCGCCCGGCGCACGCGACCTCCTCACGCTTTTCGCCGAGAGCACGAGTGACGCCGACCGCGCGTTCGGCGCCCTCCTCCTGGAGGAGGACGGGGTGCCCCGCTTCGGGACCGGCGCGGGCATCCAGTACCTCACCCCCGTCGGCTACGTGAACCTCGCCCTCGGCGTGAAGGTGAACCCCTCGTACTTCGACCTCCGTGACCCGCAGGACGTCCTCGACGAGCTCGACGCCTCGTTCGACGAGGGCCGCGTACCCGACTTCGACGCCGTCCCTTCGATCTGGTCGCGCCGCCTCCAGCTCCACTTCTCCATCGGCCAGACGTTCTAGCCCCGCGTGGCTGACGCCCCCCGCCATACCCCCCCCTCCGACCTGCCGGATACCCCGGCGAACGAGTCGGACACGCCGCCGGAGGCGACCGCCCCCCCTGCGGCCGTGGGGGATGGGGCGCCGGAGTCGACAGGCACGCCGGCCCGTCCTAGGAGGCGGTGGCCGCGCCGGGTGCTCCGGGGGGTGCTGGCCCTCTTCGTCCTGCTCTTCGTCGCCGTCGCGGCGCTGCTCCTCCTGATCCGGACGGAGTACGGGCGGGCGCGCATCCAGAGCATCGCCGTGGCCGAGATCGACCGGCTCTTCGCCGACGACGCCGTCGTCCGCGTGCGCCGCCTCGACGGCAACTTCCTCACGGGCGCGCGGATGGTCGGGTTCGTCGTCGAGCGCGAGGGGCAGCCTGTCCTCAGCGTCGACACCCTCTTCGTCAACTACAACCTGCTGACCCTTGTCGGGCGGACGTTCTCGGCCGACAGCATCGTCGTCGTCAACCCCACGCTCATCGTGCGGCAGCGCGCGAACGGCGCGTTCGACGTGGCCGACCTCCTCAAGCCGGCCGACACGACGAAGACCGACTCGACCGGCTCCAACTTCCGCGTACAGGTGGGGGCGTTCGCGCTGCGGGGGGGGCGCGCCGAGGTCCACTTCTACAACCCCCGCCGCGACTCCGTCCTCGTCGCCGAGGCGATCACCGGGCGCGCGACCGACTTCACCTCCGGCCCCGACGGCGTGGCGGGGCGGCTCAACGGGCTGCGCGCACAGGTTACCGCTCCGAACGAGGCGGCACGGCTGGCGCTGGCGGGGGCCGGGGCCTTCACGAACCGCGCGCTCACGCTCGAGACCCTCCGCCTCACATCGGCGGCCGGCACCGAGGTGGCCGGCCGCGCCCACTACGTCTTCGCCGACTCGGCGCGCCACGCGCTCCCCGCCCTCGACGCCGACCTCCGCGCGGCACCCCTCGCCCTCGCCGACGTGCGCGCCCTCACCGGGCTTGAGCTTTACGGCGCCCCTCGCCTCAACCTCACCGCGCGGAGCGGGCACGACCCCCTCACGGGGCGCGACCTCCTCTCGATCAACCTGCGCGGCGCCCTCGACGGGGCTTCGCTCTCGCTCGATGGCGCGCTCCAGGGCGCGCACGGCGGCGGCGGCCGGCGCATCCGTGCCACCGGCACGCTGAACCGCCTCAACCCGGCCACGCTCACGCGCAACCCCGCTCTCGACGCCGACCTCAACGCCCGCTTTGAGCTCGACTTCGAGGGCGACGAGCCCGAACGGTTCGACGGCCCGTTCCGGCTGGAGCTGACGCAGTCGCGCGTGGGCGGCCGGCCCATCGAGCGGGCCCAGCTGGCGGGCGACCTCACCGACGGCCGCCTCGCCTTCGACCTCGACGCCGCCGTGCCCGGCGCGCGTGTCGTCGCCACCGGCACGGCGCGGCCATTCGACCGCGTGCCGACCTACGAGGCCGAGGGACGCGCCGACAACGTGGACCTCGCCGTGCTTACGGGCGATCCCGCCACCGTTGCGCGCTTCAGCGGGTCGTTCTCCGTGAGTGGGCGCGGCACCGACCCCCGCGACCTCCTCGTCGATGCGCGGGTGGACCTCGACCGCGGGCAGTTCGGGACGCTCACCCTTGCCGGCGCCGGGGCTACCGTGCACGTGCGCGGGCAGGCCGTCGCCTTCGACGCCGTGGCCGAGTTCGCGGGCGGGGGCGGGTCCGTCGCCGCCGTCGGCACGGTGCGGCCCTTCGAGGACCCTCTCGTGTGGCGCGTGGCGTCGGGTTACGCCGAGGGGCTCGACGTCGCCGCCCTCACGGGCGACCCCACGCAGACGAGCGACCTCACGGGCACCTTCTCCGCCGAGGGGACGGGCATCGACCCCCAGACGATGACCGCGCGGGCGGAGGTCCACCTCGACCCGTCGCGCTTCGGCGAGTTCGAGCTGGTAGACCTCGATCTCACGGCCTCCTTCGCGGGCGGCGTCGTGAACTTCGACGGGGCCGCCGACCTCGGCCGTGCGGGGAGCCTCCGTGCGGAGGGGACGGCGTGGCCGTTCGAGTCCGTCCTCCGCTTCCACGCACGGGGCCGCGCCGACCACCTCGACCTCGCCGAGCTCACCGGCAACCCCGCGAACGCGAGCGACCTCAACGGCGCCTTCGTCGCGAGCGGGCGCGGCACCGATGTGGCCACGCTCGCGCTCGACGCCACGCTCGACCTCGACCCGTCGAGCTACGGCGCGCAGGAGGTGACGGCCGGCCGCCTCACGCTGAACCTCGACCGCGGCGCCCTCGCGCTCCGCGGCGACCTCGCCACGCCGGAAGGCCGCTTCGCCCTCGACATCACGGGCCGGCCATTCGACGAGACGCCCACCTTCACGTTCAACGAGGGGATGGGGTTCGAGGGGCTCGACCTCGCCGCGCTCACGGGCAACCCAAGCCTCCGCAGCCGCCTCAACGGCTCGCTCACCGGCCGCCTCACCGGTACCGACCCGGCGACCGCCAGCGGATCGGGGAGCCTCGTGCTCGGGCCCTCCACCTTCAACGACGCCGCCATCCAGTCGGGTGTGGCCGACTTCACGCTGGAGCGCGGCGACGTCGAGGTCACGGCCGACCTGCTCTTCGGGCCGCCGGAGGGCGCCGCCGAGGGGCGCGCCTCGTTCACCTTCTCCGGGCGCCCATTCGACGAGGTTCCGACCTACACCCTCAACGGCGCACTCGACAGCGTCGACGTGGCCGGGCTCCTGGGCACCGAGGCCGAGCCGCCCGCCCGCGTCTCGCTCCTCTTCGACGTGACGGGGCAGGGGTTCGACCCGAAGACGATGACGCTCCGCGCCGAGGCGCACGGCGGCGGCACCCAGTACGGCGACGTGTACGTGGACACGCTCGACCTCGCCCTCGGCGTGAACGCGGGTGTGCTCGACGTGGATACCCTCGTCGTGCGCTCCAACCTGCTCGAAGCCGACGGCGGCGGCACGATCAACTTCGCCGGGGTGACCCGGGAGCCGACGGCATTCAGCCTGAACGCGGAGGTTCGGGAGACGGCCACCCTTGCCGGGCTCGTCCCGCAGCCCGTCGCGATGGAGGAGGGCGAGCTCGCGCTCACCGTGCGCGGCAACCCCGGCGACTCCCTCCACTTCGATGGCGCCTTCCGCACCGAGCGGTTCGCCTACGGGACGATGGCGGTGGACTCGGCCGGGGCCCACGTGACCGGGCGGTACGACCCCGCCACCTCCGCCTTCAGCGCCGCCGGCGAAGGCCGGTTCAGCTACCTCCTCATCAACAACCGGCTGATCCAGGAGGGCGACGTCGCGGCCCGCTTCACCGGCGACAGCCTCGCCGCTTCGGGCGACGTTACGCTCGACTACCGCCGCCGCGCCGCCTTCGCGCTCCGCACCGACCTCGACCCCGCCGCGCCGACGGTCTTCCTCGACGACCTCCGACTCGACCTCGATACGACGACGTGGGCACTGGCGCGCCCGGCCGCGATCCAGATGGGCGAGCAGGTGCGCGTGGACAGCCTCCGCCTCGTCGCCGGCGACGACCAGGAGATCCTCCTGCACGGGATCGTCGACCCCCACGGCGAGCAGGACTTCACGCTCACGGCGGAGGGGGTCCAGCTGAGCCCGGTCACCGACCTCCTCAACTTCAACGGGCTCGGCGGGCGGCTTACGGCCGCGCTTACGCTCGCGGGCCCCGCCGAGGCGCCCACGCTCGACGGCACCCTCCAGCTCGCCGACCTCACCTCCCAGGGCGAGCCCGTGGGCACGCTCGACGCGCGGGTGGGCTACGACGACCGACAGCTGAACCTCGACGCGCGTCTGGCGCACGTCCGAGGAGGCAGCCTCACCACCCGGGGATTCGTCCCCCTCCGGTTCTCCCTCGCGCACGCCGGCGGCGAGGAAGGCGCGGCGCCCGCCCTCGCCGTGACCGAGGCCTCCGCCGCTGACCAGGTCCGCTTCGTCATCCAGGCCGACTCGCTCCCGCTCTCCTCCGTCGAGCCGTTCCTCGACCGCCGCGCCTACAACGAGGTGGACGGCCTCCTCCACACCCCCGACAGCATCGTCGTCACGGGCACCCAGGCCGACCCCCAGCTCTCCGGGCGCGCCGTCCTCATCGGCGGGCGGTTCGGCGTCGTCTCCACCGGGATGGTCTACGAGACGATCGCGGGCGCGCTCACGTTCGAGGGCAACCGCGTCGCGTTCGAGAACCTCACCATCGCCGACCCCGACGACGGCGAGGTGGCGCTCGACGTGGACGGCGCCATCACGCTCCCCCGGCTCTCCGTCGGCGAGCTCGACCTCACCGTCACGCCCAGCGGGTTCGTCGCCATCGACACGCCGACGTACCGGGAGCTCATCCTCGACCCCGGCGACGAGCCGCTCCGCCTCACGGGCACCCTTACGCGGCCAGTCCTCCGCGGCTCGGTCGTCCTCGCCCGCGGCGACATCTTCCTCACCGACGAGCTGCTCGCCCCCCAGCTCGAGCGCGTCGATCTCACGCTCGACGACATCCGTACGCTCCAGGCCCGGTTCGGCCGCCGCGTCACTGCCGCCGACACCGCCGGCACCACGTTCATGGACGCGCTCGACCTCCACGTGAACGTGGAGATCGGCCGCGACGTGTGGGTCCGCGCCCGGAGCGGGGTCCCCTTCGACATCGAGTTCACCGGCGAGATCGAGGCCGTCAAGCCCCCGATGGACACGACGGCCGGCGCGCTGCCCCCGCCGACGCAGCTCTACGGCAACATCGAGCTCGTGCGCGGCTCCGTCGAAACGCTCGGGCGCCGGTTCACCGTGCGCCGGGGCACCCTCCTCTTCAACGGCAACCCCGCCGACGCCCTCGCCGACGTCGAGGCCACCCTCGACATCCGCACCGACCCCCAGGCCTCGACGACGGCCGTCCAGATCACGTTGCTGTTCCAGGGCCAGCTCAGCAACAACCCCGAGATCCGGCTCACCTCCAACCCTGCCCTCGACAACGCCGACATCGTCTCCCTCATCGCCACGGGCCGCCTCTCCGATGACCTCTTCGAGGGCGGCGGCGGGGGCGGGCTCGGCGGGGCCGCGCAGGGGTTCGCCCTCGGCCAGCTCACGGGGCTCGTCGAGGGCGTGGCCGAGAACGCGCTCGGCCTCGACGTCATCCAGATCACGGCGGGCCCCGAGGGCATCGTGATCCAGCTCGGGAAGTACCTCACGAGCAAGGCGTTCGTCTCGGTGGGGTACCCCCTCGGCGAGCGCGACGACGAGGGCCGCCCGGCGACGCCCCAGATCGCGCTCGACTACGAGTTCGTGCGGTGGCTCCTCGCCCAGCTCCAGTACCGGGAGCGGGGCGTCGGCGGCGGGCTGCTCTTCCAGGTCGCCTACTGAGGGGGCAGCGTGCGGCCGCCAGCGATGGGCTAGCGCCCCGCCGCCCGCCAACCACCCTCCGTACCTTCGCCCCATGCCGCCCCGCCCCGAGATCGAGGAGCCCGCCGATGACCTCGCCGGCTCACTGACGCAGCGCCTCCGCACGGCGCGGCGCTCGCGTACGGAGGAAAAGATCCTCCAGGAGAAGGAGCTGGCCGAGGCGCTGATGGCGCAGCGCCGCCCCCGCGAGAGTGTGTGGGGGCCGTTCCTAGAGCGCGCCGGCGGGCTGTTCGGCTTCGTAGGGCAGTTCTTCGCGCGGTTCTGGCGGCCCCCCTACGAGGGGAAGGAGCTCCTCAACCAGATGGACGAGGTGGGCACGCGCAGCCTCACCCTCACCGGCATCGTGGGGCTCTCCATCGGGATGGTGCTGGCGATGCAGAGCCGGGGGACGCTCGCCCGCTTCGGCGCCGAGAGCTTCCTCCCCGGCATGCTCGCCCTCTCCGTGTTCAAGGAGATCGGGCCCGTGCTGACGAGCCTCGTGCTCGCCGGGCGGCTCGGGGCCGGCATCGCCGCCGAGCTCGGCTCGATGAAGGTGACCGAGCAGATCGACGCCCTCGAAGTGGCGGCGCTCAAGCCGTTCCACTACCTCGTCCTCACGCGGGTCCTGGCCTGCGTGATCATGTTCCCCCTGATGACGATCCTCACCGACGTGCTCGCGATGTGCGGGGGGTTCATCGAGTCGGCGCTCTCCTCGAACATGGACTACCGCATGTTCGTCACGGAGGCCTTCGCCTCGATGCGCTTCGCCGACGTGATCGTCGACACGATGAAGACGAGCCTGTTCGGGTTCATCGTCGGCATCGTGAGCTGCTACCTCGGGTACAACGTGCGCGGGGGCACGCGCGAGGTGGGGCAGGCCGCCATGCAGGCCGTCGTCCTCTCCTCCCTGATGATCCTCCTCGCCGACGTGGTCGTCGTCCGCATGTCGCTGCTCTTCTTCGGGGCCCCCGGGACCTGAGGCTGCCCCTCATGCTCGACCCCTTCGTCCCTGAGCCGGCCCATATGCCCGTCACCGGTGGCGCCGTACCGCCGCCCGAGGACGTCGTCGTCGACCTCCGCGACCTCACCAAGAGCTTCGGGGAGAAGCACGTGCTCCAGGGGGTGGACCTCGCGCTGGAGCGGGGGACGAGCGCCGTTGTCCTCGGCGGCTCAGGCACGGGGAAGAGCGTGCTCACCAAGCACATCGTCCGCCTCCTCCGTCCCGACAAGGGGGAGGTGTGGGTGATGGGCGAGCGGATGGACCTCCTCGAAGGGGACGCCCTCGACCGGAAGCGCCTCCACATCGGGTACCTCTTCCAGGGCGGCGCCCTCTTCGACTCGATGACGGTGTACCAGAACCTCCAGTTCTTCCTCGACCGCCACACCCGCCTCTCGAAGGGGGAGAAGAACGACCTCATCGCGGAGTCGCTGGAGAGCGTGAACCTCCCCGGCGTGGCGCAGCAGTTCCCGGCCGAGCTCTCCGGCGGCCAGCGGAAGCGGATCGGGCTCGCCCGCGCGCTCGTTCTCAAGCCCGACATCATCCTCTACGACGAGCCCACGACCGGGCTCGACCCCGTCTCCGTCCGCGTCGTCTCCGAGCTCATCGTGAAGCTCCGCGACGAGCGGGGGATCTCGTCAATCTCGATCACGCACGACCTCCTCGCCGCGCGGATCATCACCGACCGCGCGCACTTCCTCTTCGAGGGGAAGATCGTCGCCGCCGGCACGCTCGACGAGCTCCGTCACTCCGACCACCCTGCTGTCCAGGAGTTCTTCGAGGGGGAGGTATAGGCCGGAGGTGGGCCCCATTGGCCTTGCGCCGGTCGCCGAACGGCCCTATCGTGTCCCCCTCTGAATCCGGCCCCTCATGTCCCGTCAAGCCCGTCTCGGCCTCGTCGTCCTCGTGGGCATCGCCAGCTTCGTCCTGGCCCTGTTCATCCTCGCGAACCGCTCGTTCCTCCTCTCGGACACGTTCTCGCTCCGTGCCGAGTTCACGCGCGTGGCCGGCCTCCAGACCGGGGCGGTGGTGTACTACCAAGGCATCTCCGTCGGCCGCGTGGAGACCATCGAGCTGCCGGCCTCGCCGGGGCAGCCCATCATCGTAGCGATGCGCGTGCGCGAGGCAGCGCACCACCTCATCCGGGAGGACTCGCGGGCCGTGGTCCAGACCGACGGCCTCGTCGGGGCCGTCGTGGTGTCGATCACGGGGGGCTCCGCGCGGCGGCCCGTCGTGGCGGAGAACGGGCTGATCGAGGGGGTGGACCCCCTCGACTTCACGCAGGTCTCCGACCGCCTCTTCACCTCCGTCGCCCGGTTCGACTCCGTCACCGTCACGCTCACGCAGATGATGCAGGACGTGCGGGCGGGCGAGGGCTCGCTCGGGATGTTCCTCTACGACGACCGCCTCTACAACGAGACCATCCTCACGGCGCAGGAGCTCCGTGGCTCGCTCTCCTCCCTCACCGCCCGCGCCGACGCGCTCGTCGCCATCGCCGGTGAGGCCTCGCAGGGTGTGGAGGACATCATCAGCCAAGTGGCCTACGGCGATGGCACCCTCGCGCGGTTCCTCCGCGAGGACTCCATCTACACCGCGCTCCTCCGCGCCTCCGACCAGTTCTCGACGATTTCGACGGACGTGCGCGGGATCACTGACCGGTTCGAGGACGCCGCCGGGTGGGCGGCGCTCGGCGCGTTCCGGTTCTCGGAGAACATGGAGGCGCTCAAGCACAACTTCCTGTTCAAGCCGTACTTCGAGGAGCGGGGGTACCTCGAGATGGCGCCGTTCGAGCTGCGCGAGCAGGCGATCTCCGAGACGTTCCGCGCCCTGCAGGAGCGGGAGCGGCTGCTGCTCGAAGAAGCCCGCCGCCTCGAGGCCATCCGCGAGGACCTCCGCCGCCGCGGGCTCCTCCCCGAAGAGCCGCCCGTCCGGGGCACGCTGGGGTCGCCGAGTGCGGGCACGCAGTAGCGGGAGGAGGTGAGCGGACGGCCCCGCTGGCGTACTCTCCCCCTGCCACCCCTCCTCCCCCCGATGGCCTCTCCGCTCGACGCCTCCGCCGCCTCGGCGGCTACCCCTCGGCCCGATGCCGCGCGCCCGTTTGCCGTGGGGCGGGCGCTCCTTTTCCAGGGCATCCTCGCGCTCGGCGGGCTCATCGCGTTCCTCCTGCTCCTGCTGGAGTTCGAGGCGGGGCTGAACCCGCTCATCGTGGCGGCAGCAGGGGCCATCGTGTTGTGGCCGCTCCGGAAGCAGAAGGCGATCCGGGGGCTCCTCCTCGCGGGGGGGTTCCTCCTCGGGCTGTGGCTGCTTCGGACGCTCGGCGGCGTGCTCGCGCCGTTCGCCGTCGTGTTCCTCCTCGCGTACATGCTGAACCCGCTCGTGGGGTGGATAGGGCGGCGGCTCCGGTTGCCCCGATGGGCGGGCGCCCTCCTGTGCACGCTCCTCCTCGTCGGGCTCCTCGTCGCGGTGGTGCTGCTCATCGTACCCGCCCTGGTGGGGCAGCTCCAGAGCTTGGCCCAGCGCCTCCTCGGGCTCATCTCGGGCCTCCCCACGTGGGTGGCCCGCACCGACACGCTCGATCCGCTGGAGCAGGCGGGGCTCATCCAGCGCGACCGGCTCGTCGCCGACCTCACGGCCTTCGTCTCGGCCCAGGTGCGGGAGAACGCGGGCCGCCTCCCCGCCGTCTTCGGCGGGCTCACCCGCTCGGTCGGCACCCTCTTCGGGCTGATCACGACGCTCGCCCTCGTGCCGGTGCTGCTGTTCTACACGCTGAAAGACTACCCCACCCTGCGCGGGGCCGTCATCCAGCTCTTCCCGCGCTACCGGGGGAGCCGCGCGTACCTCTCGAAGGCCGTGACGGTGGTGGGGAACTACCTCCGGGGGCAGCTCACCATCTCGCTCGCGCAGGCCGTCATCGTGACGATCCCGCTCGTGCTGTTCCGCGTCCCCTTCGGGCTCGTGATCGGGATCCTCGCCGGGCTCCTCAACTTCATCCCAAACCTCGGCGCCATCCTCACCTACGTCATCGGGATCCTGCTCACGCTCGCCTTCGGGACGGTGGGCGACCTCATCGTGGTGGTGGCCGTGCTCGCGGGCCAGGCGATCCTGGAGCAGACCGTGCTCACGCCGAACATCATGAGCCATAGCGTGGGGCTCCACCCCGTCCTCGTGCTCCTCTCGCTGTTCGTGTTCAGCGCGCTCTTCGGGTTCCTCGGCCTCCTCATCGCCGTCCCGGTGACGGCGCTCCTCGTGGGGGTCTACCAGGCCTACCGCGATGAGATGACGCTCGACCTCGCCGCGGCCCCGCGCCTCATCGTGACGCCGGACGAGGCCTCGTGAGCGAGGCACAGCGGGCGGTACCTTCCTGCGGGAATCTGGCGATTTCGGCCTCCCGCTCGCTCGCTGCCGTGTCTACCGCGCTCCAGCCGCTCCTCGACCTCCTCGACCTCGAACCGCTGGAGGTCAACCTCTTCCGGGGGCGGAATCACGACCTCGGCTACCGGCGGGTGTTCGGGGGGCAGGTGCTCGCGCAGGCCCTCATCGCCGCAGGCCGCACCGTCGAGACGGACTGGCCCGTCCACTCGCTGCATGCCTACTTCATCCTCCCCGGCGACGTGCAGGCCCCCATCGTGTACCAGGTGGACCGCCTCCGCGACGGCGGCAGCTTCACGACGCGGCGCGTGACGGCCATTCAGCACGGCCGCCCCATCTTCAACGCGGCGTACTCGTTCCACCGCGTCGAGGAGGGGCTGGAGCACCAGGCGCCGGTGCCCGAGGTGCCCGGCCCCGACGGGCTGCCGAGCGAGGCCGAGATGGCCCGCGCCGCCGGCGACCTCCTCCCCGAGCGGCTGCGCGCGAACTACGCCCGCGAGCAGTTCGCCGAGTTCCGGCCCGTACGCCCGCTCAACCCGTTCGCGCCGGAGGTCCGTGAGCCCGTGCACCACGTGTGGGTGCGCACGACGGCGCCCGTGCCGGGCGGGCTCCTCATGCAACAGGCCGCCCTCGCCTACGCCTCCGACTACGGCCTCCTCGGCGCGGCGCTCCTCCCGCACGGCCGCTCGTTCCTTCAGCGCGACCTCCAGGCAGCCAGCCTCGACCACGCGCTCTGGTTCCACCGCCCCTTCGAGGCGCACGAGTGGCTCCTCTACACGATGGAGAGCCCGAGCGCGGCCGGCGCGCTCGGCTTCACGCGCGGCACCCTCCACACGCGCGCCGGCCGCCTCGTGGCGAGCGTCGCGCAGGAGGGACTGATCCGCCTCGTCGACCCCGCGGCGCGCGGCTAGGCGAACGAGCGCTTCCCGTTGACGAGCTGCTGCGTGGGGCGGTCTGCCTCCGGGATGGCGTGCGTCCAGTGGTGGATGTCCTCCTCGGTCATCTGGACGTCGGGGCGGAGGCGGCCGTCCTGGAACCCCCGGTCCTCCACGTCGACGAGGTACTGCCCGCGCGAGAGGAGCGTGCCCATGCAGATGCGCTCGTCGGGCAGCGGCGCGTCGAGCTCGCGGTGGAGCCGCCCCAGCAACACCTCCATCACCTCGCGCGGGATGCGGCCCCGCTCGGAGGGGAAGATGTACCCGAAGAGGACGAGGTGGGCGAGGAGGACCCGCCAGTCTTCGCCGAAGCGGTAGAGGAGCAGCTTCCAGTCGAACCGCGGCGCGCAGGCGAGGAGGAGGTGTGCGATGTCGGCGCCGTCGTACCGCTCGCGCTCCATGATGAATGCCTTCGTCCAGAGCAGCTCCTCGGGTGGGCAGAGCAGCACATCGACGCCGAGCACCTTGCCGGGCGTGGCGCGGGCGAACCACCCGTCGTCCACCTCCGAGAGCCCGTTGCCGGATCGGTAGATGAGGTCGACGAAGTCCTCCCCAAAGTGCGCCTTCGCGAGCCAGTGCGGGTACGGCTTCTGCGTGGCGAACCCCTTCGCCGCGAGGGCTTCGAGCGCGGCGTCGCAGTCGGCGGGGCGGAAGAAGAGGTCGATGTCCTTCGTCCGCCGGCCAATGTCGGTGTAGCACGTGAACGCGTACGTGCCGCCGACGAGGAAGGGTACCCTGGCGTCGTGGAGGATGGTGAGGACGAGGCGGTAGAACTGCGCCGACTCGTCGAGCGACGACGCGTCGGGGAGGGGCACGGAGGAGGTCATGGGGGCTACCCGGGCGGCGACGGAGGCCGCGAGAGAAGGGCGGCCGGGGATCTTTTACCCGGCGGGAGACATGGGAACGGGTGAACGCCGCCTCCGCGCGGCGGTTCGGCCCCTCTCCTCGCTCCTCTCCCCGATGGCGACGACGCGCACGCTCCGCCTCGCGGCCACCGCCGACCTCCACTACCACCGCCACGCCGCGGGCACTCACCGCGCGCTCTTCGAGGCAGCCTCGGCCGAGGCCGACGTCCTCCTCCTCTGCGGCGATCTCACCGACTACGGGCTGAAGGAGGAGGCCGAAGTGCTCGCCGAGGACCTCCGGACGTACTGCTCTATCCCCGTCCTCGCCGTCCTCGGCAACCACGACTACGAGGCGGGCCACCCCGAGGCGATCTGCGAAGCGCTCGACCGCGTGCACGTGCAGGTACTCGATGGTAGTGTGGCCGTCGTGGACGGCGTCGGCTTCGCGGGGGTGAAGGGGTTCGGCGGCGGGTTCGGCCGCTACGCGCTCTCGGCGTGGGGCGAGCCCACCATCAAGGCGTTCGTGCAGGCGGCCGTCGACGACGCGCTCCGCCTCGACGCCGCGCTCAGCCGCCTCGACACGGAGTACGAGGTGGAGCACCGCGTGGTCCTCCTCCACTACGCGCCCATCGCCGAGACGGTCGCGGGCGAGCCGGAGGTGATCTATCCGTTCTGCGGGTCGAGCCGGCTGGAGGACCCCCTCAACCGGTACGACGTGGCGGCCGTCTTCCACGGCCACGCGCACGCCGGCGCGCCCGAAGGCAAGACGACGGCCGGCGTGCCCGTCTACAACGTCGGCGTGCCCGTGCTCCGGCGCGCCTTCCCCGACCACCCGCCCTTCCGCGTCGTCGAGCTGGAGTTGCGCGCGGACGAGGAAGACACGCACGCGGAGGCGTCTGCCGCCAACGGCCGCTCGGCGCGCTGAGCGCGATGGCGCGCGCTGCCTCCCGCTGGGTCGCCGGAGCGCTCCTGCTCGGCCTCGCCGGGTGCGGGCCGCGCTTCGGGTGCCGCATCGAGCCGCAGCCCGCCGTGCCCGACGAGGCCACGCCGTATCCCGACACGGTCGTCGCGCGGCCCGAGGTGAACCCGCCGGCCGTGCGCACGGACTCGACCCCGATCCCCGCGCCGCCGCTCCCCTCCGGGCTCGTCGTGCCCGTGCAGGGCATTCGCCCCGAAGACCTCACCGACACCTTCAACGAGGCCCGCTCGGAGGGACGCATCCACAACGCGCTCGACATCCTCGCGCCGCGCGGGACGCCCGTCGTGGCCGCCGTCGCCGGGCGCGTGCTCCGGCTGTTCACGAGCGACCGCGGCGGGCTCACGCTCTACCAGCTCGGCCCCGATGGCCACACCGTCTACTACTACGCGCACCTCGACAGCTACGCGCCGGGGCTCACAGCCGGGCAGGAGCTGGTGCAGGGGCAGGTGCTCGGCTATGTCGGCGACACGGGGAACGCCGCGCCGGGCAACACGCACCTCCACTTCGCGATGTGGCGCGTGGCCGACCCCGCCCACTTCTGGGACGGCGAGGCCATCAACCCATACCCGCTGCTGGCGCGTCCTCGGGCGACCCCTTAGCGGAGGATCAGCGCGAAGGTGGTATGGGTCGGGTCGAAGAACATCGACGGCGCGGCAGTGCGCTGCTCGGGCGTTCCGTCCTGCCCGGCCGCCGGCGCGCCGCGCGTCTCCTCGAACCGGACGGCGACGCCGGGGCGGACCTGCCGCGCGAGGAACAGCGCGTCCCAGTTCGTCAGCCGCACGCACCCCGCCGACGAGGCGTAGCCGATGGTCTCGGGCGCACTCGTGCCATGGATGCCGTAGTGCTCCTTCGAGAGCCCCATCCACACC
>DASPKS010000053.1:0-6016 GCA_035628035.1 Rubricoccaceae bacterium
GCGAGCGGACTGCTCCTCCTCCGCGTGACGGGCGAGCACTTCGCCACCTCGCGCACCCTCGCGCTCGTGCGCTGAGCCGTGTGCAAGGAGCCGCCGGCCGGGCGGGGTAGCTTCGCCCGGCCGATGGACGTCCTCCACCTCGACAACCACCTCCTCGTCGTCGCCAAGCCGGCCGGGCTGCTGGCGCAGGCCGACCGTACAGGCGACCCCGACCTCGTCTCGGCGGCGAAGGCCTACCTCAAGGCGCGCTTCGAGCGGCCCGGCGATGTGTTCGTCGGCCTCGTGCACCGGCTCGACCGGCCCGTGAGCGGGGTCGTCGTCCTCGCCCGCACGTCGAAGGCGGCAGGGCGGCTGGCCGAGGCCTTCCGCGAGCGCCACGTCGAGAAGCGCTACCTCGCGCTCGTCGAGGGGCACGTCAGGGGGAAGGGGGAGCGGGAGGACTGGCTCGTAAAGGAGGACGAGCGGGTGCGGCGGGTGAGGCCGGGGTACCCTGGCGCCAAACGGGCCGCCCTCCGCTGGCACGCGCTCGCCTCGGACGGCGACACGAGCCTCGTAGACGTGGACCTCCTCACGGGGCGCCCCCACCAGGCGCGGGTCCAGCTCGCTGCCCTCGGGGCTCCCATCCTCGGCGACCTCCGCTACGGCGCGCGCCGCCCCTTCGAGGGGCAGAATCTGGCGCTCCACTGCTACGGACTGGCGTTCGAGCACCCCGTCCGCCGGGAGCCCCTCCGCTTCGTCGCCGCGCCGCCGCCGGCGTGGGCGGGGTGGTTCGAAGGGGCCATACGAGAGGCCGTGGATTCCTTTCAGGAAGGCGGTTTTTCCGCGTTTTCGGGGTGACACGGCGCCGTCAGCCGGGCTTCCTACCTTGCCTCCAAAGCAAGCTGGAGACGACCATGACGACGATCATCGGACCCTCGAACGAGGAGCTGGCGGCGGTGCTGGAGCACATGGCCGAGCTCCTCACGAAGCTCGGCGAGCCGAACCCGTACCGGGTGCAGGCCTACCTGCAGGCGGCCGCCATGATCCGTGAGCACGACGAGCCGCTGGCCGAGCTCTTCGGCGCGGGCGGGCGGAAGGCGCTCATGGAGCTGCCCGGCATCGGCGTGAGCATCTCGACCCACATCGAGCAGTACATCGAGACGGGCCGGCTGGGCCTCCGCGACAACCTCCTGGAGGCGACGGACCCGGTGGCGCTCCTCGCGAGCGTGCCGGGGCTCGGAGAGGCGCTGGCCTACCGGGTCGTGCGCGACCTCGGCATCACGACGCTGACCGAGCTGGAGCGGGCCGCCCACGACGGCCGCCTCGCACGGTTGGACGGGTTCGGGCCACGCCGGCTCGAAGCGCTCCGGCTGGAGCTGAACTCGATCCTCCACCGGGCAGCGCGGCGTCGCGTGCGGCGCATCCGGCGCCAGCTCGTCCGCCTCGGGGCGGCCCGCCGCCGGGCCGAGGCCGCTGCCGAGCGTGCGGCCCTCGATGCGGCGCTTCGCGAGGAGGAGGCGATGGGCGCGGTGCCGGAAGCCCCCGCTCCGGCGGAGCGGCCCCACGCGTCCATCTACACGCTCTTCCCGCCCGCGGCAGCATAAACGTGAGCGCCATCGACAAGAGGGGAGCTGCTTCCGGGCGGCTCCCCTCTTTCGCTTACGCCCCCTTCCGCTCGGCGAAGTCGAGGAAGCGGTGGGCGACGGTCTGCGCGAGGTCAGGCGCGCAGCCCCACGCTCGGTTGCTCGCGATCACGTTGAGCGTGACGCCGTGCGCGACGGCCTGGTAGGCGAGGGCCGTCGCGTCGTTCACCATCGCCCGCGCCTCTGGTGTCTCTGCGAGCGCCGGGTGCGGCGCGTCGAAGGTGCCCGCGAGGAGGAGGGCGTCGTCGTACGTCATCGTGCTCGGGCTGAGCAGGCGGACGACGGCTTCGTTGAAGGCGGAGGAGAAGCGCTCGCCCGCGAGGCGCCACTGGTCGCGCAGCGGCGGTAGCCAGCGCCAGTAGCTGAACGCGAACCCGAGCCCCCGGCTCTCCAGCCATTCGAAGTACGGAGGCAGGAGGAGGTGCGGTGAGCGGATCTCGAGGTGGACCGGCACCTCGTCGGGCACGTCGCGGAAGAACTGGTCGAGCTCGACGAGGAACGCTTCGAGCGGGGGGGCCTCGCGGACCCGCGCATACTCCTGCTCGAACAGCACGCCGGCCAGCTTCGGCCCGAGCGTGTCGAGGGCGGGCGCGAGGAAGCGGTCGGTGAACGCCTGCGCGTCGAGGTAGGCGGGGTTCTCCTCGTAGCGGGGGCCGTCGTCCCCGCGCTGCCGGACGAGGCGGGCAGTGAACGCTTGCGGCGCCTTCAGGAGAAACCGCGCGTTCTGCGGGCTGAGTTCGGCATAGCGCTGGAGCGTAAAGAGGTTCGTCGAGGACTTCCCGTTCGCCTCGAGGAGCGCGCGGTAGAACGTGAAGTCGAGCTCCAGCACGGAGAAGTGCTGGAAGTAGTCCTCGACCGACTCGACGGGGAGCAGGCGCTCCTCGAACGACCCCGTGCCGAGGCGCTTCTTTCGAGACGTGACCTGGTCGGCCCACACGTCGGGGGGGTACACCTTCCCGAGCCACCCGGCGTAGCGGTCGCTCGCGGTGCCGAAGCGGAGGAGCGGGTGGAGCCGCCGGAAGTCGTAGCGATCGGCCGACGTGCGGCGATCCGCTACGGGCGGGGGCGCATCGGCCATCGGAGCGAGGTCAGGGCGGGGAGAGGGGGATAGTCTCCGTCGCCACGCGCGGGGTGCGGGCGGGCCGGAGCGCGCGCGTGGTCACGATGGGGCCGGCGACGAGGACGAGGTAGTACACGAGGAGCCGCCACGTGAGCAGCGTCGGACCCACCATCGCACGGGGCATCAACGGGGCGAGGAAGAGGAGGTAGAGCCCCTCGATGCCGCCCGAGCCGCCCGGGGTAGGCATCACGAGCACGGCGATCCACAGCGCCGCCGTGCGGAAGACGAACTCGACGACGCGGAGGTCGGGGTGCACGCTCCACACGATGAAGAGCACGATGCTGTAGCGGCTCAGCCAGAGGGCAGCCGTCCAGAGGTATCCCTTGAGGTAGAACCCGAACGACTCGCCGCGCAGCACGCGCGCCTGCTCCTTGAGCCGGACCATCTCCTCGCGTACGCGGGGCTCGAACCGCCGGAGCCACCGCAGCCGAAGCAGCCACGTCGCCGCGCGCTCGATCAGCTCCGGCCGAATCACCGTCGCGTAGGCGAAGAACGCCGTCCACGCGAGGATGAACATGAAGTACGCCGTGAACGTGCCGGCGCCGACGTCCCCGAGCGCGGGGGGGAACACGTTCAGGAACGCCGTCGCGATGAGGATGACGGGGATCGTCGTGGCGAACCACACTTGGTCGAGCAGCATCGAGAACAGCATGATGGCGGTAGCCTGCCCGACGGGGAGGCGGTTGTCCCGCGCCACGAAGAAGCTCGCTAGGGGTGCCCCTCCGATGGCCGAGGGCGTGATGCACGACATGAAGTCCCACGCGAACTGCCCGCGCACGCCCTTGCCGAAGGGGACGCGGCCGTGCGAGATCGTCCGGAGGCGGAACCCGCCCATCACGTAGTGCCCGGCCATGCCGAGGAGGGCGAGGGCGAGGACACCCGGTCGAAGGACGCCGGCCATCGCCGCATACGCCCCGGGATCCCACGTCACCACCCCCACGATGACGAGTACGACGAGCGAGAGCCCCACCGGGAGGGCGAGGTCCCGCGCCCGCAGCGACCGCGTCACCGGTCCCGCATCGGGTGCAGGAAGGGGAGGGGGAAGGGACATCCGCGAGGGGAGCGAGGCGGGGAAGGTACCGAGCGGGCTCAAGGAGCCGAGGGGCTCCCGGGCGATCCAGCCCCCGATGCCTCCTGCTCGACGACGGCGCGGAGGCGGGCGTAGGTCGCCCCCAGCGCCTCGTGCATCACCCGCACCTCGCCCGTGACGGGCATGAAGTTCGTGTCGGCGTGCCAGCGCGGGACGAGGTGGACATGGAGGTGGCGGGGGATGCCCGCGCCGGCGGCCGTGCCCTGGTTCAGGCCCACGTTGAACCCGTCCGGTCGGAGGGCTTCGCGGAGCCACCCCATCGCGCGGGCCAGCAGCCGCGCCAGCTCGACGTGCTCCGCGTCGGTGAGGGCGTCGTAGGCGTCGACCTCGCGGTAGGGGACGAGGAGGAGGTGCCCGTTCGTGTAGGGGTAGAGGTTGAGGACGACGTAAAAGGTGGCGCCGCGCCATACCACGAAGTGCTCGGCGTCGTGCGCCGGCTCGGCGGCGATGCGGGCGAAGACGGACAGCCCCTCGTCGGCGCCGGTGCGGGCGGCTTCGGTGGCCCGCTCGACGTGGGCGCCGCGCCAGGGGCTCCAGAGGCGGTCCATGCGCGAGAAGAGGGTGGGAAGGGGGTGAATGCGCTCGGCCTACGGCCGATGGCCCCGGTGGTTGCCCGTAGATTAGCGCAGCCCGCCCGCGCGCCCATGCCCCGTACCCTCACCGGCACCCTCGTCGCGCCCGGCGACGTGCGCTTCGCCGTCGTCGCCAGCCGGTTCAACGAGCTCGTCACGCAGCGCCTCCTCGACGGGGCCCTCGACGCCCTCGCCCGCCACGGCGTCGCCGACGATCGCGTGACGGTGGCGTGGTGCCCCGGCGCCTTCGAGATCCCCGTCGTGGCGAAGGCGCTGGCGGCCTCAGGCGGCTACGACGCCGTGATCTGCCTCGGCGCCGTCATCCGCGGGGCGACGGCGCACTTCGACCATGTGGCGGGCGGTGTGGCCTCCGGCGTCCAGCGCGCGGCGCTCGACACCGGGGTGCCCGTCCTCTTCGGCGTGCTCACGGTGGACACCATCGAGCAGGCGCTCGAACGGGCCGGCACGAAGGCCGGCAACAAGGGGGCGGAGGCGGCCATAGGGGCTTTGGAAATGGTTAGCCTGCTGCGCCAGCTCTAGCGTACCTTCCCCGCCCTTCAGCCCGCCTCCACGCTGCCGGCCCCACCGCTACGCCGTTTTTCTTGACCTGACCGCCGGGCTTGCCCGGCCCAACGCGCGTCGCCATGCGGTGCTGTTTGCTCGTTCGTCTGGGGGGGATCGTCGTGCTCGGGAGCCTGCTGAGCGCGGGGGCGCCAGTGGCCCAGCCCGGCACGTGGCGCGCGTACCCCTCACTCCGGGAGGTCACCGCCCTCGCCGCCTCGGGCGAGGAGGTGTGGGTGGCGACGACGGGCGGCGTGTACGGGTATAATCCCGCCTCCGGCGAGGTCCGGCGGTTCACGCCCGTCGAGGGCCTGTTCGGGACGGAGGCGCGGACGATGGCCTTCGACGCGGCGCGGAACGCGCTCTGGATCGGGTACGCCGAGGGCGTGCTCGACCGGCTCGACGGCGCCACCGGCGCCGTCACCTCGTTCTACGACGTGGCCCGGGCCACGCAGTACGCCGCGCGCGGGATCAACCGCATCGCCGTCCGCGGCGACTCGCTCCTGCTCTCGACCGACTTCGGCCTCGTGGTCTTCGACGCAGGGCGCGGCGAGGTCCGCGCGTCGTACACCCGGCTCGGGCCGCTCGCGCCGGCCACGGCGGTGCGGGCCGCGCTCGTGGCGCCGCTCCCCGAGGGCGGCCTCGGGCTCTGGCTCGCCGCCGACGGCGGCGTCGTCCGGGCCCCGCTCGACGGGACCGTGCTGGAGCAGCCGTCGGCGTGGACGGCCGACCCCGGAAGCCCCCTCACGGGGCGAGCCCTAGCGCTCTACCAGGGCCTCGTGGTGGCGGGCACCGCCCGCGACGTGTACCTCCGGAACGAGAGCGGGAGCTGGGAGCGCCTCTTCTTCACCGATGACCAGGTCTTCGACGTGATCGCGGACGGGGACCGCCTCTTCGCGCAGGCGCCCTTCTACCTCCACGTATGGCGGCGCGGGGCGTACGGGTTCGTACTCGACATCCGGAATGCCGAGGCCCACCGCGCCCTCACGGCCGGGCCCGGAGGTACCCTCTGGGTGGGTGACCTCCGCCAGGGGCTCCTCGAGGTCCCCCA
>DASPKS010000054.1:0-14941 GCA_035628035.1 Rubricoccaceae bacterium
GAACCGCTGCGAAAGGTCACCGTTGGCGACGGCCGTGACCACCTTCGCGATGCCGCGCACCTGGGTGGTGAGGTTGCCGGCCATCTGGTTCACGTTGTCGGTGAGGTCCTTCCACGTGCCGGCCACGTTGGGCACCTGCGCCTGCCCGCCCAGCTGGCCCTCCGTGCCTACTTCGCGGGCCACGCGGGTCACCTCCGACGCGAACACGCCGAGGCGGTCGACCATGGAGTTGATGACCTCCTTGATCTGGAGGATCTCGCCGCCGGCCTCCACCGTGATCTTCCGCGTGAGGTCGCCGTCGGCGATGGCGCGGGCGACGGCCGACACGTCGCGGAGCTGGACGGTGAGGTTGCCGGCGAGCTGGTTCACGTTGTCCGTCAGGTCCTTCCACGTGCCGGCCACACCGGGCACGTCGGCTTGACCACCTAGCCGTCCTTCGGTGCCCACTTCGCGCGCCACGCGGGTGACCTCGCCGGCGAACACGGACAGCCGGTCCACCATCGCGTTGATGGTGTTCTTCAGCTCAAGGAGCTCGCCCCGGACGTCGACCGTGATTTTCCGCGTGAGGTCGCCGTTGGCGACGGCCGTCGTCACCTCGGCGATGTTGTGGACCTGCGCCGTCAGGTTCGACGCCATCGAGTTCACGTTGTCGGTGAGGTCCTTCCACGTGCCCGAAACGCCCGGGACGCGGGCCTGCCCGCCGAGCTTCCCTTCGGTGCCCACCTCGCGCGCCACGCGGGTCACCTCGCTCGCAAACGCGCCGAGCTGGTCCACCATCGTGTTGACCATCTTGGCCGTGCGGAGGAACTCGCCGCGCACGTGGCGGCCCTCCACCTCGAGCTCCACCTGCTGCGAGAGGTCGCCCTTGGCGACGGCCCCGATGACGCGCTCGATCTCGGAGATCGGCTGCCCGAGGTCGCCGACGAGCTCGTTGACGCAGCCAATGGCGCTGCGCCACCCGCCGGTAGCACCCGTGAGCGAGGCGCGCTCGTTGAGCCGCCCCCGCTTGCCCACCTGCTCCGCGACGCGTTCGAGCTCGGCGGTGAGCTGCTCGTTCTTGGCAATGATCGCGTTGAGGGTGTCCGCGATCCGCCCGGCCACCCCGTTGTGCCCGGGCACGAACCGGACGGAGAAGTCGCCCTTCTCGACGGCGGTAAGGACCTCGAGGAGGGCATGGGTGTCGAGGACGTCGAGCGCGCCCTTGCTCGCGCCGTTCGCACCGGCTTTCGAGCGCTTGGTACGGGCGGGCGCGACGGTCGTAGCGGGGTCCGCAGGGGACGCTTGGGGAGTAGCCATGCGTAGAAAGGAGGGAGGAGAGGAGCGAGCGACGCCGGAACCAGGCCGCTCAGAGATGGGCATCGTACGATACGCACATCAGGAGGGCCTAGGATCCCTTCGTTTCGCCGGGCGCACTTTCCGGAACGGCCGCGCCCCAAGAGGGCCTCCCTAACCCCCCAACCTGCTCCTGAGGGAAGGCCAGGAAGTACCCGGTGATTAGGGGGTTGTCTGGAGGATCCCGCGCGTGGAGAGAAAGACCGGCGCCGCTCCCCTATTTTTGAACCCCGTCCCCCGTTCGATTTCTTCCGCTCGTGAGCGCGTCCTCCCATCCTGCCGGCCATGCCGCCGATCCCGCTGCGCGGGAGGCGGAGGGGATGGCTACGCGCATGCGTGCCGTGGCCGCCACGGCGCCCGGGGTGGTGACGGCCAACACGCGCGGGGCCCTGCGTACCGGGCTCGAAGAGGCGTGCCGCGGCGCGCTCCCCTTCGACGCGCTCGCCGTCTGGACGTACGACACGGCGGCCGATGCCCTCCACGCGCTCGGCCAGGAGAACTCCGGTGACGGCGCGGGGGCCACCCCCGTGGCGGGGGCGGCGTGGGAGCGGGTCGTGCGCGAGCGCCGCTCGTTCGTGGGGCCGACCGGCGATGTCCCCTCCACCGCGGGGGCGGGGCGCCCGGCGGCGTCGGTCCTCCTCACCCCGATCCTCGCGGGGACGGAGGTCCTCGGCGCGCTAGCCCTCGAGAGTAGCGTCCCGGACCGGTACACCCCGCAGGACGTCGAGGTGGCCGAGGTGGTCGCCGCGCTGGCGGCCGCGGCCCTGCTGAACCTCCGCCTGGCCGAGGAGCGCCGCGCGGCCGAGCGCGCCCGGCGGGTCTCGGAGAGCCGCTTCCGGACGATGTTCGAGCAGTTCCCCCTCAGCGTCCAGATCTTCGACGTGGAGGGGCGCACGCTCGTCGTCAACCGCGCGTGGGAGGCGCTGTTCAAGCTCCCCCGCGAGGCCGTCGAGCACTTCAACCCCCTCACGGACCCCCAGCTGGAGCCCGTCCGCGAGTACCTCCTCCGGGGGTTCGGCGGGGAGCCCGTCACGATCCCGCCCCACCCGTTCACGCCGGGCCCGCTGGCGGAGCAGGCGGCGCTCCCCGGCGAGCGCCCCATGAAGTGGCTGGAGGTGACGGTCTGGCCGATCCACGACCCCGACGGGGGCATCCGAGAGGTCGTCGTCGTCCACCACGACGTGACCGAGCGGAAGGAGGCCACCGACGCGCTGGAGCACGCGCGGCAGGAGCTCGAGCAGCGCGTCGCCGAGCGCACGGTCGAGCTCGTCCAGGCCGAGCAGCGGTTCCGCGCCATCGTCGAGGCCAGCCCCACGCCGCTCCTCCTCAGCCGCATCAGCGACGGCGTGATCCTCTACGCCAACGAGCGGATCGAAGCGCTCGTCGGCGTGCCGCCCGGCAGCCTCGTTGGAAAGAAGACGCCGGACTTCTACTGGGACCCCGGCGACCGCCCCCATGTCCTCCACACCGTCGCGGCGCAGGGGTACGTGCGCGACCTCGAGCTCCGCATCCGGCGGGCCGATGGCACCCCGCGGTGGGTCTCGCTCACCGTGCAGCAGCTCCTCTACAACGGCGTGCCCGTCGTGGCCACGGCGCTCCTCGACGTCACCGAGCGGAAACAGACCGAGGAGGCGCTCCGCGCGAGCGAGGAGAGCTACCGCGGACTGTTCGATACCCTCACCGAGCTCGTCTACGTGCAGGACCTCGAAGGACGGTTCCTCAACGTCAACGAGGCCGTGGTGCGTGCGTACGGGTACCCGCGCGAGGAACTCATCGGGCAGACCCCGGGCCTCCTCGCCGCCCCCGGCCTCGTCGACCTCGCAGACACGATGGCGCGGTTCGAGCGGGCGGTGGCCGGGGAGCCCCAGCGGTTCGAGTGGTGGGGCCGCCGGAAGGACGGGACGGTCTTCCCGAAGGAGCTCACGCTCAAGCGCTCGACGTACTTCGGGCAGGACGTCGTGATCGCCGTCGCGCGCGACGTGTCGGAGCGCGTCGAGGCCGAGGCCGCGCTCCGCGCGAGCGAGGAGCACTTCCGGCGGCTCATCGAGAACGCCTCCGACATCATCACCATCATCGACCCCGACGGCACGGTCCGCTACCAGAGCGCGGCGATCAAGCGCGTGCTCGGGTACGAGCAGGACGAGTTGGTGGGGCGGAACGTGTTCGAGTTCCTCGCGCCGGAGGACGTCGTGCCCACCGTGGAGCGCCTCCGGCGCCTGGCGGAGAACCCGGGCATAGGCGTCTCAGCCGAGTTCCGGTTCCGCCACAAAGACGGCTCGTGGCGCACCCTCGAAGGGGTCGGCACCACGCTCTCTCCCACCTCCCCCGACGAAGGGGTCGTCGTCAACTCCCGCGACATCACCGAGCGGAAGCAGGCCGAAGCGGCCCTCCGCGAGAAGGACGCCCTCAAGCGGGGCATCGTCGACTCCGCCCTCGACTGCATCATCTCCATCGATAGTGAGGGGTGCATCCTCGAGTTCAACCCGGCTGCCGAGCGGACTTTCGGCTACCGTGCCGAGGAGGTGCTCGGCCGCCACATGGCCGACCTCATCGTGCCGCCGCACCTCCGCGAGGCCCACACCGCCGGGCTCGCTCGCTACCGGGAGACCGGCGAGGGCCATGTGCTCGGGCAGCGGATCGAGGTGCCGGCCGTCCGCGCCGACGGGGCGGAGTTCCCGGCCGAGCTCGCCATCGACGTGGTGCGGCTGGAGAACGGGGCCGAGGTGTTCACGGCGTACCTCCGCGACATCACCGAGCGGAAGCGGGCCGAGGCGGCCCTCCGCGAGAGCGAGATCCATTTCCGGCGGCTCATCGAGAACGCCTCCGACCTCATCACCATCATCGGGCCCGACGGGATCTCGCGCTACCAGAGCCCCTCGTTCGAGCGCGTGCTCGGCTACCGCCCGGAGGAGCGGACGGGCACGGAGCCGTTCGAACTCATGCACCCCGACGACGTCGCGACCGCGCGCGAGACCCTCCTCGCGATGCTGCGGAACCCGGGGACGGTCCACCGGACGGAGTTCCGCTACCGCCACAAAGACGGCTCGTGGCGGGTGTTCGAGGCCACCGGCCGCACGCTCCTCCCCGACTCCGCCGCCGAGGGCGTCGTCGTCAACTCCCGCGACATCACTGAGCGCGTGGAGGCCGAGCAGCGCGTGCGCTTCCAGAAGACCCTCCTCGAAGCGGAGGGCGAGGCCTCCATCGACGGGATCCTCGTGGTGAGCACCGACGGGAAGATCCTCTCCTACAACGCCCGCTTCGTCGAGCTGTGGGGGATCCCGCGGGAGGTCGTCGCCGCGCGCTCCGACGAGGGGGCTATCCAGGCCGTCCTCGACAAGCTCGTGGACCCCCAGACGTTCCTCGACCGCGTGGCGTACCTCTACGCCCACCCCGACGAGCAGGCCCGCGACGAGCTCCTCCTCCGCGACGGGCGGGTGTTCGACCGCTACAGCGCGCCCGTGCGGAGCAGCGAGGGCGAGCACTACGGCCGCATCTGGTTCTTCCGCGACATCACGGCAGAGAAGCGCCACGCCGAGGAGCTGGAGCAGGCGCGGCAGGAGGCCGAGCGCGCCCGCGAGGAGGCGAGCCGGTACGCCGAGAGCCTGGAGCGCTCGCTCGAAGAGCTCCGCGCGGCGCAGGCCCACCTCGTGCAGCAGGAGAAGATGGCGAGCCTCGGCCGCGTCACCGCCGGCATCGCGCACGAGATCAAGAACCCCCTCAACTTCGTCACCAACTTCGCCCAGCTCGACATCGAGCTGATGGAGGACCTCCGCCGCGCGGTGGCGGCCGGCGACACGCCCGAGCAGGAGGAGCTGCTGGCCAACCTCGCGGAGAACGCCCGGAAGGTGCAGGAACACGCCCGCCGCGCCGACGCCATCGTGCGAGGGATGATGGAGCACGCGCGGGGCGCCCCGAGCGACCGCGGGCTCCGCCGGCCTGTCGCGTTCAACGACCTCGTGGAGGAACAGGTGGTCCTCGCCGTGGAGGAGCGTCGCCTCCGCAATCCCGCCCTCGCCTGCACCGTTCACCGCGACTACGACCCGCGCGCGGGCTCGGTGAACGCCGAGCCCGACGCACTCGGCCGGGTGGTCCTCTGCCTCCTCTCGAACGCGCTCGACGCCCTCGAGGCCCGCGCCGACCGCGAAGGCGCTGCCTACACGCCGACGATTGCGGTGCGAACGCGCCGCGAGGGGCTCGCCCTCACCCTAGCGGTCGCCGACAACGGCATAGGGATCCCAGAGGAGGCGAAGGCCCGCGTGTTCGAGCCGTTCTTCACGACCAAGCCGGCGGGGACGGGCCACCCCGGCCTCGGGCTCTCGCTCGCCCACGAGACGGTGGTGTCGGACTACGAGGGCACCCTCGATGTGGAAAGCACCGAGGGTGAGGGGACCACGTTCACCCTCACGCTCCCCGACACCTAGGCGGCGGCGTCTGCGCGTTCGGCGTATCCTGCAGCGCCGCTTCCCCTGCGCCGTGCTCGTCTCCGACCTCCCCACCCCCGCGCTCCTCATCGAGCGCGACCGGCTCGACGCCAACCTCGCCGCGATGCAGGCGCACGCGAACGCCGAGCGCGTGGCGCTCCGCCCGCACGTCAAGACGCACAAGACGGTGGAGCTGGCGTGGCGGCAAACGAAGGCCGGCGCGCAGGGGCTTACGGTGGCGACGGTAGACGAGGCAGAGGCGTTCGCGCAGGCCGGCTTCCGCGACCTCGTCGTCGCCCGCGAGGTGGTGTCGGAGGACGGGCTGCGGCGGCTCCGATGGCTCGCCCAGAACGGCACCCGCCTCGCCTTCTGCGTGGACACGCCGGAGGGCGTGCGCCGCACCGCCGAGGCCTTCGAGGGGATGGAGGCCGAGGTCTTCGTGGAGGTCGACACCGGGCACGGGCGCTGCGGCATCCCCTGGGACAGCGAGGACGCCGTCGGCTTTGTCCGCCGCGTCCGCGAGACGGCGGGGCTCCGGCTGCGGGGGCTCCTCACCCACGGCGGGCACAGCTACCTCGGCCCGCGCATGGGCGAGACCCATGAGGCTGCACTCCTCCGTGCGATGGGGGAGGAGCGTGATCGCCTCCTCGACCTCGCTGTCCGTCTCGGAGAGGCGGGGATGCTCGACCCGGCCTCTGCCGTCCTCTCCCTCGGCTCGACGCCCACGGTGAGCCGCTTCGTCAACGCTGAGCGGGGAGGGTTCAGGGTGACCGAGGTCCGCCCCGGCAACTACGTCTTCCTCGACGCGATGCAGGTGGCCCTCGGCGTGGCGGCCATCGAGCGGTGCGCGCTGACGGCGGTGGCGACCATCGTCTCGTGCCGCCGCTCCGCGGCCGGGGTCGAGCGCGTATTCATCGACGCCGGGAAGAAGGCGCTCTCGCCCGACACCGGCGTCGGCACCGACGGCTTCGGGGTCCTCCTCCACAGCCCCGTCACGATGAAGCCGCTCCCCCACGCGCGGCTCGGCGCCCTCAGCGAGGAGCACGGGTGGATCACCGTGCCGGGCGGTTCGACGTTCACCGTCGGTGACCGTGTGCACATCGTGCCCAACCATGCGTGCATGGCGGTCGCCAGCCACCCCCGCCTCTACCTCGTGGACGGCGAGGAGGTGCTGGAGGAGTGGTCCGTCGTGGCCCGGTGACGGGCCCAAGCCCATGGCCGATGGCGTGGGCATCGTGCCACTCTTCGGGAGGCGGAAGCCGGCCCCTGAGCAGCGGGCGGGCGCGCCCTCGCGCAGTCGCTCGCCGAAGAGACCGCTCCAGCGGGCGCGCGAAGGGCGGGGGTGCGGCCGTGCTACCTTCCGATCCGCCCGCCTCCCGCCCCATGATCGTCCTCGGCATCGACCCCGGCACGCAGCACACCGGCTACGGCGTGGTGGAGGTGGCGCGGCGGCAGGAGACCGCGCTGGCCTACGGCGTGATCGATCTCCCCGACGGGATGGACCACGCCCTCCGGCTCGAAAGGATCTACGAGCAGATCGTCGACGTGATCGAGCGGTGGCAGCCCGACGAGTGCGCCGTCGAGATGCCGGTGTTCGCGAAGAACGCGCAGTCGATGCTGAAGCTCGGCCGCGCGCAGGCGGCCGTGATGCTGGCCGCCGTCCACCGTCAGCTCCCCGTCACGCAGTACACCCCGAAGGAGGTGAAGAAGGCGGTGACGGGGAACGGGAACGCCGCGAAGGAGCAGGTCTGGTACATGGTCCAACGGCTCCTCTCGATCTCCGAGGACAAGGGGCTCGATGCCTCCGACGCCCTCGCCGTCGCGCTCTGCCACGCCCACCGCACCGAGCAGGGCCCGACGGGGAAGTTCAAGGACTGGAAGAGCTTCGTCGCCGCGAACCCCGGCCGCGTGCGCTAGGCCCCGGCCTACTCGTAGAACACCCCCCGCTCCTCGTCGCGCACACGGACGACGGCGGCCACCTCATCGGCCGCGAGGGTGCCCTCGCTCATCTGCACGACGAGGTCGGCGATCTGGCGGTCCTTCTGCGGCGCCTGGTTCCACTCCGGGTGCGCCGTTTCGATGAGCGAAACGAGGATGCGGAGGTACGGGTAGCGCTGCTCGGGCGCGCCGAGGTCGGCGATGGCGCGGGCGAAGAGCTGGGCGTTGCGGCCGACCTGTCGGTCGAGGATCTTCGTAGCGTAGGCCATGCGGGGAAGGGCGGCAGCAGGGTACACGGGGACGCCGTATACCCCTGCCGCCGGGCGCGGTTCTGCGTACTTTCCCCGTGCGCGGCGGGGCCACACTTCGACGCCCGCCCGCGTGATGAATCTCGCGATGCAGACCGACGTCCTCGAATCGTTCCCGAACCCGCGCCCGGCCTACCGGCTGGAGCTGCTCCCCATCGTGCCGCCGTTCTTCCGGCGCGCGCGGTCGAGCCGCGTGGACGAGGGCGAGCTCGTCTACTACGGCCCCGCCCCGACGTACTATGGCATCGGCGAGGTGCTCGCGATGACCGACCGCCACGTCATCGTGGACTTCCGCGGGACGGGGCAGTTCGGCGTCCACGAGGAGACGCTTGAACGGGAGTACGTCCTGCCGATTCCGCCGGAGCGGGTGCCGCTGCTGTAGCGCCGCCGGCTCAGTCGAAGTCGAAGTCGATTCCGGTGCTGCGGAGGAGGTCCGGCGAGACGGCCCGCGCCTCGAACGTCCCGCTCACCGTCGCGTTGATGAACGTCGAGCGATCGGGGAGGTCGAGCCCGCGCCCCTCAAAGCGGAAGCTCCCGTTGAGGAGGCCGTTGTCGAACCGTGTGATGGTGAGCACGCCCTCACGCGCGGAGAGGACGGGCCCGCGGGCCTCCGGCTCGTCGGCGTCTTCGAGGTCGGCATACTGCCCGCGGAAGAGATCCGGGTTGGACCCCTCGTCGGAGATCGTGAAGACGCCCACGCCGGGGCGGTCACCGGGGCGGCTGACGGCGGCGAAGGCGTAGTCGTCGCGGTCGGAGTCGCTGAGGTCGCCGCGGAAGAAGAGGAGCGCGAAAACGGGGGTCCCGTTGTCGTTGAACGTCGTGTAGAAGGCGTCGCCCTCGAAGTCATCGTCGACGTCGCCGGTGAGGGTGAGCTCGGCGTCGCCGGGGCCGATCTCGCCGTCGTCCACGGTGTCGCAGGCGGCGAGGAGGACCAGAACGGGGAGGAGGAAGCGAAGCGAAGAGCACATGGTCTCGTGGGGAAGGAAGGGGAAGGGACGTGTGCTCGGCGGACGACGCCAACGCCGCAGACGGCAACCCGGTTGCCGCCCCCCCGTAGCGGAGGCCCCGCGCGTAGCTTCCCGCGCCGCCGGATGCCCCCTATGCCCGCCCTCCACGTCGAGCACGTCACCAAGCGCTACGCCCGCGTCGTGGCGGTGGACGGCGTCTCGCTCACGGCCGAGCCGGGGCGGATCTTCGGGCTCCTCGGCCCCAACGGCGCCGGCAAGACCTCGACCATCCGGATGATCGCCGCCATCACGGCGCCGGATGAGGGGCGCATCCGGTTCGGCGACATGCCCGTCGGCCCCGCCACACAGCAGCGGATGGGGTACCTCCCCGAGGAGCGCGGGCTCTACCGGAAGCTCCGCGTGGGCGAGCAGCTCGTTTACCTCGCCCGCCTCAAGGGGCTCTCGGCGCGCGCCGCCGAGGCCGCCACGCGCCGCTGGCTCGAGCGCTTCGACGCAACCGGCTGGTACGGCAATAGGGTGGAGGAGCTGAGCAAGGGGATGCAGCAGAAGGTGCAGTTCCTCACCACCGTCCTCCACGACCCCGACCTGCTCATCTTCGACGAGCCGTTCTCGGGGCTCGACCCGCTCAACGCTGAGCTCCTCCACAGCGTCATCACCGAGCAGCGCGCGGCGGGGCGGACGGTCCTCTTCGCGAGCCACCGGATGGAGCAGGTGGAGCAGCTCTGCGACGACCTCTGCCTCATCGCGCATGGCCGCGTGATCCTTGCTGGACCGCTCCGGGAGGTGAAGGCCCGCTACGGCCGTGACACCGTGGCCCTCGACTTCGAAGGGGGGATCACCTGGCTCGACGCGCTCGAAGCGGAGGGGGCCGTGAAGGTGGTCGTCCGCTCGGCCGGGCACGCCACCGTCCGCCTGAACGAGGGAACGCCGCCGCGCCGCGTGCTCGAGGCGGCGCTGGCGGGAGCGCGCGAGGTCGTCCGGTTCGAGGTGGAGGAGCCGCCGCTCTCCGAGATCTTCGTGCAGGCCGTCGAGCAGGCCGGGGCCGAGCGCGCCGCCGCATGAGCAAGATCTTCCTCATCGCCCGGAGCGAGCTCCTGCGCCGCGTCCGCTCGAAGACGTTCGTGCTGACGACGCTGCTCGCGCCGCTCCTCATCGTGGCGGCCACGCTCCTCCCCATCCTCGTCGTCGTCCTCACGCAGGACGACACGGTGCGGACGGTGGCCCTCGTGAACCAGACGGGCGAGCCGGCCCTCGCCGACAGCGTCGCCGCGGCGCTCCCCGACGGCTTCCGCGTCGTGCAGCCCGCCCTCCCGCTCGACTCCCTCCGCGCCCGCGTGCTCCGCGGCGGGCTCGACGGGTTCCTCGTCCTCCCGCGCGGGCTCCTCGCCGGCACCGAGGAGGCGGCGTACTACTCGCGCGGCGCGGGGCTCGGCGCGCAGGAGGGCGTGCGCAGCGCCGTCCGCGATGCCGTCCGTCTCCACCGCATTCGCGCGGCGGGCGCCACCGACGCCGTGATCGCCGCGCTCGACGCCCCCGTAGCCCTCTCGCTCGTGACCGTCACCGAGCGCGGCGACGAGGCCGACACCGCCTTCGTTTCGATCATCGTCGGGATGATGATGGGGCTCCTCATCTACATCGCCGTGCTCATCTACGGGATCACGGTGATGCGCGGGGTGATCGAGGAGAAGACGAGCCGGATCGTGGAGGTGATCGCGTCCAGCGCGCGGCCGTTCGAGCTGATGATGGGGAAGGTGCTCGGCATCGGCGCGACGGGGCTCGTCCAGTTCGCGACGTGGGGGGCGCTGCTCGTCGTGCTCGGCGCCGTCGCGGGGCCGCTCCTCGCGCTCACGATGGGGGCCGCCGCCGACCCCGCCGCGCTCGGCGCAGGAATGCCGGGCCGCCCGCCCGCTCCCGAGGTCGACCCCGCCGCGCTCGCGGAGGCCATCGCCGCCGTGCTTGCGCCCGGGCGGCTCCTCACGTTCGTCGCGTTCTTCCTCGGGGGGTACCTCCTGTGTGCGGCGCTCTTCGCCGCCGTCGGGAGCGCCGTCGAGCAGGAGTCCGACGCGCAGACGCTCCAGCTCCCGGTGATGCTGCCGCTGCTGGTGCCGATGTTTTTTCTTCAGTACGTGATTGATCGCCCTGACGCGCCGCTCTCGGTGGGGCTCAGCCTGTTCCCCTTCTCCGCGCCGATGCTGATGACGGTGCGGATGGCGATGACGGCGGTGCCGCTGTGGCAGGTGGGGCTGGCGTTCCTGCTCCTCGCGCTCAGCTTCGTGGGGCTGATCTGGGTGGCCGCGCGGATCTACCGCGTGGGGATCCTGATGTACGGGAAGAAGGCGACGCTGCGCGACCTCTGGCGCTGGGCTCGCACACCGTGAGCGCCTAGGAGACGATCACTTCCCCTTGCCCCGGCGCTCGGCCTCCTTCCGGATCGTCCCGACCTGCTTGTCCTTGCGCGTCTTTCGGCCGTCGGGGTTGCGGAAGCTTTCCTCCGGGATGCCGGACTTCTTGGCGACGGTCTCGAGCGTGGCGTCCTTCCTGATCTTCCGGGCCATCGGTGTCGGGGTTAGTGGATGGCTGATGTTCACCGAAGGAAAGCCGGCGGAGGCAGAACGTTCCGATCCCGTAGAGCAAGGGAAGATGGCGACCCTGCGCAGCCGCTGGCGGCGGGCCCGCACGCCCTGACCGTCAGGCGGCTCCTGCGGCGAGAGGGGCTACGCGGCTTCCTGGTCGAACCGGTGCCCGAGCCTCCGCAGCTCGTCGAAAACGCGCTCGATGTCGTTGATGGTGGTGCGGTGGGAGCAGATGGCGAGGCGGAGCACGATCCGCCCCCGGAGCTGCGAGGTCATCACGAAGGCGAGCCCGCTGAGCTGGATCGCGTCGGCGATCTGCTGGTTGAGCCGGTCGAGGTAGTCCGCCTGCGCGTCGGCGGCGTCGCGCAGCCGCGCCGGGCGGAAGCGGAAGCAGTACAGGTTGATGATCGGGCGGTGGAGCGCCTCGAAGTCGGCGTCGGCGCGGACGAGCGCGTCGAGGTGCTCGGCGCAGCGGACGTTCTGCCGGAGGAGGAGGCGGTAGCCCTCGGCGCCGTAGTGCTTCAGCGTCATCCACAGCTTGAGCGCCTTGAACCCGCGCGACATCTGGGGGCCGTTCTCGTAGTAGTCGAGCCCGAGGTGGGCGTCGGGGAGGATGCCGCGGAGGTAGGGCGCGTGCATCGAGAACGCCCGGTGCTGTTGGTCGGGGTCGCGGAGGAGCACGCACCCGCACTCGTAGGGGATGTAGAGCCACTTGTGCGGGTCGAGCGTGACGGAGTCGGCCCGCTCCAGCCCGGCGTAGCGCGGGCGCAGCTCGGGGAGCATGGCGCCGACAGCCCCGCACGCGCCGTCGGCGTGGAACCACAGCCCGTACTCCGCGCACACGTCGGCGATGTCGGAGAGCGGGTCGATGGCGCCCACGTTCACGGAGCCGACCTGCGCGACGACGCAGAACGGGTGGTCGCCGCGCGCGCGGTCCTCGTCGAGCATCCGCCGGAGCGCCGCCACGTCCATCGTGTAGTCCTCGCGGCTGGGGACGCGGCGGAGCGCCTCGCGGCCGAGGTTCATCATGTCCACCGCGCGGACGAGCGAGACGTGGCCCTCGTGGTCGGAGGCGTAGACGAGGAAGCGGCCCGTGCGGGCGGGGTCCTGCAGCCCGCGCGGCGTGGTGTCGTAGGGGGCCGTGTTACGGAGGGCCGTGTGGAGCGCGGTGAAGTTGGCCATCATGCCGCCGCTCGTGAGGAGCCCACCGCAGGCGGGGTCGTAGCCGATCAGCTCGGCCAGCCACGCGAGCGTGCGCCGCTCGACCTCGGTGGCCGATGGCGCGGGCTTCCACCCCCCGGCGTTCATGTTGACCGACGCCGCGAGGGCCTCGGCCAGGATGCCCATGGTCGAGCCCGAGCCGTTGACGAACCCGAAGTAGCGCGGCGAGCCGAGGTGCGTGGCGTTCGGGAGCACCTTCTCGCTCCACTCCGCCAGGATGCGCTCGGGGTCCTGGCCGTGCTCCGGAAGCGGCTCCTCGAACACGCGGGCCACCTGCTCCGGCGTTCGCCCCGCGAAGACGGGCACGTCGCGGACCTCATGGAGGTAGGCAGCGATGGCGTCGATGACGCGGTAGCCGAGGGCCTGGAACGCTTCCGGGGTCAGATCGCCCTCGTACCAGGCGTCGTCGCCGTCGTGCCCGGCGGGGCTAGGCGGGGGGTCCTCCCTGATCGGCTGGGGCATCGGTCTCGGGGCTAGTAGACGGCGCAAGCAAGGTATCCACCCTGCCGGGCCTGTAGGCTCCGGGAGGGTCTCATGTCGTCCGCTCCCAGGGCTGCACGTCGCCGGGGACAATGCGGAAGAGGGGGTGCGGGTCGGGAACGACGATGGCCTGCGCGGCGGCGTACCGCGCGGGGTCGCGCTGCGCCAGCTTGCGGAGGAGGTGGGCCCACTCGTAGCGGAGCTGGCCCTCCGTCTCGTCCAGCGTCCCCGCGAAGCGGCGGCTACTGATCTTGCCGGCGTCGAACGTGTAGCCGCGCTGCGCAGCTTCCTCGTGGACGGCGGCGAGGTACGCGGCGAGGGCGGCCGGTGGGTCGGGCACGGCGCGGAAGCGCGTGAGCTGGGGGTGGTGGAGGTACCCCTTCGTGCCGCCCTGCACGACCTTCTGCGCGAGCAGCCCCTCGCGCCAGAGCGCGACGAGCCCTTTCGCGTCGAGGTAGCGGGGGTGCAGCGTCCACAGCCGCATGACGCCCTCGCTAGGCCGCCGCGTGGATCACCCTCACGACGCGCTACGCCGGTAGCGCATGAACACGACGCCCGTCGGGAGGGGCGACGCTTCCACCAGCGTCAGGTCGAGGCGCTTCCCTTCCGGATAGAGCCGCTTGCCGCTCCCCAGCACGAGGGGATAGACGTGCAGGACGTACTCGTCGATCAGATCGTGCTGCGCCAGCGTCTGGGCCAGCACGCTGCTCCCGTCGAGGAGGATGTTCTTGCCGGGCTGCTGCTTGAGCTGGCGGACGGTCTCCGCGACGTTGTCCCGGATGAGGGTGGAGTTCCGCCAGGCCGAGGCGTCCGCCAGCGTGGTGGACACGACGTACTTCGGCATCTCGTTCAGCGCGTCGGCGAAGGGGTCGCCTTCCATCGGCTCAAAGGCGCCGCCGTGGATCTGCCACGTCTTCCGGCCCAGCAGGAGCGCGTCGGCGCCGGACATCGCCTCGAAGAAGTGCGCCCCGATGTCGTCGTGCCAGTAGGGCCGCGTCCAGCCGCCGTGCGCGAAGCCGCCTTCGGTGTCCTCGTTCTCGCCCCCGGGCGCCTGGATCACGCCGTCCAGCGTGATGAACTCCGCGACGATGAGCTCTCTCATGGTACTACTTTGAGGGTTGGGGATAGGTGCCGCCCTACGACGGGACGCTCAGCAGCGCAAGTCGTGAGAGCAGCGGGACAACCCAGCGTAGGCGGCGGGTTAGGTATCGCCGGGCGGTTTGCGTAGCAGGAAGAAGAGGAACGACGACGCGGCCGTTAGCGGCTCGTCCTCGCCGACCCCCAATCCTGAATACTCACCAGGTTCGTCCTCAAGGTGGGCCAAGTGGAATTGATCCCGCTCTTCCTCTGGGCGCATCCTCCACCCCACAACTGGAAGCAGGAGTGGGTCGGACATGGTGGCTTGGATTCGGATTTCAAACCCGTTGTTGAGCCGCTCCTGCAACGGCAAGAGACTGAAGTCTGCTCCGGTTGCACCAACAGTCAACGCTGCGGGAAGCGAATGCTCCTCCGGGTTGACTCGGGACGAGTCGATTCTGCTCCCGCCGTACCCAAGTCTGACGTAAACGGTAATAGGGTCTGAGAATGGTCGGCCGGATCGGTTGAGCAAGAAGGCATATGCTGTGGCCTGCCACTGCGGCTCCCAAGGAATATCGTACCCGCCTCCAATGAGCGTAGGGAGGAGCCAAGGGAACTGCCCC
>DASPKS010000055.1:0-12022 GCA_035628035.1 Rubricoccaceae bacterium
TGAAGCCTTCCCGGCCGTAGAAGAGATTCCCAGCGTTATAGAGCGTCGCGCGGACGTCGTTGACGTCGAGGTCCACAGAAGCAACGCCCGGCTCGCAGTCGCCCACGACCTGCGCACGAGGCTCCGCTACGAGGACAATGAACAAAAAGAAAGGCGTAGCGAGGCGCATAGGCGGGAAGCCGGCTCCCGACAGAGAGGTACCTCCCAACTTCTTCCCCACCTCCTTACCGCGCAAGGGTAAATCCCCCGCCCTACTCGAAGTCGGTGTTCAGCCGGTACCGCCCGATCCGGTTGTTGCCGGTGTCGGCCACGTACACCGTGCGGTCGAAGTACGCCACGCCCATGGGCTCGCGGAACTGGAGCGGGCCGCCGCCCGTCCCGCCGAAGGAGACGCGCACGGGCCGGAGCGACGGCGCCCCCGGCGGCGGCGACACCCCCTCCACGCCCGTCCGCGTGAACACGAACAGGCTGTCCTTCCCCGCGTCGAGGACGAACGTGTAGCCCGTCGCGTCGGCGGCGAAGGCGAGGCTCACCGGCCGCTCGAACTTGAACTCCTCGTAGAGGAAGCCGTCGCCCGCGTCGGGGTTCGCGGCGATGGAGAGCTTCTCGGTGTCGACGCGGAACTCCGTCCCGTCGGGCGTCTCGACCACGCGCACGGAGAGGACGCCGTAGCGGACGGGCCCGCTCGGGGGCGCCTGCGCGATCAGGAAGTCGCTGGAGGCCGGGAACGTCGTCCGCTGCGGGGGGCCGACGAACGTCATCACGTCGCTCGGCCAGACGGCGCTGAGCAGGCTCGGCTGCGTGGGGCTCAGCGCGCGGACGAACTGCACGTACTCGCCCTCGGCGGTGTAGACGAGGAAGGCGTTGAACGGGCTGAACGTCTGGTTGGGGCGGCCCGACTGCGTGTCGTTCACCGGCCCGCTCCGCGTGATATAAACCCGGTTGTCGAAGAGCGGCGCCACGCCGGTGAAGCGGGCGTCCTCGTCGTAGTACGTGTTGCCGCCGGCGACGTAGCGGCCGGGCGTGTCGAACCGCGTGAAGCGGCGGCTCCCGTCGTCGAACACGTGCCAGATGATGTCGACGAGCTGGGGGGTGCCGGTGGTGAGGCCGGAGATGCGGTAGACCACGGGGAGGTCGCACCGCTCGGGCTCGCCGGGGTACCGGTTGCACGCGGCGCCGGCCACCGTCGTGTCGCGCCGCGCAGCGATGTAGACGTCGAGGCGGCGGTCCTGCACGACGGCCTCGACGTCGCGGAGGGACTGCGGCGCCTGGCCGGGCCAGCCGATCTCGCCGAGGAAGCCCTGCGGGCGCCCGGCAAGGTCGAGCACGTGGAGGCCCTGGCGGTCCACGACGTAGAGGAGCTCGTCGTAGCCGACGTAGACGTCCTGCGGGGCGTCGAGCGCGCCGAGGGCGCCCTGCGTGTAGAACGGCGTGAGGGGGACGTAGCCGACCTCGTCGGGGAGCGTGGGGTCGGTCTGTCCCTCGTCGAGGATCTCGTCGGTGACGTCGTCGCCCTTCGACCCGAAGAGGGCGTCGCAGCCGGTGAGGGCAAGGGTAAGGACAGCGAGGAAGAGGAACCGGGCCATCGTCAGTCGAGCCGGAGGTTGAGGCCGACGCGGTGGACGCTGCCGAGGCGGTCGAGCCGGTTGAACGCGTAGTCCACGCGGAGCTGGGGGCCGAGGCCGGGCACGAGGAGGCCCGCCCCGAAGCTCGGCGTGCTCGCCTCCTCGACGCCGACGCGGTAGCCCGCGCGGAGCGAGAGGAGGTTGCGGAAGACGTACTCCGCGCCGGCATGGAACTGCTCGGCGTTGTCGTTGGGCCGCGTGAGCTGGGCCGAGACGGTCAGCGCGTGCTGGGGGTTCGCGCGGAGGACGTGGTAGCTCGCCCCGAGGAGGAACGTCGTCGGCGGCGGGATCGACTCGAACGACGTTTCCGTGGTGTCGCCGTCGAGCGTGGGGCGGACGAGCGAGCCGGAAGGCCGCCCATCGGGACCGAAGTTGCGGATGGCCACGCCGAGGTCCACGCCGGTCTGCCCGATGCGGTAGAAGATGCCGAGGTCGAGGAGCGCCGTCGTAGCGGAGAGGTCGGCCACCGACTCGCGGACGACCTTCGCCGTCACGCCGTACGAGAAGAGGTCGGTGAGGGCCTGCGAGACGGAGACGCCCGCCGCCACGTCGACGAGGCGGAACGTCTCGCCGGTGCCCTCGGGCCCGGAGAACTCGTCGGTGACGGCCATCTCGCCGGAGTCGAGGGACTGGAGCGAGAGGCCGAGCGTGACGGGCCCGACGCGGGTGAACCCGGCGGCGTAGTTCATCGAGACGCCGGCGAAGTAGGCCGTGCGCGCTGCGCCGATCTCGGTGCGGCCCGCCTGCGCGGCGAGGGCGGGGTTCCAGAAGAGCGCGCTCGCGTCGGCGGCCGTGGCGGCGACGGTCTCGCCGAGGGCGGCCCCGCGGGCGTCCACCGGGATCTTGAGGAACTGGAAGCCGGCTGTCCCGGCGCGGTCCTCGCCGAAGGCGGGGAGCACCTGCGCGTGGCCGACGGGGGCGGCCGTGGCGGCCAGCGCGAGAACGAGGAGGAGGGTTCGCATCACGTTCTCAGAAGTCGAAGCTCAGCCCGAGCATCACGTGGCGGGGCGGGAGGAACCGCGCGGGGTTCAGCGGCGGGAGCCCCGTCGTGGAGGGGTCCTCGAAGCGGGGGTCGCGCACGTCGTTCGGCACGTCGTAGCGGGCGTCGCCGCGGACCGACGTGAAATCGAAGCCGGCCTCCACGTCGGGGTAGGCCTCGCCGGTGACGGGGTTGATGAGGACGCCGTTCTTCTGGTTGAAGAGGTTCGTGATCTCCAGCGAGAAGCGGAGGTCGGTGCCGGCGAAGCGGACGCGCCGCTGCGCCGAGAGGTCGAACCACCACCACGCCTTGCCGACCTCGGAGTAGCGGAGCTCACGGTCGGAGACGGTCTCGTAGATCGGCCGCCAGTCCTGCTCGCCCGTGAACGGGTTCGTCTCGTTGCCGACGAAGCGGACGGGCGTGTAGCGCTGCCCGCTGCGGAACGTGGTGGAGAGGTAGACGCGGAACCGGTTGAGGCCGGGGACGCCGAAGAGCGGGCGCTCGCGGTCCCACATGAACGTGGTGGCGGCCTTCACGTCGAAGGGGCGGTCCCACGCGAGGGGGGTCTCGGCCGTGTTGTCGGCGTTGCCCGTCTGGATGAGGTCGCGGAGGGCCTCGTTGTTCGTGGAGGCGAGCCCGGTGGCGCGGCTGTACGAGGCGTTGAGGTCGCCGCGGAACCAGTCCGAGATCCGCTTGACGTAGCTCACCTCGAGCCCGCGCACGCGCGCGTAGTCCCCGTTGACGCGGAGGGCGCGCGTCGTCTCGCGGCCTGTCGCGTCGCGGACGGTCACGCGCTCGGCCGTGATGAAGTCGAACTTGTCGCGCCAGAACGCGGTGACGGTCAGCGCGTCGTCGCTCGTGATCTGGTTGCGGAAGCCGAGCTCGTACGAGATGTCGACCTCCGGATTGAGGTTGGGGTTGCCTAGATCCCCGAAGAAAGAACGGTCCTGGTAGAACGGGTCGAGGTTGGTGTAGAGGAACGTCGGGTGCGGCAGCCGCATCGAGTGCCCGTAGTTGAAGAAGAGCACCTGGTTCTCGCGGACGGGGAACGAGACGCGCACCTTCGGAAGCAGCCGCGCCTTCCAGCGGAGCCCGAGCAGCCCGAACGTCTCGTTCCGGTACGCCTCCCGGAGCGGCTCGGGGATGGTGTAGACGTTCTGCTCGACGAGGTCGTCGACGTAGCGGCCGGGCGCCCACGCCTCGCCGCGCAGGCCGAGCGTGGCGATGAGCCCGCGGTACCGGAACTGGTGCTCGGTGAAGAGCGCCACGCGGCGGGGCTTCACGCGCCACACGTCGCTCGCCTCGCCGAGCCGGTTCGACGCGACGGTGTCCCCGTCCACGATGATCGGCGCGCCGATCCACGGGCGGAGGATGTCGATCCACTGGTAGTCGTTGGCGCGGGCGTCGACGCCGACGGAGAGCTCGTAGGTGCGCGTGGCGTTGAACCGCGAGAACGTCCCGCGGAGGGTGAGCTCCTCGGCGAAGTGGTCGTGCCAGCGCGTGGCGATCCCGCCGTTGTTGAAGAACCCCGGCCCCGGGAGGACGAACTGCACGTTGGGGTCGACGGGGTTGCCCTCCTCGTCGACGAACAGCTCGCCGGGGTAGAGCGGGATGCTCGCGGGGTCGAGCTCGGTGCTCACCGTGTCGGGCCGCCAGGGGCGCCCGTTGGCGTCGGCGCGGAGGCGCGTGAAGAGCCGGCTCACCTGGACCTCGTAGAACGACTGGTCGCCGAGGGCGTGCGACCACCGGAGGTACCCGAGGTTGTTGTCGTGGGCGAACGTGTTCGCGTTGTCGGGCTGGAGAACGAACGCGTACTGGAAGCCGGGCCGGATGGCGTCGTCGTTCCCCGTCACCTGGAGCATCCGGGTGTTCTGGTTCACCGTCAGCGAGCGCTGGTAGCTCGCCCGGAGGCGCATCCCGTTGCGCGGGAGGAACGTGAGCTTGCCGAGCCCGCTCCAGCGGTTGTCGGCGCGCGGGAGGAAGAACGTCCCGTCGACGAGGGTGGAGCGGAGCTGGTCGGGCGTGGAGAGGAACCGGGTGTAGTCGTCGGTGAGCTGGACCTGCCCGCTGAGGAAGAACCGGAGGCGGCCGGGGAGGATCGGCCCGGAGAGGGTGCCCTCGTAGACCTCCTCGTTCCAGGTGCTCGCCCAGTCCTCGTTGAAGCCGAGGTGGTCGCGGCGGTGGGTGAACGAGCCCTGGAGCTCGTCGGTCCCGTCGCGCGTGGTCACGCGGACGACGCCGGAGGTGGCGTCGCCCACGTCGGCGCCCGAGCCGCCAGTCGTCACCTCCACCTCGGCGAAGGCGTTGCTCCCGAGGTCGAGCCCGAAGCCCGTCCCGGCGAGGGGGTCCTTCGCCGAAACGCCGTCGACGAGGAGGCCCGTCTCGTCGGCGCGGCCGCCGCGGATGTAGAGCCCCGTCGGGTCGCTGACGACGCCGGCCTGCTGGGCCACGATCTGCTGCACCTCGCGCACGGGCGCCGCCTCGATCTGCTCGCGCGTCACGCTCACCGTGCTCGCCGACTGCTCCACGTCGATGAGCGGTCGCTCGCCGACGACGACCACCTCCTCCTGCACGGCCGCCGCTTCGCCGAGCACGACGTCGAGCGTCGTCGTTTCCCCGTTGCGGACGCGGATGGCGGTGTACTGCCGCGTCTCGTACCCCACCGACGTCACCTGCACGGTGTACTCGCCCGCGCGGAGGTCGGTGATGAGGTAGCGCCCGTCGATGTCGGTGGCCGCCCCGCGCGAGGTGCCGAGGACGACGACGTTCACGCCCGGGAGCGTCTCCCCCGTCTCGGCGTCGGTCACCTGCCCGGCGATGCGGCCCTGGGCGAGGGCGGGGCCCGCCGCGAGGAGGCCGAGGATGAACAGGAGCAGGCGCGAGGCGCGCATGGGGCGAGGGGTTAGTGCGGGAAGTCCAGCCCGGCGAGCATCCGGGCGAGGGCGTCGTAGAGGTCGGCCGTGCCGCCGGGGGGCGGCGCGAGGAGGAGCGCGCCCGTGGTGGTGTTCACGGCCGGCAGCGCGAACAGCCCCACGCGGCGGTCCTGGCTCATCGAGGCGACCACGTTGGAGCCGGTCCAGTTCTGGTTCGTGCGGGGGTCGTAGAACTGCGCGCGGTAGAGCGGCACGTCGTCGGCGCCGATCTCGTAGGGGAGCGCGCCGGTGACGATCTGCGTGGTTCGGAGCGGCGGCAGCGGCTGGCCCGTCCCCGGCACCGGCTGATCGGGCACCACCGGCTCGTCGGAGCGGATGCGCAGGTTCGTGGAGCCGACCGGGAGCGTGATGAGGTCGCGGAGGGGAAGCACGTTGAGCGCGGCGTTCCCCTCGTTCTCCTCCTCACTGCCCGAGAGGGGGAGCGTGACCGGCACCATCGCCATGAGCCGCCCCCCCCGGCTGAAGAAGAGGTCCATCACGCTGGCCGCGAGGGGGAGGTTGTTCCCCCGGATCCGGTTCGTGGCCGTGTTGGACACCCAGTAGATGGCGTCCCAGAGCGCGAGGGTGTGGCGGAGCGTGGGGTCGGCGTTGACGGGGATCGGCTCCGAGTACTGGGGGTTCTGCGACGTCTGCGGGGTCTCGGAGAGGTCCCACGTGTCGTAGGTCGTCGTCCCGTACCGCGCCAGCGCCGTGCGCGCCACCGGGAGCACGAACACGTCGGCGCTCGCGCGGAAGTCGTTCACGAGGAGGACGTCGCTCGTCACGCGGCGGACGAAGAACGGGTCGCCCTCGGCGGGGTAGCGCACGGTCGCGCTCGTGGTGTCGGTCTGGTCCACGGCGCGGAGGTAGACCACGTTGTCGGCGTCGAGGCGGAGGCCCGGCACGAAGATCTGCGTGGACTGGAAGGACCGCCCGAGGAACACCCGCGCCTCCGTCGTCCCGCCCGCGCGGGGGTCCACGGCGACGAACGTGGCGAAGTCGGCGTCGGCCGGGAGCCGCGTGAAGGCGGTCGTGTCGTTGAAGGCCACCTCGATGGCGGCCAGGTTGGTCGGCCCCTCGGGGTCGGCCGCCGCCCACGCGAACGAGAACACCGGCCAGGTGGTGTCCGGCGGCACCTCCGCCTGGATGAGCCGGAAGGTGGGCGGGGCGTTGCGGATGGGGAAGACCGTCCGCGCAGGGGTGGCGTCGCGGGCGCCGTCGTTGTCCTCGGCGCGGACCTCGACGACGACGGCAGCATTGTCCTCGCCGGGGGGGATCGGGAGGAGGATCGTCGTGTCGCGGCGGGTGGTGCGCACCCACCCCTCCTCCGGGCCGACCTGTCCGAGCCGGCTCGCGTCGTAGTAGCGGAGCTCGTAGGCGGCCACGAACCCGTCGGGGTCGGTGCCGGCCCACGAGATCGCCACGGTGCTCTCGAGCGTGCCGCCGATGGTCTCGCGGAGGTCGGTCACGCGGACGGACAGCTCCGTCTCGGGCGGGCGGTTCGCGTTGGGGTCGCCCGAGAACCCCGCGTCGCAGCCCGGCAGGGCCGCGAGCACGAGGGCCAGCGGGAGGGCGAGGAGGAGGAAGCGCATCGGAGCGGCCGGGATCAGGGACCGGGGACCGGGGAAGCAGGTGCGCCTGCCATCCCCGGCCCCCGCTGGGCCCTTACTTCTTGCTGGAGTTCGCCGCGCTCACTTCAGCAGCGTGATCGTGTGGCTGAGCACCTGGCCGCCCGCCGCGAGGCGGACGACGTAGACGCCCGAGGCGAGCCCGCTCGCGTCGAACGTGGCCTCGTAGACCGACGGCGCCAGCGGGCCGTCCACGAGCACGGCCACCTCGCGGCCGGTCACGTCGTACACGGCGAGCCGGACCGGGCCGGCGGCGCCCACGCTGTAGCGGATCGTCGTGGCGGGGTTGAACGGGTTCGGGTAGGCGCGCTCCAGCGCGAACCGCCCCGGCACCCCCGGCTCCACCGGCTCGTTCGAGTTCACGATCCCGCCCACGTCGCTGGGCACGATGGGGATCAGCTTGAAGTTGCTGAAGGAGAAGTACCACCCGCCCTGCATGTGGGTGCGGCCCTGCCCGACGGTGAAGTTCTCGATGTTGTACGAGGGGCCGAAGGCGTCCGAGAAGTCGTCGGCGCGGACGTCGTTGGCGGGGTTGCCGTCATTGGCGAAGGCCCATTCGCCGAAGCCGGGCTCGGTGTCGGGCCCGTCGGCGTTCACGTCGGTGATGATGATGTGGGAGAACCGGAGCATCATCCCCTCGTGGGCCTCCTGGAGGCCGGGGTCGTCGCCGTTGAGGACGCCGGTGGGGAGGACCTTGTGCGGGTACGGCGCGCCCGTGCTCGTCTCGGTGAACGTGAGGTCGGTCACCTGGGTGAGCCCGAAGAACTCGCTGACGGTGGCGCCGGTGATGGTGATCCGGTCGCCGGGGGCGAGGGCGGCGTCGGCCTGGAACACCCACACGCCCGTCCACTCCCCGAGGCCGGGGTCGTCCTGGAGGACGGCGTAGCGGTTCCCGTCGTCGCCGGTGAAGGCGGCCTGCACGACGGCGTCGAGGTTGATCTGCGTCGTCGTGGTGAGCCCGTTGAAGGGGCTCTCACCCGGGAGCCCGGTGGACGTACGCTGGATGTGCTCGATGTTGGTGATGCCGCCGTAGAGCACGCGGTAGACCTCCTCGCCGGAGGTGGTCGAGGCGCCGGTGTTGTCGGTCGCGGTCACGGAGTAGGTGACGAAGGCGCCGTCGGGGGCGGCCGGGATCTGCCCCTCCCACTCGTCGCCGGTGGTGTTTACCATGTTGACCTGCCCGGAGCCCCCCGTAGAGAACGCGTAGTTGAGCACGACGCTGGTGAGCGTGCGCGTGGGGTCGCCGACGACGGCGGTCACCGTGATCGTCACGGGCGCGTTGCCGGGGACGCCGTCGGGCCGGCTCGGGTCGGTCACGATGGGCGGCCCGGTGATGACCTCGAAGTCGCTGTCCTCCATCGGGTCGATGGAGAACACCGCCCCGCGCGGCGTCGTCACGTCGAAGAAGTCGAACCCCTGGTAGACGAGGAAGCCCTGGATGTTGACGGTGCCCGTGGTGGGCGGGATGAACGGGTCCTCCGGGGGGCGGACGTTGTACGGCGGCTGGTACGAGCCGTCGCGGTCGTTGCGGAACCGGAGCGAGATGTCGTGGAACGTGATCTGGCTCTGGTCGCCGATGCTCTGGAAGAGCATGTTCACGCGCTCGTTCGTGCCCACGACCGACTGCACGAGCGTGGTGTTCTCCATCCGCACGTACTGGTTGTGGTAGGCGTTGTAGGCGCTCCAGAGGAGCTGGCTCCGCCCGTTCGGGAGGAGCCGCGTGATGTCGTCGGTGGTGATGAGGACGGGCTGCCGGAGGGGGTCGCTCTCGGGGACCGACGGGACCGACGCCAGCGTGATGGAGGTCCCGTCGACGGGGTTGATCTGCATGTTCACCGAGGGGTTCGACCCCGTCCCGACGAACGGGGCCACCTCCCCGCACACGTCGATCACGTCGCCCTTCTCGAAGTTCTGGATGAGCCCGGTCCCGGTGTCGTCGACGATCTGGATGGTCATCCCGTTAACGCCCTGGCTCCGCGCGGTCGTGTCGCGGACGAACACGTGGATGCGGTTCGGCATGTTCGTCCCGCTGTTCCACGAGGCGAGCCCGGAGTTCCGCCAGTCGCTCATCACGACGGCGGTGAACTTCACGATGTCGCCGTAGAAGTCGTTGACGAGGAGGTTCCGGATCTGGTCCGGCGTGAGGCTCTGGCCGGCGGCCATGAGCTGGTCGATGTTCGCCTGCGGGATCGCGTGGATCTGGCGGACGGTCACGCGGGGCGCCGTCGTGCAGCCCTGCGCGCGAACGGCGGCCGTCGGCGCGAGCGCGCCGGCGACCAGCACGCCCAGCGCGAAGAGGCGGGTAGCGGTTTTCATGGGGGGTTGGGGAAGGAAGGAGCTAGCGGATGACGACGAACTTGCCGGTCTGCGTCTCGCCCGTGTCGGCGTCGCGGACGGAGAAGAGGTAGAGGCCGGTGGCGAGGGACTGCCCGCTCTCGGAGAGGATGTCCCACGCGTGCTCGCCCCCGGCCACGACACGGTCGGGCCCGCTGAGGGCGTCGTACCACCGGGTGTCGCCCTGGTACGTGGCCGCGTCGTGGTCGAGCTCGGCGACGACCTCGCCGGCGAGGGTGTACACGCGGATCTGGCACCGCGCGGGGAGGTTCGTGAAGTAGAGCTTCCGCGTGGCGTTGGTGCCGGCGTCCCACGCGGCGTTCACGCGGTACGGGTTGGGGTAGACGGCCACGGGCGGGCGCTCGCCTTCTCCCCCGACGGGCGGCGCGCCGGGGAAGACGCGCACGGCGTTGGTCGTCTTCGACGACTCGAACGGCTCCAGCCCCGCCGCCGCGTCGCCCTCGTCGAAGGCCGTCACGGCGAACCCGTACTGCCAGCCGTTGAGGAGGCCGCGCTCGGTGAAGCGGTACCAGTACGCCGTCGTGTCGCCGGGGAAGAAGACGGGCGCCTCCAGCCGGACCGGCTCGAGCCCGGTGTTGTAGCCGGTGCCGTTGCCGGCGCGGTCGAACTCCGCCAGGAGCCCGGCCTCGCCAAAAAGGTTGCCGCCGAGGTCGTCACCGGGGTCGGAGCGGTAGATCCGGTACCCTTCGAAGTCGGCCCGCCCGGTGACGGGGTCCACGCTGGTCTCGGCCGAGCGGTCCCAGTAGAGCGTGGCCTCGCCGCGGCCGACCTCCACACGGAGGCGGGGGCTGCGCGGGGGCTCGGGGATGAGGTACCGGTCGAGCGCGCCGTTGGCGTTGAGGTCCTCGCCCGCGTCGAGGCGGCCGTTGAAGTTGAGGTCCTCGCCGGCGTACGTCCGCATCGCCCAGAACACGTTGTTGCGGAGGGGCGTGCGCGACTCCTCGGTGTCGAGGCCGCGGATGGCGGGGGTGTTGCCCTGGTACGCCTCCGGCTTGAGCGCACCCACGAAGGCGTACGTGACGGTGAGGGTGCCGCCGGGCTCGACGCGCTGGAACGGCCCGATGGGGAACACGCCGATCCAGTTGCCCTGGGCCGTGCGGCCGTCTTCGAGGAGGCGCTGGCGGAGCGTCCGGGGGTCGGCGTCGCCGGGGACGGGCGCGTCGAGGGGGAGCGGCGTGGCGAGGCGGCGGTAGCGCTCGGCGTCGTCGTTCGGGCGGGCGATCTCGGGGTTGCCGCCGGAGAACCGCCACCAGCGCGGGTTCACGCGCGGGGCCGGGAGCCCGTCGGCCTCGTACTCCTCCTGGAGGAACGGGTGGAAGAACCGCCGCCCGCGCGCGGGGTCGTCCCACTCGGCGCCGAGGAAGGCGATGGCGCCGTAGGTGTTGAGGCTCTCCTCGGTGCCGCCCGCGTTGAAGGCGTACGAGACGAACTGGGAGTCCGGCGCGGCGTCTTCGAGCGTGCCGTCGGGGGCGTAGACGGGGTAGCCGAGGAACCCCCGCGCGCCCTTGTTGAAGAACGCCGTCCCCGTCTCCGTCGTCGTGTTCACGTTGCGGACGACGAGGTCCTCCCAGATCCCGACGTAGACGGAGTCCCACGCGGCGCCCGACGTGTTCGTGATGGCGTACTCGACGACGACGAAGTACTCCGTGAACGGGAAGCTCCACGCGTACGAGCGCGTCTCGACCGACATCCCGAGCTGGCCCTGGGGGTCGGGCGTGGGGATGTTCGACTCCGGGATCACGCGCGCCGTGTCGACGAACGTCGAGAGGTAGTCCTGCTGGCTGACGGCGAGCGGGGTGAAGAACGGCGACTCGGGGAGCGACGAGCGCGGGAGGATCGGGCTCGCCTGGGTGACCTCGTACCCCACGGCGCCGGGGGCATACCCGCCCGACGACGTGATGGCGGCCGTGCGGACGGTCACGAGCCCGTCGGCGCGGAGGGCGCCCACCCAGAGCCCCGCCTCGAAGAGGTGCTCGACGCCGCTGTCGAGGGGGTACTCGAACGAGGGCGGCCCGGCGGGGTCGTTCCGCACGCTCGCGCGCCCGATGAACCCGGCGTTGGTGACGGTGAGCCCCACGTTGCCCACGTCGTGGACGGCCTCCTCGAACGCCTGCGCGGCGGCGGGGCCGGCGAGGGCGAGAGCCAGGAGAAAGAGGACCGGGAGGCGGGAGGCCAGCAGCGGAACAGGCATCGGGCGGGGCCGGCGGGGCGGAGCGCCAGCGGCCGGAACATACGGGGTGGCCCCGCTCACCCGAAAGGGACCGGCCGTGCTTTATCGAGGATTAACCCGGGGGACGCGGGCCCACAGGGCAAGTCCAATAAAACGCGGGCCGGCCTCTCCGGAGGCCGGCCCGCGTTTTATTGGACTTGCCCCGTGGGCCCCGGTCGGCCGGGTTAATCCTCGATAAAGCACGGCCGGTCCCTTTCGGGTGAGCCGGGCCACCCCGTATGTTCCGGCCGCTGGCGCTCCGCCCCGCCGGCCCCGCCCGATGCCTGTTCCGCTGCTGGCCTCCCGCCTCCCGG
>DASPKS010000056.1:0-16461 GCA_035628035.1 Rubricoccaceae bacterium
GGGGAACCACGGCGCCTTCTCCGCGAGCTGGGGGGCCTCGGCCGTGCTCACGGCGGGGTCGAACCCCGCCCAGAGGCCGAGCGAGAGGAGGAACGTGACGGCGGTGGTGGCGAGGGCCGTCCAGCGCACGGCGCCGTCCCCCCGCACGAAGAGGGCCACGAGGGCGCCCGCCGCCGGGAGGAAGATCACCAGCGAGACGAGGTGCGGGATCGAGGCGAGCGCGTTCATCAGGACGGACGGGGACTGGGGGCGAGCAGCGGGAGGGTCAGCCCCCCACGAACAACATCACCGCGACGACCACCACGACACCGACCACGACGGCCAGCGCGTAGTGCTGCACGAAGCCGGTCTGGAGCGGACGCAGTGCGGCGCCGACGTTCCGGACGAAGCGGGCCAGCCCGTTCACGGCGCCGTCCACGCCCTTCTCGTCGAACGGGGCAAGCACGCGCCGCGCGCCGCCCACGACGGGCTTCACGACCGTCGCGTCGTAGAGCTCGTCCCAGAACCACTTCCGGCTCGCCCAATAGTAGAGCGCGCCGAGCTTGTAGCGGAGCCAGCTGTCGGCCTCCAGCTCGCGGCGGCCCCACCGGGCCCACGCGATGAGCAGGCCCACGACGGCGATGGCGGCGCCGAGCGCGAGGAGTCCCCACTCGGTTCCGTGCGACACCTCCAGCTCGTGCTCGGCCTCGAACACGGGCCCGCCGTGCTCGGCGCCGAGCCAGTGGTGGATCCAGCTGCTCCCGAGGAGGGCCGGCAACCCGAGGAAGCCGCCCACGGCCGAGAGCGCCGCGAGCACCACGAGCGGGACCGTCATCGTCCACGGGCTCTCGTGGGGGCGCACGTCGAGGGCGGCCGGCCAGCGCTCCTCGCCCTCGAACGTGAGGAGGTAGCACCGCCCCATGTAGATCGCCGTCAGCAGCGCCGTGGCGAGGCCGACGACCCAGACGAAGAACGCCCACGAATGCCCGTCGTAGCCGTACTCGAACGCCTTGAAGAGGATCTCGTCCTTCGAGAAGAACCCGGCGAGGGGCGGCAGTCCGGCGATGGCGAGGGTGGCGATGAGGAACGTCCAGCGCGTGACCGGGAGGTACCGCTTGAGGCCGCCCATCGTCCGCATGTCCTGGGCGTCGAAGGGGCCGTCGTACGGGAGGGGGTTGTCGCGGAGGGGGTTCTGGCGGACCTCGCTGTCTTTCGGCGTGTCGTGCCCGTGCGCGTCGCTATGCCCGTGCTTCGAGGGGATAATGCCCCGGTGCTCCAGCTCGTGCTCGACGCCGTGCATCGCGTGGATCACGCTCCCCGAGCCGAGGAACAGGCACCCCTTGAAGAAGGCGTGCGTCATCACGTGGAAGATGGCGACGAAGAACGCGCCCACGCCCGAGGCCATGAACATGAACCCGAGCTGGCTCACCGTCGAGTAGGCCAGCACGCGCTTGATGTCGTTTTGCGTGATGGCGATGGTCGCCGCCATCAAGGCCGTGAGCGCGCCGATGAGGCCGATCACCATCATCACCCCCGGCGCGCGGAGCACCATGGGCGAGAGCCGCGCGAGGAGGTAGAGCCCGCTCGTGACCATCGTCGCCGCGTGGATGAGCGCGGAGACGGGCGTCGGCCCGGCCATCGCGTCGGGGAGCCACACGAACAGCGGGATCTGTGCGCTCTTGCCGGTGGCGCCGATGAAGAACAGCAGCACGGCGAGGGCGAGCGTGCCACCGCCGAGGAGCCCCAGCGTCTCCGGCGCGAGGAGCGTCGAGAAGTCGAGCCCGAACGTGCCAGGCCGCGCGCTCGTGACCGCCTGGAACAAGAGAAACATCGCGATGAGGAAGGCGAAGTCGCCGATCCGGTTCACGATGAAGGCCTTGTTCGCCGCCGCCGAGTTCTTGAGGTTCGTGTACCAGAACCCGATGAGGAGGTACGAGCAGAGGCCGACCCCCTCCCACCCCAGGAACAGCACGACGAGGTTCTCCGCGAGCACGAGGTTGAGCATCGCGAAGATGAACAAGTTGAGGTAGGCGAAGAACCGCCAGTACCCCGCGTCGCCGTGCATGTACCCGATGGAGTACAGGTGGATCAGCGCGCCCACACCGGTCACGATCAGCGTCATGAGCAGCGAGAGCTGGTCGATCCGGTAGGCGAAGTCCACCACGAGGTCGCCCGCGCGCATCCACGTGAAGTAGCGGACGACCTCCGGCTCGTGGTGGAACCCGAGGAAGACCGAGACCGCTACCACGAACGGGAGCGCCACCGCCGCCGTCGCCAGCCCGCCGATCACCCACTCGTTCTTCCGGTAGGCCGGCGCGAACAGCCCCAGCACCCCGTTGAGCACCGCCCCGAGCAGCGGCGGCAGGAGGATGAGGAGGACCGACGTTTCCATGCGGGGGGCGAGAGCGAAGGGACCGGAGAGCCGCTAGCCGCGGAAGAGGTGGAGGTCGTCCACGTTGACGGTCTCCTTGTTGCGGAAGAGGGCGATCACGATGGCGAGCCCGACGGCAGCCTCGGCCGCGGCCACGCTCATCACGAAGAACACCAAGATCTGCCCGTCCACGTCGCCGAGGGCCTGGCTGAACGCGACGAGCGTGAGGTTCACCGCGTTCAGCATCAGCTCGATGGAGAGGAACACCACGATGGCGTTCCGGCGGAGGAGCACGCCGAGCACGCCGATGGTGAAGAGGACGGCGCTGAGGGCCAGGTACCAGTTGAGCGCAACGGCCATCAGGTGAACCGCTTCTTGGCGAGGATCACGGCCCCGATGGTGGCCGCGAGGAGGAGCACGCCGACGATCTCGAGCGCGAAGGCGTGGTCGGTGAGGAGGGCCAGCCCGAGCGTGCGGGCGGTAGCCGTCTCAGCGGCCTCGGCGGCGGGCCGGCCGGCCAGCGGCGGCCCGAACCGGAGCGCGACGATGGTGAGGAGCTGCGCCAGCACGGCCACCCCGAGCACGAACGCTACCACGCGCCCCACGCTTGGCCGCGTGAGCCCTGGCGTGGCCTCTAGGTTCAGGAGCATGATCACGAACAGGAACAGCACCATGATCGCCCCCGCGTACACGAGGATCTGGACGATCCCGATGAACGCCGCGTTCAGCGTGAGGTAGAGGCACGCCACGGCGAACATCGTCATCACCATCCAGAGCGCACTCGCCACCGGGCTCCGCGAGATCAGCATCCCCAGCGCGCCCATCACGGTGAGCACCGCGAACAGGAAAAACAGGAACAGCTCCAGCATGGACGGGAGGGTGAGGCGCGGACCTGGAAGGGCCGGGTGGACGGCCCGCGCAGACCCCGCGAAGGTAACCGCAAAGCCCCGAAGGCAACAACGGGGAACCGCCCCCGGTTTCTCGGCTTGAGGCTCCTACATGCGCCCGTTCTTTAAGGCGAAACCACCTCGATTCGCACCTCGCGCCGGAACACCTCCTCGAAGAGCGCCGCGCCGAGGCGGGCGGCCCACACGTCGAGCGCGGGGTCGGCGAGGGGGTGCAGGGCGAGGTGGAGGACCTCGTCGTCGAGGGTGGCGTGGAGGCGGGCCACGTTGCGGACGTGGCTCCGGTCGAGCCCGTTCGCCAGGCGGAGCAGCGACGCCAGTTCCAGCACGCGCCGCTGGTCCTCCGGCCGGAGCCGCCGGAACGCGGCGTGGGTCGGTTTGGGGTGGCCAAACCGGTGGTAGCGCGCCACGTTCGCCATGACGGCGACCTCGGCCGGGGTGAACCCCTGGAGATCGGCCTCCTGGATGATGTAGAGGGCGTGCTTGTGGTGGTTCCGCCGGCTGATGGCGTACCCGACGTCGTGGAGGAGCGCGGCGTACTCCAGCAGCTCACGCTCGGCCTCCCCCCGCCCGTGCAACGCGCGCGCAGCGTCGAAGAGCTGGAGGGCGAGGGCCGCCACATGCTCGGCGTGCTCGCGCTCGAACCGCAGCCGCAGCGCCAGCTCGTACACCGACCGCCGGCGGAGGTCCCGGTACGGCGCCAGCCGCCGGATCCACTGCAGCTCGCGGGCGATGTAGTCGAGCACGATCCCCTCGCGGAGCGCGTCGGGCGAGACGACGAAGCGCTCCGCGCCGAGGTCCTTCAGAACGACGTCGAGGAGGACGGCCCCGGCGACGATTTGCTCGGCCCGCTTGGCGGTGACGCCGGGCGTCGCCAGCCGCTCTTCGTACGTCGAGCGCATGAGCTGCTTCGTGATGGTGCGGACGTGCTCGGCGTCGAACGCCTGCGCGTGGACGGGCGCCTCGGGGTCGCCGTAGGCGGCAGCCGTCACCTGCGCGAGGGCGATCAGCGTCCCCGACGAGCCGACGACACGGCGGACGCCGTGCGCCCGGGCGGCCTCGAAGACGGGCCCGAGGAGCGCGCGGATATGGTCGCGGAGTGCCCGGAACTCGGCCCGGCTTACCGGGTCGGTCGTGACGAATTGCTCGGTGAGGCGCTGCGCGCCGAGGGGGAGCGAGGTGAGGAAGTGCACCCCGTGCGCGTCGGCCACGATGAACTCGGTCGAGCCCCCGCCGACGTCGACGAGGAGGCTCGGCTCCGTGAGGTCGACGGCGTGGCGGACGGCCTCGTAGATCAGCCGGGCCTCCGTCTCGCCCGTGATGGTGCGCACGACGAGGCCGGTCTCCTCGCGGATGGCGTCGAGGTAGTCGGGGCCGTTGGTGGCCTCGCGGATCGCGCTGGTCGCGTAGGCGAGGTAGGCCGACGCGCCGAGGCGATCCCCCATCGCGCGGATCTCGCGGAGCGCGGCCAGCCCCCGCCCCATCGCCTCGTCCGTCAGTCGGTGCGTGGCGAACCCGCCTTCCCCGAGGAACACCATCGCCTTCCGCCGCTCTACGACGGCGAACGTGGCATCGGGGAAGGCGTCCACGACGACGGCGTGGAACGAGTTGGTCCCGAGGTCCACGACGCAGAGGCGGACGGAGGCGGGGGGCTCCGCCTCGGCGCGCCCGGCCGGCGCGGGCCCTTCCAGCGTGGGAACGGGGACTTCCATCGGAACCGGCAGGCTAGGCAGCGGCGCGCTCCTGGTCAAGCCGCCCGCCCATTGTTAGCACGCCCTACGCGGTCGTGTCGAGCACGGCGTCGAGGTCGGCGGCAAGGGCGGCAGGGCCCTCGTAGACCTGCCGGGCCGAAGCCTGGCGGAGCGCGCCGTTGTCCGCTACCCACGTCGTGAGCCCCACGAAAGGGACGCCCGCGCGGGCCGCAGCCTCCCCGTCGAAGACGGTGTCGCCGACGAGCACGGTCTCGTTCGCCGCCAGGCCGAGCCCCCGCAGGGCCACGCCGAGCACGTCTGGCTCTGGCTTCGACTCCGCCACGTCCGTCGCCGTCGTGATCACCTCGAAGTGGGGCCGGAGGTCGGTCCCGGTGCCGAGGAAGATGGCGTCGAGGTCGGCGGTTTCGGCCGAGGTGCAAAGGGCGAGGCGGAGGCCGCGCCGCCGCGCCGCCTCGATGAGGGCCTCGGCGCCGGGGAGCAACGACACGCCATTCCGAGCCCGGGCACGGAACGCCTCGCCCCGCGCCTCGCGCATGGCCTCGCCGTGCTGCGCCTCCGCCTCCTCGCCCAGCAGCGCCGGCACGAGCTGGTCGCCGCCCATCCCGATGAGCCGGGCCACCGCCTCCCGGTCGGGCTCGTAGCCGTAGGGGCGGCTGGCGTCGAGCCACGCCTCCACGTGGTAGGGGTTGGTGTCGACGAGGGTGCCGTCGAGGTCGAGGAGGAGCGCAGCGAGGGGCATCTGGAGAAGGGCCGAGGAAAAAGGGCCAAGTTCAATCGCGAGAGGAGGGCGGCGTTCCGGTAGCCCGAAACCCACGCCGTAGCTTCCCCGATCGCCGATCCCGCCCCGATGCGCCCCCTCGCCCTCGTCCTCCTCCTCACCGCCTGCGCGGCCCCTGCCCTCGCACAGACGCCGCCGTTCGCCCACTTCGCCGACTTCACGGCCTACCTCGACTCCCTCGCGGCGATCCCCGACGCCGCCGAGCGCGAGCGGGCCATCGCCTCCCTCTGGGCCGACCTCCGCGCCGCCGACCAGATCCCCTTCCGTGAGGGCGACTCGGTAGCCTTCCTCTGGCGCGGGACGGCCACGACCGTCGCCGTGCCGGGCGACCACTCCGGCTGGAACCCGGCAGGCCAGAACCTCACGCGCGTAGGCCTGAGCACGGTGTGGCGCCGCGTCTACCGCTTCCCGGCGGACGCCCGCATCGACTACAAGCTCGTCCTCAACGGCTCGAACTGGATCCTCGACCCGAACAACCCGCACCAGCAGTGGAGCGGGTTCGGCCCGAACTCGGAGCTGCGCATGCCCGCCTGGGTGTTCCCCGAGGAGACCGTCCGCCGGCCGGAAGTCCCGCGCGGCGCGCTCTCGGGCAACCTCCAGCGCACGAGCACCCACCTCGGCTACGCCGTCCGCTACCGCGTCTACACCCCCGCCGGCTACGACGGCCTCTCGAACCTCCCGACGGTCTACGTCACCGATGGCCACGAGTACAGCGACGACCGCCTCGGCGCGATGCTCATCGTCCTCGACAACCTCATCCACGACGGGCGCGCGGCCCCGTGCGTCGTCGTGTTCGTGGACCCGCGCGACGTCGTCACGGGCCAGAACCGCCGCCAGGAGCAGTACGTCCAGAACCCCGACTTCGTCGCGTTCCTCGCGGACGAGCTGGTGCCGGCCATCGACGCGGCGTACCGCACGAACCCCTCGGCCGACGCCCGCGTGATCCTGGGCACCTCGCTCGGCGGGGTCTTTTCTACGTACCTCGGCCTCCTCCGCCCCGGCGTCTTCCGGAACCTCGCCATCCAGTCGCCCGCGTACTGGGTGAGCGAGAGCCCGCAGTGGTGGGAAGGCCCGTCGCTTTTCGAGATGATGCAGGCCGCACCCGACAGCCTGTTCTCGATCTACCTCTCCACGGGGACGATCAACGACGGCGAGGCGAACGCGCGGCGGATGCGCGACCTGTTCCTCGCGAACGGCTACCGGCTCACGTACCGCGAGCGGCCGGAGGGCCACTCGTGGGGGCAGTGGCGCGCCCTCCTCGATGAGGTGCTGATGGCGCTCGTCCCCGGCCCGGCCGTGACGGGCGCCGAGCCCGTGCCCGGCAGCGACACCGGCCTCCGCCTCGACGCCTTCCCCAACCCCACGCGCGGTGACGCCACGCTCCGCTTCGCCCTCGACGCACCGGCGGACGTCGCCCTCGCCTGCTTCGACGCGCGGGGGCGGCTCTGCGCGAGGCCCGCGGCCGGACGGCTCGGCGCAGGGATTCACGAGCAGGCCGTGCGGCTACCTTCCTCTGGTGCCTACGTCTGCCGCGTGACGGCGGGCCGCGAAGCCGCCACGCAGACCGTGACCGTCGCCCGCTGATGGCGGAGGCGGCTCGCTGGCCCCTCGTGGAGCTGCCGGCGCTGCCGCCGTCGGTGCCCCGGCGCGGAAATGCCTTCACACGCGCCCTCGGCCGGACCGTGCTGTTCCTCCTCGGCTGGCGCCTCACGGGCGCCGTGCCCGACACCAACCGGTTCGTCCTCGTCGCCTACCCCCACACCTCGAACTGGGACGGCGTCGTCGGGATCGCCGCGCTGCTCGCGCTCGGCCTCCGGCTTTCTTTTTATGGGAAGCATTCCCTGTTCAGGGGACCGCTCGGCTGGCTCCTCCGGAGCGTCGGGGGCATCCCGGTGGACCGCGATCAGCCGGGCGACCTCGCCGCCCAGGCCATCGCGCGCTTCCGCACCGGAGAACCTTTCCTCCTCGGCCTCGCGCCGGAGGGGACGCGCAAGAAGGTGGACCGCTGGAAGACCGGCTTCCACCGCATCGCCGTTGCGGCGGGCGTGCCCATCGTAGCCGTCGCACTCGACTTTGGGCAGAAGCAGGTCGGGCCCATTGGCCTCATTGAGCCGACGGGCGATCTCGACCAAGACCTCGCGGCACTCTACGCGCTCTACGCCGGCGTGCGCGGGCGGCACCCGGAGAACCAGTGGCCGCCACCTACACCGCCCCCTGCGCCTTGATCTGGAGGTAGCGGTTGATGGCGTCGACGGTGAGCGTCTCCGGGCGCGTGAGGAGGGCGCCGATCCCGTGCCGCTCCAGCTCGCGCGCGATCTCGCGCTTCTCCACGTCGAGCCCCTCCGCGACGGTCTTGACGTAGACGTCCTCGGCGCGCTCGGCGGGCTGCTGCAGGAGCTCGCGCAGCTCGGTGTTCTCGAAGAACACCACGACGAGGCGGTGCAGCCGGGCGATCCGCCGGAGGTACGGGAGCTGCCGCGCCAGCGCCACGCGCGTCTCGAAGTTGGTGAAGAGGAGGATGAGCCCGCGCTGCCGCAGGCTCCGCTCGACGGTGGCGAGGAGCCCCTCGTAGGTGGGGTCGCGGAATGAGGTGGTCTGCCGGTAGAGCGCTTCGAGGAGGCGCTGGAGCTGGCTGCGCCGCCGCGTGGCCGGCAGCACCGTGCGGACCTGCTCGTCGAACGTGACGAGCCCGGCGAGGTCGTCCTTGAGGAGCGCGATGTTGAGGAGGACGAGGGCCGCGTTGATGGCGTGGTCGAGCAGTGTCATCCCCGCGAAGGGCGAGCGCATCGCGCGGCCCATGTCGAGGACGGCGTAGACCGGCTGCGAGCGCTCCTCCTGGTACTGGTTCGTCATGAGCGCGCCGGCGCGGCGGGCCGTCGCCTTCCAGTTCACGGTGCGGCGGTCGTCGCCCGGGACGTAGGCGCGGATCTGGTCGAACTCCAGCGTGTGCCCCACACGGCGGACCTTCTTGACCCCTACCTCTTCGAGCCGGTTGCTCGTGGCGAGGAAGGCATACCGCTGCATCTGGAGGAGAGACGGGTACACCGCCGCCTCCTGCGCCTCGCCCGTGCGGAAGCGCCGGAGCAGCAGCCCGAGGGGGCTCTCGGCGTAGAGGTTCAGCGCGCCGAAGGCGTAGGCGCCCCGCTCGACCGGCCGCAGCGTGTACCGCAGGGTCTTCTCCTCGCCGGGGGCGAGGCGGACGGCGAAGCCCTTGTCGCGCGCCTGGAACTGGATGGGCACCTCGTCGATCACGCGCACGCGTGCAGGGAAGCGGTAGCGGCTCCGGAGGTGGAGGACGATCTCGTTCTCGTCGCCGTTGGAGAGCTTGTCCGGCACCTCACGCCGTCCTTCGAGCCCGCCGGTCTTTCCTTTGCGCGTGGCCCAGAGCAGGAGCCCGTCGGCGACGACGGCCCCGCCGAGGAGGAGCACGCCGAGCCGGGCGAGCGCGAACAGCACGGGTACGTAGTAGCCCGCCACGCTGCACGCGGCGAGCGCGGCGAGCGCCCAGAAGAACCGCTCGGTAAGGTAGAGGCTTTTGAGGAAGCGGACCATATGCGCCCGCTCAGCGCGGCACCTCGATCTCCTCGACGATCCGCTTGAGCACCGTCGCAGGGCGGACGCCCTCCACCTCCTTCTCCGGCGTGAGGATGATGCGGTGGCGGAGCGCCGGCGCGACGACGGCCCGCACGTCCTCGGGCGTGGCGAAGTCGCGCCCGCTCATGGCGGCGACGGCCTTCGCGCCGACGAGGACGGCCAGGCTCGCGCGCGGGCTGCCGCCGAGGTAGAGCGCCGGGTGGTTCCGCGTGGCCGCCACGATCTCGGCCACGTAGCGGAGCACCCTCGGCTCGACGCGCACCGCGCGCACGGCCGCCTGCGCGTCGAGGAGCTGCTCGGCCGTGAGGACCGGCTGCACGCGGTCGAGGTCCACGAACCCGCCGTGCGCCTGGAACTGCTCCAAGATCTGCGCTTCTTCCTCCAGGCCCGGGTACCCTACCCTGACCTTGAACAGGAACCGGTCGAGCTGTGCCTCGGGGAGGCGATACGTCCCCTCGTGCTCGATGGGGTTCTGGGTGGCGAAGACGAGGAACGGCTGCGCCATCGGGTAGGTCGTCCCGTCTACCGTGGCCTGGCGCTCCTCCATCACCTCGAAGAGGGCGGCCTGCGTCTTGGCGGGCGCGCGGTTGATCTCGTCGATCAGGACGACCGACGAGAAGATGGGGCCGGGGTGGAACGTGAACTCACTCGTCTTCTGCGAGAACACGCTCGTGCCGAGGACGTCGGCCGGCATGAGGTCGGGCGTGAACTGGATGCGGCTGAACGGGAGCCCCGTCGCCTTCGCGAGGAGCTTGGCCGTGAGCGTCTTCGCCACGCCGGGCACGCCCTCGATGAGCACGTGCCCGTTGGCGAGGACGGCCGCGATCAGCTCGTCCACCATCCCCGCCTGCCCGACGACGAGCTTGCCTACCTCCGCGCGGAGGGCGTCGACGGCGGCGGCCAGCCCCGAGAGGTCGGTGCGCGGCTGGATGAGCGTATCCACGTCAGGGGCGGGCGCCGCTTCGGGAGGAGCGCCGTTGGCTTCGGCGGGCGCGGCGGGACGGTCGTCAGTCATGCTGGAGCGGGTGAGGAGGCGGGAAAATCGCCACGCGGCCCTCAGGCGCGCTCGGCCGCGCGGAAGAACCGGTCGAGCGCGCGGTCGAGGTCGAGCAGGTCGTCGTTGGAGGCGTGGGCGCTCCGCTGGAGGCGGTGGAGACGCGCGAAGAGCGCAGCCACCTCGTCGGGCGGCACGCCCGTGCGGCGGGCCACGCGGGCGGCGGCCTCGGGCGTGAGGTCGAGCGTCTCGTCGCCCAGCCCATGCCGCGTGCGGAGGCGGTCGAAGAAGTAGCGCGTGCGCCGCGCGGCGAGGGCGCGGCCGTCGCCGTGCTGGAAGTAGAGCCGGCCGATGGTCCGCGTGAACTCGCGCGTGGCGTTCGGCGGCGGCGCCACGACAGGCACGGGCCGCTGCCACCGCCGCCCCCGGAAGAGCACGAACAAAAGGAGCCCCACGACGGCCAGCGTGTACGCGAGCCGGAGCGGCGGCTGGCGGAGCAGGAACCGGAGCGGCGTCTGCGCCTCGCCGGCGATCGGGCGGTGGTAGGTGTCCCAGAAGAGTGGCTGCGCCGGGACATGGGCCAGCGCGCCGGCGAGGTAGGCTACCCCGTCGCCCTCCATCAGGAGCGCCGCGTTGGTAAAGGCCAATGGGGTAGACGAGAGGAGGAACGCCCCCTCCCCCACGCGGACGCGCGCGAGCGTGGGCAGTCCTGCCTCGTCCTCACCCAGCACGGTCGTGCGCGCGGGGTCGAGCCCCTCGATGTACCGACTGCGCACGGGGAACGCGTAGTGGTACCCACTGTCGCGGGCGAGGCCGGGGCTCGTGAGGTGGAGCACGCTGTCGGCCTGCGGCTCATAGGGCGGGAAGAAGAAATAGAGCCCGGGGTCGGCGTCGTATCCCTCGGCCAGCTTCTCCGAGACGCCCAGGCTGTCGGCGAGGAGGCCGTCGAGCGCCTGCGCCGCCACGACGACGGTGTTGCCGCGCGCGGCGTAGGCGAGGAGCCGCTTGGCCTCGGCCTCGTCGGGCGCGAAGTGGAGCGTGACGAAGACGTACGTCGTGCCCCTTCGCGAGGTGTCGGCGAGGAAGAGGTACGGCGGCTCGTCTACGAACGCGAGGGGGACCGGTGCGCTGTCGGGCCCGGCCAGCCAGCGGGAGACCGTCTCGGCGAGCACGCGCGTGCCGAAGGGGCGCGCGTCGTCGGGCTCCAGCGACGGCGTCCAATCGATGGGCTGGGGCCGCGTGGCCTCCACGACGACGAACAGCACGACGACGAGGACGAGCCCGAGGAAGGGGCCGAAGCGCTTCATCGCCGCGTGCCCTCTCGCGCCGTAGACCCGTCGAGCGCTTCGGCGAGGCGGTCGAACCGCGCCTCGACGGCGGCGAAGGCCGGCGCGTCCACGGCAGCCTCGCCGTACCACACCCACTCGAAGAGTCGCGTCACCTCCGCGAAAGGCTCGGCCAGCCCGGCGGCGCGGCGCACCTCGGCGAGGTACTCCCGGTTCGTCTTGTCCTTCCGCCAGTCAATGATCCCGCGCGTGGCGAGCTTCTGCAGCCCGAGGAGGTACTGGTAGCGGACGGCGTCGCGGAAGCGGCCCTCCCGGCGCGCCTCGGCGAGCAGCGCGTCGAGGTCGACCGCCGCGATGTCCTCGGCGTCGAGGAGCACGGGGCCGCCGGGGGCTTCCTTGCTTTTCCGTCCGAAGAGCCCACCGCCGTCGGCGCGGAAGAGGCGCACGAACACCCACGCGAGCACGCCGAGGGCGAAGAAGAGGTACACGAGCTCGCGGGCGCCGGCGGAGGTGTTCTCGCGGATGGGGCGGAAGAACGTCCGGTCCACCCACCGGAGGAACCGCGCGAGCAGCGACTCGCGCTCGACGACGACGCGCTCGTACTGGAATGCAGGATCGTCCCGGTAGCGGTCGAGCGAGGGCAGCGGGCGCGGCGCCGCGGCGGCCGTGTCGCGGGGGGCCTCCGGAAGCGGCCGGGCAGGCCCGCCCTCGCCTGGCTTGAGCTTCTCCAGCGGCGTCTCCGGTGCCTCGACCGAAGGAGGGGGCGGGGGCTCCCCTTGTGCGCGGCCGAGCCCCCCCGTGATCGTGACCAGCAGCGCGAGGATCGTCGTGCGCACCGTCACCCCTCGGTTCGCCCGAACCCTCGGCTGAGGTCCTCGTCGTCGCCGGGGGCGGTCGTTCCGCTCGGCGGCGCGGCGGGGCGGCGCGGCTCGGCCGGCGCGAGGTCCGTCTCGCGGCCGATGGCCTCGATCTCCTCCAGCAGCGCCGCCCCCTCCTTCTGCTCGACGAGGCTGAAGAACTGGAAGACCGACGCCACGAGGGGGATCATGAAGGCGAAGTAGCCGAGCGCACTCAGCACCGAGCCGAACGCCATCAGCACGCGCTGCCCGGTGCCGAGGCTGCTGCCCTCGCCCTCCAGCGAGTTCATCATGTAGCCCATGAGCGCCATGCTCGTCGGGAACGAGAGCGCCGTCTGGATCACCCACGCGATGATGAGGCTGATCGCGACGATGCCGAAGGAGGGCCCCCACCGCCCCTGCATGAGGGTGCGCGTGCGGCGGAGGCCGTCGCCGAGCCCCCGCCCTTCGAACAGCCGCGCCACGTAGAGCAGCGTGAAGATGGGCATCGCGTAGACGAGCCCCGCCAGCCACGCGAGCGTCCCCAGGCACGGGATGACGTTGACGAGGGCGCTCAGGAAGACGACGACGGTGAGCACGACAGACGTGCCGAGGATCGGCCCAATCACCCGCCGCGCCGCGCCCCAGAGCACGCCCGGCGTGATCTCTCCGGCCAGCCCCTCCCGGTAGAGGCGGACGTACGCGTACCCCACGGCGTAGAGCAGGAGGAAGCCGACCATCGCCAGCACGGCGAGTCCGAAGTAGCCCACTATCAGCTCCCCGAAGGGCCCGCTGAGCAGCTCATCGGGCGTCGCCGCCGGGTCGGGCATGAGCGCCTCGGGGTTCATCACCATCCCCAGCACATAGCTCGACGCGAGGGCGACGAGGAGGAGCGGCGGCCCGGCGATGGTGAGGAGTCCGAGGCCCAGCTCGCGGAAGTTCTCCCGGAGGAACGCGAACGTGGTGTTGAGCACGTCGCTCACGTCGCGGACGCGGCGGAAGCGGATGGCCCCCAGGTCGTCGGCGGGGGGCGCTGCAGGCCCTTCGGAGGGGTGGAGCATGGGGGATCAGGCGTCGGCGCGGCGGGGCGCCCAGGAAACGGCGGCGCGGCGGGCGGCCTCTGCCTCGGCGAGGGCGGCGGCCTCCGCAGCGTCGCGGCGGTGGACGCGCCACGGGAGTACGACGAAGTACCCGAGGACGAACGCGAGGGAGCCCAAAATAATCGCCACGCTCAGCACCGTCGGCATCGCCGTGTGCCGCGTGACGAACCCCTCGAGGAACCCCGCGACGATGAACAGCGGCACGAGCCCGATCACGATCTTCAGCCCGCGCATGGCCCCGCGCCGGAAGCTCACCATCCGGGGGTACGTGCCCGGGAAGAGGAGCGCGTTCCCCATCGCGAGCCCGGCCCCGCCCGCGACGACGATGGCGGAGATCTCGAGGGTGCCGTGGATCCAGACCGTCAGCACGGACTCCCAGAAGAGCCCCATCCCACGCTCCTGCGCCTGCTGGAAGAAGAACGTCTGGAAGGCCCCCAGCATCACGCCGTTCCGGAGGAGCAACCACACGGTCCCCACCGACGCGAGGATGCCGAGGCCGAAGGCGTAGAACGAGACCATCACGTTGTTGAGCGTGATGCCGAAGAACATGTCGAGCGCGCGCATCTCCTTGTAGACGGCCATCGGGTCGCCGGCCTCGATGTTCGCCAGCGTCATGTTGACGTAGCCGTCCCCCAGGATGAGGCGGACGAACGTGTCGTCGCCGAGCGTGGAGACGACGCCGACCGCGACGAACGTGAGGAAGAAGACGAGCGACCAGAGGAGCGGGCGGCGTTCCTGGTAGACCGTGCGGGGGATCTCCTCCGTCCAGAACCGCCGGAGCCGCCCGCGCTCCTCCCGTCGATTCCGGTAGACCTGCGCGTGGACGTGGACGGCGAGCCCGTTGAGGTAGGCCGCCGTGGCCGAGCCGGGGTAGAACGTCTTCGCGTAGGCGAGGTCGTCGGTGAGACGGACGTAGCCGCCGGCCAGCGCGTCGGGGTCCACGCGCTTCTCCGCAGCGAGGCGCTCCTCGAACGCCTTCCAGTCCTTCGAATACCGGCGGATGAACACGGCTTCCCGCATGGCGCGAAGCTACGCCCGTAGCTTTCCACCCATCGCGCCCTTCCCCTTCGTGGACTCCTTCCGCGTCCTCACGGCCCAGAACGTCGACCTCGCCTTCACGACGGCGAGCGTGGGGGATCGCCTCCTCGCGTGGTTCCTCGACGCCGTGATCGGGTTCGCTTACTGGTACCTCGTCATCGCCCTTGTCTTCCCGCGGACGTACAGCGTGGCGCTGGAGGTGGTCCTCTTCCTCGTCCCGCTCTTCTACCACCTCGGCTTCGAGGTCTTCTTCGAGGGGCGGAGCCCGGGCAAGATGGCGCTCCGTCTGAAGGTGGCCCGGCTCGACGGCGCCGAGCCCACCCTCGGGCAGTACCTCCTCCGCTGGATCCTCCGCCCCATCGACATCTGGATCACGTCGGGCGTGGTGGCCGTCGTGGCCGTGGCGGCGACGAAGCACGCCCAGCGCCTCGGCGACCTCGCCGCCGGGACCACGGTGATCCGCCTCCGCCGCCGCGTGAGCCTCGCCGAGATCGTCTACGCCAAGCCCGGTCCCGCGTACGTCCTCGCCTTCCCCGAGGCCGAGCGCCTCTCCGACGCCGATGTGCGGACGCTCCGCGCCGTCCTCGTCAAGCTCCGCATCGAGAAGCGCTCGAAGGCGACCGACCACCTCGTCCGCCGGGCGAAGGCGGCCGTCGAGCAGCGGCTCGGGCTGGAGCCCGTCCGCATGGCGCCCGAGGAGTTCCTCCGCACCGTCGTGATGGACTACACGGCCGCGCACGACCGCTACGGCGCCTGAGCCGGCCGGTGAAATCGGCGGCCGATTCCGGTCTGCAAGGCTCGATTAATCTCCGGATCCCGTATCGTTCGGCTGGACTACAAGGCGCCCCTCGCCCCGCTCGCCCGATGCCCGCCTCGCCCGACCCCGCGCTCGCGCGGCGCGTCTTCCTCGTCACCTTCGGGCTGTTCGTGGGGGCGTGCCTGTTCAGCCTCGGCGGGTCGGTGCTGATCAACTTCTTCCCGGCGCAGGCCGCCGCCGCGCTGGGGTGGATCGCCGAGCACCTCGGCCTCGCGTACCCCGACCTCATCAAGGGGCCCACGTGGGCCTACATGGCGCTCCTCCCGGTTCTCGCCTTCTCGCTCTACGTCCCTGAGCTGGGGTGGGCCCGCTCGTTCGGCTTCCTCGCCTGGGGCGCCGCTGTCGGCGCCACGTCGGAGCTGATCGGGACGAACACGGGCTTCCCCTTCGGGCACTACAGCTACGGCGAGTGGCTCGGCGCGAAGATCGCGGGCGACGTGCCGTACTTCATCCCGCCCTCGTGGTACGCCCTCTCCCTCGTGAGCCTCGACCTCGCGCGGCGGCTCGGGCTGAACCGCGCCGGGCGCGTCCTCGCCACGGCCGCCTTCATGGTGCTGTGGGACGTCGCGCTCGACCCCGCGATGAACCACGCCTTCCCCTTCTGGCAGTACCGCGCCGACGGGGTCTACTTCGGGATGCCGCTCGTGAACTGGGGCGGGTGGTTCCTCACGTCGGCCATCATCGCGCTCGGCTACGAGAAGCTGCTCGGCGGGCTGGCCCCGGCGCCGGACGCGTTCGTCCGCCGGTGGGGACCACGGGTGTACGCCGCCAACGTGCTCTTCCCTGTCGGGATCTGCCTCGTGTTCGGCGCCCCGCTGGCCGGCCTGTTCGGGCTCCTTGGCCTGGCCGTACCGATGGCGCTATTGAAGCGGCGAAGCGGCGCGGCGCGGCGGGAGGCGGTGCCGGCATGAGCACGCTCGCCCTCCCCCTCCCGGCCGGGGCCGCGCTCCCGCGCCTCCGCCCCGGCGCCTCGCGCGCTGAGGAGGACCGGTTCCTCCGCCTCGCCTTCCGCCACCACTCGCGGACGTTCTCGCTCGCCACGCAGCTCCTC
>DASPKS010000057.1:0-10986 GCA_035628035.1 Rubricoccaceae bacterium
CGGCGGCCTCAGCGTCTTCGTCATCGTCGCCGTCGTCCTCCTCTTCGTCCTGCTCCTCTACTTCATCCCCGTCCGGCTGTGGGTCACGGCGATCTTCTCGGGCGTGCCGCTCCGGCTCTTCCGCGACCTCGTCGGGATGCGCCTGCGGAGCGTGCCGCCGGCCGCCATCGTCCGCCCGCTCATCACGGCGCACAAGGCGGGGATCCCCGTCCAGACCCCGGAGCTGGAGGCGCACTACCTCGCCGGCGGCAACGTGCAGAAGGTGGTGAACGCGCTGATCTCGGCCGACAAGGCCGCCATCGACCTCTCGTTCGCGCGGGCGACGGCGATCGACCTCGCGGGGCGCGACGTGTTCGAGGCCGTGCAGGTGTCGGTGAACCCGAAGGTGATCGAGACGCCGCCGATCTCGGCCGTGGCGAAGAACGGGATCCAGGTGCGCGCCGTCGCCCGCGTGACCGTCCGCGCCAACATCGAGCGGCTCGTCGGGGGGGCCGGGGAGGAAACGATCATCGCCCGCGTCGGCGAGGGGATCGTCTCGACCATCGGCTCGGCCGACACCCACGCCGCCGTGCTGGAGAACCCCGACCGCATCTCGAAGACCGTCCTCGAAAAAGGCCTCGACAGCGGCACCGCCTTCGAGATCCTCTCCATCGACATCGCCGACGTGGACGTGGGCGAGAACATCGGCGCGAAGCTCCAGACCGACCAGGCGGAAGCCGACCTGAGGGTAGCCCGCGCGAAGGCGGAGGAGCGCCGCGCGAGCGCCGTCGCCGCCGAGCAGGAGCAGCGCGCCGCCGTCGTCGCCGCCGAGGCCGAGGTGCCCCGCGCGATGGCGGAGGCGTTCCGCTCCGGCCGCCTCGGGGTGATGGACTACTACAACATGAAGAACCTAGAGGCCGACACGAAGATGCGGGACTCCATCGGCGGCGGCGACGCCCCGACGTCGGCGGTGTGAGCCGGTCCGGGGGGCGCCGCAAGCGCCCCTCCGCCGTTAGATGCCCATGCCTTCCTCCGACGCGCTCGCCGCGCGCGCGGTCGCCTTCGCCGCACCGGCCGTGCTCTCCGTCACCGAGGACCTCGTGCGCGCCGTGCTCCCGGCGCTGGGTGAGGACGCCGACCCCGACCTCGTGGCTGAGGAGACCCTCGTGCTCGTGGCGACGGCCACCGCCCGCGCCGCTGAGGTCGGCTTCCGCGAGCATCCCGAAGCGGTTGCCGTGGTGGGCGCGGCGCTCACGGAGGTCCCACTCTTCTACTTCGACTACCTCCTCGGCACGCAGCTCGTAGCGGAGGGCGCCGAGGGCGAGGTGGAGGTGGACCAGACGGTCTACGTGCGCTTGGAGCGCAAGGCGCAGTTCTACGGCGCGCACCTCCCGCCCGGCCGCTTTCCGGGCCCCCGCGCCGTCGCCGACGTGATGCCCCTCTGGATGGGCCGTATCTCGCCGCCCAAGCTCCCTACCACGCCGCAGCAGCGCCTCGGCGAGCTGGGCCTCGCCGACCGCCTCGCCGTCCATACCCGGCTCGTGCTTGCCTTCGCGCAGCGGCTTGTTTCATAAGGACGAGCGCCGCATCTTCTGGCACCCACCCGCCGCTCCCGCCGATGGCCCGCTCCGCTCTCTTTGCTCTGATCGTGCTCCTCCGGGCCGCGAACGCGCAGCCGCTCGTCGAGGCGGAGGTGTGGGACGCCACGCAGGCCTCCTTCGTCGAGGACGGCGAGCTGTTCATGGGGTGCAGCCTCGCCTGCGCCTACGGGTGGACGACGACCGCTTCCTCCGCGCTCGCCCCGCAGCGCAACAACCGCTACGACGCCGGCCGCCTCGAAGACGGCACGGCCACGACGGCCTGGGTGGAGGGGGCCGACGGCGACGGCGTCGGCGAGCGGCTCATCTTCACCCTGCAGGCGTCGGGTGAGGACGCAGAGGAGGCGCCGCCGAACCCCGATCAACCGGTTCCGTTCTGGGGAATCGACGTCGTGAACGGCTACGCGAAGGACGAGGCGACATGGCGCGCGAACGGGCGCGTGGGCGAGTTCCTCATGCGCATCAACGGCCAGCCCGTGCAGCGCATCCGCCTCGCCGACAGCATGCTCCCCCAGAGCGTCCCGCTCTCCGGGGAGCTGCACGTCAAGCCGGGCGACGTGATCGAGCTGGAGATCACGGCGGTCTACCCCGGCCAGCGATTCCACGACACGGCCCTCTCCGAGATCGTCCTCCACGGCGCGCACTGAGCGCGCTACGCCGAGAGCAGGAAGCTCAGGTCCCTTTCCGCTACCTCACGCGGCTCCTCGCCGTGCGCGAACAGCCGGACGGGGTGCGGGCCGAGCTTCTCGATGCGGGCCCCCTCTACGCGGAGCGCCGTCCCCTCGGGCAGCCCAGCTACGGGGAGCGTCGGGTTCACCGCCACGAACTCCAGCAGCCGCTGCGCACGCGTCTCGCCCTGGTGGCCTGGCGGGTGCGCGTCGGTGTAGTGTGGGTTGATCTGGAAGGGGATAAGCCCGAGCGCGTCGAGCGTAGGCGGCTCGACGATGGGCATGTCGTTCGTCGTGCGGATCGTCGGGCAGGCCAGGTTGCTCCCGGCGCTCCAGCCCACGTACGGCATCCCATCCGCCACGCGCGCCCGGAGGGGGTCGAGGAGGTGGTGACGGTAGACGAAGTCGAGGAGGTGGAACGAGTTGCCGCCGCCGACGAGAACCGCCTCCGCTTTCGTGACGGCCTCGCCGAGGTCGCAGGTGACGGCGTGGAGGCTCTCGACGGCGTAGCCCAGCGGCTCCAGGCGCTCGCGGACCCTCCCGGCGTAGTCGTCGAAAGAGATGGTGACCCCCGCGAAGGGGACGAAGAGGACGCGGCGGACGCCCTCGCCGAGGAAGTGGCGGAGCCAGTCGACGGCGTGGTCGAGGTAGGCCTGGCCGGGGTTGGTGGAGTTGCTGAGGAGGAGGAGGCGCATGCGGAAAGGCGTCGGGGGACGGGAGGATAGCAGGGGCAGACGAAACCCGTTCGCTCGGTGGCGCATTCAGCGGCTCCCTCTCGGTACGCCGGTCATGTGGCACACGCTCCGCGTCTCGACCTCGCTCCCCCTCGCGCAGGCGGACGTGTTCGCCTTCTTTGCCGAGGCGGCCAACCTCGAACGGATCACCCCGCCCGAGCTCCGCTTCCACGTCACCACGCCGCAGCCGATCCCGATGGGGGAGGGCGCGCTCATCGACTACCGCCTCCGGCTGTTCGGCGTCCCGATCTCGTGGCGCTCGCGCATCTCTGTGTGGGACCCGCCGCACGCGTTCGTGGACGAGCAGGTGCGCGGGCCGTACCGAACCTGGATCCATACCCACCGCTTTCGATACGCAAACGGGGAGACCTTCATCGACGACGAGGTGCGCTATCGCCTCCCGTTCTTCCCGCTTGGCGAGGTCGTGCACCCGCTCGTGCGCCTGCAGCTCAAGCGGATCTTCGCTTTCCGTCAGGGGACCATCCGCCGGCTCTTGCTCCAGAAGGCGCCCTGAGAAAACCTAGAGCCGCGTGATGCGGACGGCCTCGATCCGGTTCGCGCTGGCCTTGAAGATGGTGAACCGGAGCCCGTCGAGGTCGCACTGCTGGCGCTCCTCCGGGATGGCGCCGAGGCGGTCGAGGAGGTAGCCGGCGACGGTGTCGTAGTCGCCCTCCGGGAGCGTGAGCCCCAGCTCCTCTTCGAGCTCGTCGAGGCGGACGCGCCCGCTCACGAGGAAGGTCCTCTCGTCGAGCCGGCGCATGGGGGCCGCGGCGGGGTCGTGCTCGTCGCGGATGTCGCCGAAGAGCTCTTCGAGGAGGTCCTCGACCGTCACGATCCCGGCCGTCCCGCCGTACTCGTCGATGACGACGGCGAAGGAGGTCCCCTCGCGGAGGAACTGGAAGAGGAGATCCCGCGCCGGTTTCGCGTCGGGGACAGCGACGACGGGGCGGATGATCTCGGAGAGGGAGGCCGGCGCGTGGAAGAGGTCGTGCGCGAGGACCACCCCGACGGTCTGGTCGAGCGTGCCGCGGTAGACCGGCAGCCGCGAGTGCCCCGTCTCGACGAAGCGCCGGCGGACCTCCTCCAGCGAGGCGCCCTCCTCGACGGCCTGGACGTCGGTGCGCGGCACCATCGAGTCCTTCACGCGGAGGGTGCGGAGCTCGAACACGTTCGTGAGCATCTCCGTCTCATCCTCGTCGAGGTCGAGCGTGCCGTCGTCGGTGCTCGCGCGGAGGCGGGCCTCCAGGTCGCGACGGTAGAACGACGGGAGCGGCTCGTCTTGTCTCGTGAGCAGGCGGGCGAGCGCGGCGGCGGCCCATTCGGCCGGCTTGGTGATCGGGAGGAGCAGGGCACGCGCGAGCTTGAGCGGGAGGGCGAGCGCGAAGAGCGCCCAGTCCGACGGCTCGCGGAAGAAGACCCTGGGCAGGGCCACGCCGACGACGAGGCCGGAGAGCGCGGCGATGAGGGTGATGGAGAGGGATACCCATCCACCGACGGCCGTACGCCCCCCGAACACATCGCCCCAGAACGTCTCCAGGGGGTCACGCAGCTCGTGGTCCATGAGGATCGCGAGCGCGATCAGCGCGAGCGTGGTGCCGGCGAGGGTCGTCGTCAAGAACGTGCCAGGCTCGTGGAGGAACCCCCGCACGAGCCGCCCGGCGAGCCCCTCGCGGCGGGCACGCACCTCGGCGCGCAGCCGGTTCGCCGTCACGAACGCTACCTCCGCGCCTGCGAAGAAGGCGACCAGCAGGAGCAGCAGGACGAGGAGGAGGACGCCCATCGGGGCAGCTTAGCGGCCCGTGAACTCCGGCTTGCGGCGGTCGAGGAACGCCATGACGCCCTCGGCGAAGTCGTCGGTGGCGCAGCACTGCCCGAAGAGGGCGGCCTCCTGGGCGAGCCCGGCCGCAAGCGGGAGGTCGGCCGCGCGGAGGGCCTGGAGCGCCATCGCCACCGCCGCCGGCGCCTTCGCCGTGATCTGGAGGAGCAGCTCCTTCGCCACGTCGAGCAGGGCCTCGGGCGTCGCCACGCGGTTGACGAGGCCCACCTCGTAGGCCCGCTGCGCCGTGATCCGCTCGCCGGTCAGCAGCAACTCGGCCGCTACCCCGAACCCGACGAGGCGCGGGAGCCGCTGCGTGCCGCCGTAGCCGGGGATGAGTCCGAGATTCACCTCGGGCTGTCCGAACTGCGCCTTGTCGCTCGCCACGCGGAGGTGGCACGCCATCGCGAGTTCGCACCCCCCGCCGAGCGCGAACCCGTTGACAGCCGCCACGACCGGCTTCGGCATCGCCTCGATGGAGGTAAAAATGGCCTGCCCGCGCTGCGCGAAGCGCTGCCCTTCGAGGGCGTCCATCTCGGCGAACTCCGAGATGTCGGCGCCGGCCGCGAAAGCGCGGTCGCCCGCGCCGGTGAGGATCACGCCGCGCACGGCGGTGTCGGTGCGGGCCTGGCGAAAGGCGGCGTGGAGGTCGGCGACCGTCCGCTGGTTGAGCGCGTTGAGCGCCTCGGGCCGGTTCAGCGTGACGGTGGCGACGCCGTCGTCGTCCACCTCGTAGAGGAGCGTCGAGAACGCAGAGGCTTCCATGGGAGCGGAGAAAGGACGGGGGAAGCTACGCGCCCGGGCGCCCCATCCCGCTCAGCTCCGCTCGCGGTTGCGCTCGCGGGCCGCGCCGTCGCCGCTGGCGGGGGCGTCGGGATCGAGGAGCGCCGGGTCCACGCGGCCGGCCTTCTCCTCCGCCGGGCGCGACTCGTCGAACACGTCGAGGTCCATGTTGGTGAGGCCGCCGAGAGGGTCGCCGAACACGTCCTCCAGCTCGACGACGGAGGCCTGCGTCTCCTCCACCTCGCTCACGAGGGTGTCGAGCTGGAACGCGACCTCCTCGGGGTTCCGCATCGTGAGGCTCTGCTCGTAGACGTACTTCGTCACGTCCTCGATGGTCTCGAGCTGGGCCTCGATGATGGCGAGGTTCTCGCTGGCCTTCTTGAACTTGTCGAGCCGCTTCTCGAGGATCGTCACGCGGCGCTGCTTGATGGCGGCCACGCGGGGCGGGTCATTCGCCATCTCGGCGCGGAGCTGCGCGATGGCGCGGGCGATCTCCTCGTCGGCGGTGGAGTGGGTGAACCGGCCGTAGCGCTCCTTGAGCTGGAGGAGGTTGAGGTACGCGTCGAGGAGCCCGTCGATCTTCTTGAGGTGGGCGTCGAGCATCCCCTGCGAGGCGTAGGGGAGCTTCGCGTAGTTGTCCTTGACCTTCTTCTCGAGGTTGCGGAAGAGCACGTAGCGCCGCTGGTCCTCGCGGGAGAGCTCGCGGAACACCTCGCGGTCGCTCGGCGGCTTGTTCGTCTCGGCGGCGCGGCGGCTCCGCACGAGCCGCTTGAAGCGGTCGGAGCGGGGGACCGTGCCGAGGTAGATGAGCTCGGCCGCCGCCGCGAAGAGGAGGATGAGGTCGGTGGCGAACCCGCCGATGGCGAGCGCCGACACGAGCGCGACGATGAGGAAGAGGAGGTTCGCCGGGGTGGTGAACGCCTCCTTGTAGAAGTTGATCGGCTCGTCGGGCATCGGTGGGGGGCTTCGCCCCGCTGCTGGATACCCCGCTTACGGGAGCGGCGTGAAAAAGATCAAGCGTTCCCGCTCTCGCTGGAACGGGGGCGGCCGATGGTCTTGGCGCCGCGGTCGTCGGCGGGGGGCGCCTCGGGCTCCGGCGGCGCGGCGCGCCCGATGGTCTTGCCGGAGGACGGCTCCCCCGCCCTAGCGGCGTTGGTACCGGCGGTCGGGTTCGTCTCCTGGCTGCCTTCGGGAATCTCCGATTTCATCTGGCGGACGAGCGCCTCCGCCTCGGCCCGCCGCATCGCCTCGCGCTCGGCCTCGGTGGGGCCGGCGTCTGAAGGGGTGAGGCCGCGGTTCTCCAGGGCCACCTCGAAACGGGCCTCAGCCTCGATGTTCTGCCGGTTGAGCCGGTCGAGCATCTCGTCGTAGGTGTCGTCGAGGCCGGCCTTCGAGATCCCTTCGAGGGCGTCGAGCATCCCTCTCTGGCGCTGAGCCTGGCGGTACTGCTGCTTGAGGGCGCGGAGCTGGCGGAGGTGCGCCTTCTCCTCTTCCTTCAGCCGCTCGAACTCTTCGGGGGTCATGGCAGGGGAGGGGATGAGGCACGCAGGGAGGAGCCGGTAATGGGCGATACCGGCCCGCCCCCCCGTGCTGCTTGCTACTCGGTCCGCTCGCGGGTGCGCTCGGAGGGCGCGGCGTCGCCGCCGGTCTCTTCGGCCTCGGGGATGCGAAGCTCGGGGACGGGGATGGAGGCGGGGGCCGGCTCGGCCATCCCCATCTCCAGCTTGAACTGCTTGACGAGCTCGGCCGCCTGGATCTCGCGGGCGTCCTCCTCGATCTTGAGCGCCTCGGTGTCGATGGAGTCGAGCGCCATCTCCATGCGGGCCTCCGAGCGGGCCGTCTGCTCGTTCACGCGCTGGACCATCTCGTCGTGCGTGGCGTCGATCCCGGCCACCTCGAACTGCTCGAGGGTGTCGGCGATCTTAGCCTGCCACTTCGCGCGCTCGTGGGCGCGGAGGGCCTCCTTCGCCTCGGCGATCTTCCGCTCGCGCTCGCGCATGAACGCCTTCTTCACCTGGAGCGCCTTGTCGTAGGCCTGCTCGGCGAACTGGAGCTGCTCGCCCGTGCGGGCCTGGGCGTCCTTGATCTGCTGGAGCTGGACGGCGTACCGCTGCGCGATGTCGTCACGGTTGGCCTGGATGGCCGCCTTGATCTTGGCCGTGAGGTCGGCCGTCTCGATCTCGTAGCGACGGTGCTCCTTCTGGAGCAACATCACGTTGGCCTTCACCGTCGCGATGTTCTCGTTCATCTTCGGGACCTGGTCGTTCAGCTCCCGGATGTTCTGCTCCAGGATCAGCCGGGGGTCCTCCATCGCAGAGATGGCCCCGCCGAAGATGGACTTGATCAGCCGCGTGAAGCGATTCCAGAGGGACATGGGCTTGGGGTTCGGGGTCGGAGGGTTCGAAGAATCTAAGGGACGCGGGGGCTTCGCCGGTCAGCCCCGTGCCCAGCGCACACCGTCGTAGCGGTCGAGCACGAGGGGGGTGGGAGGGGGGGGCGTCGGGGCGAAGGTGAACGCCTGCCGGACCGCTTCGACGGCGACCCGGGCGGGGTCGGAGGCGAAGATCCAGGCGAGCGGTTCGCGGCCCTCTACGGGGGCGCCGACGGTTTTGTTAAGCACGAACCCGGCTCTGGGGTCCACGCGGTCCTCTTTTTTCGCGCGGCCGGCCCCGAGGGCCACCGCCGCGTGCCCCAGCGCAAGGGCATCGATTCCGGCCACGTAGCCCGTGGACCCGGGGGGCGCCTCAATGGTTGCAACGGGGGGACCCATAAGCCGGTCGGGCTCGTCCAGATAGGCCGCGTCGCCGCCCTGGAGCTCCACCATCTCCAGGAAGCGTTCGAAGGCGAGTCCATCAGCGAGGGCCTGCCGGGCGCGGGCGGCGCCGGCCTCGGGCGTGGCTGCCGCGCCGCCAAGAACGAGCATCTCGCCGGCCAGCGCGAGCGTGACCTCCAGCAGGTCGTCCACCGGCCCGCCGAGCGGGGTCTCACCGCGGAGGACGCGCACGGCCTCGGCCGTTTCGGGTCCGTTCCCGATGGCCCGCCCGAGCGGCGCGTCCATGGCGGTGAGGAGGGCCACCGTCGGCTTCCCGAAGTCGCGGCCGATGCCGACGAGCGTCTCGGCGAGGCGGCGGGCGTCCGCTTCGTCTTTCATGAACGCGCCCGCGCCCGCCTTCACATCGAGTACGAGCGCGTCGATCCCCTCCGCCAGCTTCTTGCTCATGATGCTGGCCGCGATGAGGGGGATGGACTCGACGGTGCCGGTCACGTCGCGGAGGGCGTAGAGCTGCTTGTCGGCGGGGGCGATCTCGGCAGTCTGCCCGATCATCACGCAGCCCACGCGCGCGAGCACGTCGCGGTACTCAGCGATGGAGAGGGCGGTGCGGAAGCCGGGGATGGCTTCGAGCTTGTCGAGGGTGCCGCCGGTGTGGCCGAGCCCGCGCCCGGAGATCATCGGGACGGGGACGCCGCACGCGGCGACGAGCGGGGCAAGGATGAGCGAGACCTTGTCGCCGACGCCTCCCGTCGAGTGCTTGTCCACCTTCGCACCGGGGAGGTCCGAGAGGTCGAGGACGGTCCCGGAGTGGAGCATGGCGCGCGTGAGGGCGGCCGTCTCGTCGGCGTCGAGCCCGCGCAGAAAAGCGGCCATGAGGAACGCCGCCATCTGGTAATCCGGCACGTCCCCGCGCGTGTAGGCCTCGATGAGCGCGGTGATCTCGTCGGCGGCCAGCGTGCCGCCGTCGCGCTTGCGCGTGAGGAGGGAGACGACGTTCACGGGCCGGGGGCTAGCTTGCCGGGTGGGAAGGGGCGAGCGAGAACGCCCACCGGGACACAAAGATCGGAGGGCGATGCGACAGGTCTGGATTACGAAGGCAGGGCCGCCCGAAGTCTTGCAGGTCCGCGAGGCGTCGGACCCCACCCCAGGGCCGGGCGAGGTGCGCATCGACGTCGAAGCGGCGGGGGTCAACTTCGCCGACGTGCTGGCGCGGCAGGGGCTCTACCCCGACGCGCCGCCGCTGCCGGCGGTCGTCGGGTACGAGGTGGCCGGGCGCGTGGCGGCCGTCGGGTCGGGCGTCGAAGGGCTCGTGGAGGGCGACGCCGTCCTCGCGCTCACGCGGTTCGGCGGGTACGGCAGCCACGTCGTCGTTCCGGCCGAGGCGGTGTTCCGCCGCCCGGCGGGGATGACGGCGGAGGCAGGCGCGGCGCTGCCGGTGACGTACCTCACGGCCTTCCAGATGCTCGTCGTGATGGGCGGGCTGCGCCGCGCCGAGGAGCTGGGCGGGCGGCCCATGCGCGTGCTCGTCCACGCCGCGGCGGGCGGGGTGGGCACGGCGGCGGCCGACCTCGGGCGGTGCTACGGCGCCGAGCTGTTCGGCACGGCCTCCCCCCACAAGCACGACTACGCCCGCTCGCGCGGCTACGAGCACGTCTTCGACTCCCGCTCGGACGACTGGATCGCGGGCGTCCGCGCGGCGACGGGCGGGCAGGGCGTGGACCTCGTGCTCGACCCCATCGGCGGGGCGCACTGGGGCCAGAGCTTCCGCGCGCTCGCGCCGACGGGCCGGATCGTGCTCTTTGGCGTGGCGGAGGCCGCCGGCGGTGGGCGCTTCGGGCTGGTGAAGATGGGCCTTCGCATCCCGTGGCCGAAGTTCAACCCGATCCGCCTCATCAATGCCAACCAGGGCGTGCTCGGCGTGAACCTCGGCCACCTCTGGGGGATGCGCGCCGAGGTGGCCCGGTGGGCGCGGCAGCTCCTCGCGTACTACGAGCAAGGGATCATCCGCCCGCACGTAGACCGCGTGTTTCCGTTCGAGGAGGCCGCCGAGGCCCACCGCTACCTGGAGTCGCGGCGGAGCGTGGGGAAGGTGCTCCTGCGGCCGTGAGCAAACAGAAAGGGCGGAAGGCCAGCCGCCTCCCGCCCTTTAACAGCGGTTTCCCCCGTGGGGTCAGTCCGACTTCCGCCCGTAGCGCCGGTTGAACTTCTCGACGCGGCCGGCCGTGTCCATCATGGTCTTCTTGCCGGTGTAGAACGGGTGGTTCGACGAGTCCACCTCCGAGTTGTAGCTCTCCACGCCCATCGTCGAGCGCGTCGTGATGGTGGAGCCGTCCGCGAGGCGGACGGTCATGAACTCGTACTTCGGGTGGATGTCCTTCTTCATCGCAGGGGGCGGAAAACGCCGCAGAAACGGGGGTAGTCGCGCAAGATAGGGGTAGGCGCGGGGGGCTGTCCAGCCTTCGAGGGTGGGTTCCTCCCGTCTTCGCAGAGGCCGACAGGACAGAAAACGGCTCAGGCGGCGTCCTGGGCCTCGATCTGGGCGATGGCGTCGCGGAGCTCGGCGGCCCGCTCGAAGGCGAGGTTGGCGGAGGCCTCCTCCATCTCGCGCGTGAGCTGCGCCACGAGGTCGCCCCGC
>DASPKS010000058.1:0-6953 GCA_035628035.1 Rubricoccaceae bacterium
CCGCTCCACCACCTCGCGCATGGACTGGAAGTCGTCAGGCCTGCCGTGCTCGACGGTGCGGATCTTGAACGAGCGGTAGTCCCCCTTCTTCGGGCGCCCGTCCTCGAAGACGACGCACGAGGCGACGGTGCCGGTGCCGCCGAGGTGGGAGATGTCGAAGCACTCGATGCGGCGCGGCGGTTTTTTCAGGTGGAGGTCGCGCTGGAGCGCAAGGACCGAGCGGGGGATGTGCTCCTCCTCGGTCTTCTGCCGCTGGAGCTTCCACTCGCCGAGGAGGAGCTGCGCGTTGGCCTGCACCATCTGCATGAGGTCCACCTTCTCGCCGCGCTCGGGCACCTTCAGCGGGACCTTCTTCCCGCGCCCCTCGCGGAGGAGCGCTTCGAGCGGGTCAGGATCGGACACCGGCGTAGCTAGGAAGACCTCATCGGGGAAGAACGTGGCTTCGGCGTAGTAGTCCTCCACGAGGCGCTGCATCAGCTCCTCGTCGGCCGTGCCTTCGAGCGCGCGCACGAGCTTGTGCTGCCGCCCGAGCAGCTTCCCCTCGCGCACCTTGAACACGACGCCGACGGCCACGTCGTCGGCGCGATCCACTTCGAGCGCGAAGAGGTCGCGGTCGACGTCCTGGTCGGTGACGACCTTCTGCTTCTCGGCGAACTGCTCCAGGGCGCGGATCTGGTCGCGGCGGTAAGCGGCTTCCTCGAACTTCTTCGCCGCGGCGAGGTCGGCCATGTCCTCCCTGAGCAGCTCGATGAGCTCGTTCGTCTTCCCATTGAGCAGCTTCTTGATCTGCTCGATGGTCTGGTTGTAGTGCTCCTCGGTCTCGTAGGCGACGCAGGGGGCCGCGCACTTCTGGATGTGGTAGTCGAGGCAGGGGGTGTACTTCCCGGCGGCAATGGGCTGCGGCGAGAGGTTGAGCGAGCAACTCCGGAGCTTGAAGAGGTCCTTGATCGTCTTCAGCACGAGGTGCATCGCCTTGGCGTCGGTGTAGGGCCCGAAGTACAGCGAGCCGTCGCGGCGGACGCGGCGCGTGGGGAAGACGCGGGGGAACCGCTCGTTCCGGATGCAGATGTAGGGGTAGGTCTTGTCGTCCTTGAGGTTGACGTTGTAACGGGGCTGGAGCTGCTTGATGAGGTTGTTCTCGAGGATGAGCGCCTCGGCTTCGGTGTCGGTCACGATCACCTCCACGTCGGCGATCTTCGAGACGAGCGCGCGGAGGCGACCGTCGCGGGGGGCGTCGCGGAAGTAGCTCCGCACGCGGCTCCGGAGGTTCCGCGCCTTCCCCACGTAGAGGGTCGTCCCAGTGGCGTCCTTGTGCTGGTACACGCCGGGCTGGGTGGGGAGGTGCTTGAGCTTCTCGGCGAGGGCGTCGGTCATCGGCGCGGTCCGCGTTCGGGGCGAGGAGGAACGACGGCCGGCGTGCCGGGATTCCGCCTCAGCTCCCCTGGAAGAAGGCCGTGATCAGCCCCCCGAGCACCTCCACTTCTGAGGCTGGATCGAGGGCCGGCACGACCGCCAGGGAAGCGTGCGGGAGCGCCATCCGGAAGCGGAGGGATTGCTCAAGCAGCGGACGGCTGTCCGCGACGGCGAGGAGGACCGGCAATGTGATGCTCGCGAGATCGGTGTCCACGAGCGCCGGCTCAGACGGTAGGCCCTGAAGGGCGAGCCGCGAGAACCGGTCTGGGTGCCGCGCGGCTGCGCGAAGGGCAGCGAAGGCCCCGCCCGACGCACCGAAGAGGGCGGTGCGACCCAGCCCGGCTACGTCGAGGAGGGCAAGCACGGCGGACACGAGGCCGTCGGGGGGAGCCGCTGTGCCACCTGGCAGGTCGAGGGTGTAAAGGCGGAAGTCTCGCCTGATCCGGCGGAGGAGCGGGGGCACCCCCGCATGAAGGACGACGAGGGGCGGCGCGTCGGCCGGGCCGCTCACCCCCGCCGAGAGGGCGCCTCCCTCGAAAAGCACGTCGAGAGGCTCGGGCGGGGCGGATTGCACGAGCTCGACGAGCACGCCGGCGGTGTCCTTCGGGTGGAGGAAGACGATGCGCTTCCCGTCCGCCCCGGGCTTCGGCGCATCGGCGAGGAGGCGAAAGCCGGCGTCACGGATGCGTGCCATCTCGGCATCGAGGTCGTCCACGTCGAAGGCGACGTGGTGGAGGCCCGCCCCACGCTTCTCCAGGAACGTCGCGACGGGTGAGTCGGGTGAGAGTGCCTCCAGCAACTCCAGCTTGGGCGGCCGGCGGTCGGCCCCGTCGCCGAAGAACACCGTGCGCACCCCTTCCCGCTCGACCGTCTCTTCCTTATAGGGGCGGCGTTGGAGGAGGCGCTCGAAGAGGGCGACGGCGGCGGGCGCGTCGGCGACGGCGATGCCGAGGTGTTCGAGAGTCACGGGGGATCGGGGGTCGAAAAGCGGCGTCTGAGGAATATGCTACTCCACGTGGGACACGAGCACGCACCTGCGCCTCCGCGTGACGAGGGGGCCGGGGCGGCCCGGGCACGGCGCCTAGCGATGACGGCGAGCCTGGCAGTGGCCGTGCTCATGCTTATCGGGAAGCTCGCCGCCTACGCCCTCACCGGCTCGACGGCGATCCTCTCCGACGCCCTCGAGTCGGTGATCCACCTCTTCGCCACGGGGGGGGCCGCGCTGAGCCTGTGGTACGCCGCGCAGCCGGCCGACCCCCGCCACCCCTACGGGCACGGCAAGATCGCGTACTTCTCGTCCGGCTTCGAGGGGGCACTCATCCTCCTCGCCGCGCTGGGCATCCTCTACGAGGGCACGCGCGCGCTCCTCGAAGGGCCGGAGCTGCAGCGGCTCGGCCTCGGTCTCCTCATCACGGGCGCGCTCGCCGCCATCAACCTCGCCCTCGGCCTCCTGCTCATCCGCACGGGGCGGCGCACCAACACGCTCGTTCTCGTCGCCAACGGCCACCACGTCCTCACCGACATGTGGACGAGCCTGGGCGTCCTCGTCGGCGTGGCGCTCGTGTGGGCGACAGGGATCGTGTGGCTCGACCCAGTTGTGGCCATCCTCGCCGGCCTCAACATCCTCTGGATGGCCGGCAAGCTCATGGGGACGGCATATCGTGGGCTGATGGAGACGGCGGACCCTGCGGAGACCGCGCGCGTGCTGGAGGCGCTCGACGCCGCTCAGGCCGAGGGCCTCGTCCACGGGTACCACCGGTTCCGGCACCGCCGCGTCAACGACCGGCTCTTCGTGGAGGTCCACCTCCTCTTCCCCGACCGGCTCACGCTCCACGAGGCGCACACGCGGGCGAACGAGGTGGAGGGCCGCCTCCGCGCGCTCTTCCCCGACGACCGCGTGCAGATCACCTCCCACCTGGAGCCGGCCAGCCATGACCACCCGCCCGAGGCCGCGCACGAGGAGGTGGAGGACTGGATGGACGGATAGGCCCGCGCAGGTACCTTCGGCCCGTCGCTGCCCACTTCTCGCATGCGCATCGCCGTCATCGGGGGGACGGCCGCCGGCCCGGCCGCCGCCGCTGAGGCCAAGCGCGCCGCGCCCGACGCCGAGGTCGTCCTCTACGAGCAGGACACGCGCATCTCCGTCGGCGCGTGCGAGATCCCGTACTTCGTCGCGGGGGTCGTCGGGGAGGGGACGTTGGAGACGCTCACGCCGGAGGCCTTCGAGCGGACGCGCGGGGCGAAGGTCCGCACGCGCCACCGCGTGACGAAGCTGGACCTGAGCAAGAGGACGGTAACGGTGGAGGCGCTCGACTTCGGGAGCGTCCACGTCGAGCCCTTCGACCGGTGCATCCTCGCCACCGGCGCGCGGGCCCGACGGCTCGGCGTCGAAGGCGAGGACCTCCTCGGCGTCTTCCCCATCCGCACGGCCGACGACGCCCTCGCGATACGGGCCTGGCTCGACGCGGGAGGGGTGCACCACGCCGTCATCATCGGTGGAGGGTTCGTGGGGATCGAGATGGCCGACGGCCTCCGGCACCGGGGCGTCCGGGTGACCCTCCTCGAACCCGCCGGCCGCGTGCTGAAGGACACGCTCTCCGAGGCCATGGCCGGACCGCTGATGGAGGCCATGCGCCGGAGCGGGGTCGCGGTTCGCCGCGAGCGCGTGACGGCGTTCGTGACGGACGGCGCCGGGCGGCTCCACTCCATCCGTACGGACCAGGGCGAGCGGATCGGCTGCCAGCTCGCGCTCGTGGCCGTCGGCATCGTGCCAAACGTGGAGCTGGCCCAGGCGGCAGGCCTCCGCCTCGGCGCTACGGGCGCCCTCGATGTGGACGACCACATGCGCACGGGACACCGCGCGGTGTGGGCCTGCGGCGACGCCGTCGAGGTCCGGCGCGTCGTAGACGGGAAGAAGGTCTACTGGCCGCTTGCGCCCGTGGGCCGGCAGACCGCCCGCGTGGCCGCGCGGAACGCCGCGCGGCGCGGCGGCCCCCTCGAGAAGTTCGCCGGGGTGACCGGCGCCATCGGCGTGCGGGCATTCGGGATCGAGGCGGCGCAGGTCGGACTGAGCCTTCCAGAGGCGGAGGCCGCCGGGTTCGACGCGGTGACGGCCCAGGTCACCCACTGGAGCCGTGTGCGCGCGCTCCCGGAGGCCCGGCCGCTCCACGTTCGCTACGTCGCCGAGCGGGGGAGCGGGCGGCTCCTCGGCGGGGAGCTGGTAGGCGAGGAGGGCGCCGCGCTCCGGGCCGACGTGCTCGTCCCGTGGATCCGCGCGAAGACGACCGTGTGCGAGATCGCCGAGGAGATGGACCTCCTCTACCACCCCCCCGTCGCCCCGGCGGTGGATGCCCTCCGCATTGCCGCCTCGGCGGCGTGGAAGGCCGCTGCGGGCCGCAGCCGGCGAAGAAGGACGTAGCGGCGGGGGCGTTACACGCGGTCCCGGAGGTTCTCCACCCCGGCGCGCTGGGCGCAGTGGTCGCAGCAGTAGAACGCGCCGTCAGCTTCGAGTCCGTGCCCGATGATGCGCGTGCCGCAAACGGCGCAGCGTGGGGCCAGCTTCTCGATGGCGCACTCGAACGCGTCGAAGTGGAACGTTTCGCCGTCGGCCGTCGTGACGGCGAACGTCTTGTCGTAGGTGTTTCCGCAGGTGGCGCAGACGGGCATGGCTGAAAAGCGAAAGGGTGAGGAGGGAGAGGCGCGAACGCAGGCGCGGCACGGAAGCTCCGGCGCCCGCGAGCTGGCCGTCGGCCGCCTCCTCCGCGTCGAGCACGGCGCCGCCCATGTGGCCCGTCTCACCGGCGAGGCCGAGGCAGACGCGGCGCGGGTGGCGTCCGACCTCGTGGCGGGGGTGACCCGCCTCCGGCGCCGCCTCGATTTCTTCCTCGACCACTTCTACCGGGGCGACCTCGACACGCTGGAGCCGGTCCTCCTCCAGATTCTCCGCGTGGGGCTCTACGAGGCGCTCGAGACCCGTACCCCGGCGCCCATCGCCGTGAGCGAGGCGGTGAACGTGGCCGGGCAGCTCCTGCGGCGGGGGGCCGGCGGGCTGGTGAACGGGGTTCTCCGCGCCGCGTTGCGCGCGGCGGAGACGGGCGCGCTGCCCACGCCGAAGATGGGCGACGCCGCCGAGGACCTCGCCATCCTCCACTCCCACCCGACGTGGATGGTGCGCCGCTGGCTCGGGCGGCTCGGAGAGGAGGGGGCTGTCGCCCTGCTGGCGGCGAACAACGCCCGCCCCGCGTTCGGCCTTCGCGTCAACACGCTCCGGGTGACGCCCGACGAGGTGGCGGCCCAGCTGGCTGAGCTCGGCGTGTCCTTCCGTTCCTCGCGGTGGCTCGACGACTTCTTCGTGGTCGAGCAGCTGCAGCCGGTCCTGCGGGGCGGGCTCGTGCGCGAAGGGTGGTGCGCCGTGCAGGACGAGGCGGCCGGGCTCGTCGTCCGCGCGCTCGACCCGCAGCCGGGAGAGGCCATCCTCGACGCCGCCGCCGCCCCCGGCGGGAAGGCGCTCTATGCCGCGATCCGGATGGGCGACACGGGCCGCGTCGTCGCGCTCGACGTGCACGAGGCGAAGGTGGGGCTGATCCGCAAAGCCGCTGAGGCCCACGGCCTCACGAGCGTAGAGCCCGTCGCGGGCGACCTACGCACGATCGCACAGGAAGGCGCGGCGTACGACCGCGTGCTCCTCGACGCGCCGTGCTCCGGGCTCGGCGTCCTCGCGCGGCGGGCCGACCTCCGCTGGCGCCGGACGCCCGACGACCTCGCCCGGCTCGCACGCCTGCAAGGCGAGCTGCTCGACGCCGCCGCGCGGTGCGTCCGGCCCGGGGGGGTGCTCGTCTACAGCACGTGCTCCATCGAGCCGGAGGAGAACGAGGACCGCGTTTCTGCTTTCCTCGCGCGGCATCCCGGGTTCGAGGCGGAGTGCATTACGGAAGTCCCGGAGGCGACGCGGACACCGGCCGGGCACTACGCCGCGTTCCCCCACGTACACGGCACCGACGGCGCCTTCGCCGCCCGCCTGCGACGGACCTGATCCCCGCACCCATGAACGCCTCTCTCGAACAGACCGCGGCCCGCTGGCAGCAAGGCCGCGAAGACGCCGACGCCCTCCTCGCCGGCCTCTCCCCGTCCCAGTTCAACTGGAAGCCCGACCCGAAGCGGTGGTCGGTAGGGGAGTGCCTGGAGCACCTCAACGTCCTCAACGGGGCGTACCTCCCGCTCGTGCGCGAGGCGATGCGCGGCAACGAGCGGCAGGGCGACCCGCCGTACCGCTACAACCTCGCCGGCCGCCTCCTCATCAACGCCACCACGCCGGAGGTGAAGCGGAAGCTGCCAACCACGGGCGCGATGAACCCGAGTCACGGGGGGGACGCGTCGAACCTCGATCCTTCGAAGGTGCTCGCCTCCTACCACCAGCACACGGGGGACTACGTCGCGGCCATCCGGGAGGCGGAGGGGCTCGACCTCGGGCGGGTGAAGGTGCGCTCGCCGTTCCTCCCGCTCGTGGCGTTCTCGCTCGGCGCCGTGTTCGAAGCGCTCGC
>DASPKS010000059.1:0-5951 GCA_035628035.1 Rubricoccaceae bacterium
CTGGGGGAACGCCAGTGGCGGCGTCCTCGCGCTCTCCACGTTCGCCCCCGGCCGCCCGTCGGCCGCCCGCCTCCGCCAGACCGTCGGCGCATACGGGCTCACCAAGACCGACGCACAGGCGATGCTCTCCCGCAGCGGCCGCTCGCTGAGCGCCTTCGTCTCGTACCTCGACCAGGGCGGCTACCGCGCGCACAGCGAGCACCGGGCGCTACGGGCGGGGTTCTCCGGTCGCCTCCCACTCGGGAGTCACCGCGTCCTCCAGGCGGTCGGCGTCGTGGCCCACGTGCCGGTGGCGGAGGCCCCCGGCTCGCTCACGCAGGCGCTCGTCGAGGCGGACCCGCGGCAGGCCGACCCGCGCAGCGTCCCAGCGAGTACAGGGAAAGCGGTCGATCAGGGACAGCTCGGCCTGACCTATTCCCAGGCCCTCGGAAGCGCGACGGTCCGGGCTACGGCCTACGGGGTCTACCGCCGGCTGGAGAACGCGCTCCCCTTCGCCTTCATCGACCTCGACCGCCACGCGGGCGGGGTGCGGCTCGTGGCCGAGGGCGCCGTGCGCGGCGTGGCGTGGGGCATCGGCGCGGAGGCCGATGGGCAGCGGGATGACCGCGTCGAATACGACAACGTAGGGGGCAGCCCCGGCAGCGAGGTCCAGCTCTACCAGCGGGAGACGGCGACGAACCAGGCCGCCTTCGCCCATGCCTCGGCGCCGCTCGGACCGGTCCGCGTCAGCGGCGGCGCGCGCCTCGACCGGATCCGCTACGAAGCCGACGACCGCCTCGGCAGCGGCGACGGGGGGCAGACCTTCCACGCGGTGAGCCCCTCGCTCGGCGTCGTGCTCCCCTTCGCGAACGGGCGCCTCTTCGCCAGCGTGGCCACGGCGCTCGACGCGCCGACGACGCAGGAGCTCGGCAACCGCCCCGACGGACAGGGCGGCTTCAACCTCGATCTCCATCCGGAGCGAGCGGTAGGCATGGAAGCGGGGGCTTCGGGCCGGCTGCCCGCCGGGCGAATCGGCTACGACGTGGCCCTCTTCGCGCTCCGCGTGGAGGACATGATCTCGCCGTACGAGCTGGAGGACGGAGGCCCGACGCTGTACCGGAACGAAGGGACCACGCGACACGCCGGGGTCGAGGTGGCCCTCACAGGTGCGCCCTCCCCCGGCCTCTCCTTCGCGGCCGCCTACACCTACCTCGATGCGGCCTTCACCGGCGGCCCCTCGGAGGGCCGTGAGGTCCCGGGCGTGCCGGCCCATCGCGTGAGCGGGGCCCTCGACGTACGGCGCGGGCCGCTGTGGCTCACGCTGGAGGCGGAAGCGGCGAGCGGATTCTACGTCGACAGTGAGAACACCGCGCGGAACGGCGGCTTCATCGTCGCGCACGCGCGGCTGAGCCACACCGGGGTTCGCCTCGGCCGGGGTATTACCCTTACCCCCTTCATCGCTGCGCGCAACGTCACCGACGAGCGGTACAACGGCTCCGTCGTCGTGAACGCGGCCGGCGGCCGCTACTACGAGCCGGCGGCCGGGCGCCATGGGCAGGCCGGACTCACCCTCACGCTCGACTAGAATCAGCCGGATGCTGATGGCAACTTTCGGAGCCGGCTCCTAGCATTTGTTCGCTCCTCTGCCACCATGCGCACTTCCCTCGGTTCCCTCGCCTCGCTCGGGCTGGGCGTGGCCATCCTCACCCTGTCTGCCTGCGGAGGCGACGCAGGCCCAGACGAGCGTACGGCGACGGCTCCCTCCTCGCCGACGGGGGCGTCGGCGGTGATCCCCGCCGAGGACGGGCAGTGGACGATGCCCGCGCGCGACTACGCGAGCACGCGCTACAGCGGCCTCACCGAGATCAACGCCTCCAACGTTTCCAGCCTGAGCGTGGCGTGGACGTTCTCGACCGGCGTGAACCGGGGCCAGGAGGCGGCCCCCCTCGTCGTCGGCTCGACGATGTACGTCGTCACGCCGTACCCCAACCTCCTCTACGCGCTCGACCTCACGCGCGGCGGCGCGATGAAGTGGGTCTTTGAGCCGCACCCCGAGGCCGCCGCGCAGGGCGTGGCCTGCTGCGACGTGGTGAACCGCGGCGTGGCCTACGCCGACGGCCGCCTCTTCATGAACACCCTCGACGGCCACACCATCGCCGTCGATGCCGAGACCGGTCAGGAGGTCTGGAACGCCCACATCGCCGACATCAACCGGGGCGAGACGATCACGATGGCCCCCCTCGTCGTGAAGGGGAAGGTGCTCGTCGGCAACAGCGGCGGCGAGATGGGCGTGCGCGGGTGGCTCACCGCGCTCAACGCGAGCGACGGGAGCATCGCCTGGCGCGCCTACTCGACCGGCCCCGACGAGGACGTCCTCATCGGCGACGACTTCCGCCCGTTCTACCCGCAGGACCGCGGCGAGGACCTCGGCGTGCGCACGTGGCCCCCGGAGCAGTGGCAGACGGGCGGCGGGACCGTCTGGGGCTGGATCTCCTACGACCCCGAGCTCGACCTCATCTTCTACGGCACCGGCAACCCCGGCCCCTGGAACCCCGAGCTCCGCCCCGGCGACAACAAGTGGACCGCCGGCCTCTTCGCTCGCGACCCCGACACCGGCGCGGCGCGGTGGTTCTACCACGTGAGCCCGCACGACCTCTACGACCACGACGCGATCAACGAGAACCTGCTCCTCGATCTCCCGATCCAGGGGCAGCGGCGCCGTGTGATCGTCCGCCCGGAGCGGACGGGGTACGTCTACGTCCACGACCGCGCGACGGGGCAGGTGCTCTCGGCCGACCCCTTCGTGCCGATCACGGCGAGCCGGGGCGTCGACCTCCGGACGGGCCGCCTCATCCCGGAGCCGTCGAAGGCGCCGCGGATGGGGCAGGTCGTCCGCAACATCTGCCCGGCCGCGCCCGGCGGGAAGGACTGGCAGCCGTCGGCGTTCTCCCCGCGGACGGGCCTCGTCTACATCCCCCACCAGAACCTCTGCATGGACTTCGAGGGCGTCGAGGCGAACTACATCGCCGGGACGCCCTATGTGGGCGCGAACGTGCGGATGTACGCGGGGCCGGGCGGCAACCGCGGGTTCTTCACCGCCTGGGACCCCGTGCGGCGGCGGCCGGCGTGGCAGCTCCGGGAGAACTTTCCCGTGTGGAGCGGCGCCCTCGTCACCGCCGGCGACGTCGTCTTCTACGGCACCATGGAGGGCGTCTTCAAGGCCCTCGACGCGCGGACGGGCCGGCTGCTGTGGCAGTTCCAGACGGGCTCCGGCATCATCGGCCAGCCCATCAGCTTCCGTGGCCCCGATGGGAAGCAGTACGTGGCCGTCCTCTCGGGCGTCGGCGGGTGGGCCGGCGCCGTCGTCTCCGCCGATCTAGACCCGCGCGACGCCACCGCGGCGCTCGGCTTCGCCAACGCGATGGCCGACCTGCCGCAGCACACCACGAAGGGAGGCACGCTGTATGTGTTCGCGCTTCCCTGAACGCTCCTCCGTGCTGCTCCTTGCTGCGTTCGCGATGGCCTGCGGCCAGCGCCCGGCGACGCCACCGCCCGAGGCCGTTCCCGCGGCGCCCGTCGCCTCTGCGGCGCCGACGATGCCGGCGCGGCCGTCCGTGCTCCGCGTCTGCGCCGACCCGAACAACCTCCCGTTCTCGAACGACCGCCTCGAAGGGTTCGAGAACCGGATTGCCGAGGTGATCGCGCGCGACCTCGGGGCGCGCGTCGAGTATACGTGGTGGGCGCAGCGGCGCGGATTCATCCGGAACACGCTCCGCGCGCGCCGCTGCGACCTCGTGCTCGGCGTGCCGAGCAGCTTTGAGCTCGCCGCGACGACGGCGCCGTACTACCGTTCCACCTACGTCTTCGTCTACCGTAAGGACCATGGCCTGAACGTCCGCTCCTTCGACGACCCCGTGCTCCGCGAGGTGAAGGTCGGCGTGCAGATGATCGGCGACGACTTCACGAACGCCCCGCCCGCGCACGCCCTCGCCAACCGGGGCGTCATCGAGAACGTCGTCGGCTACACGCTCTACGGCGACTACGCCGAGCCGAACCCGCCCGCGCGGATCATCGAGGCCGTCGCCCGCGGTGAGATCGACGTGGCGGTGGCGTGGGGCCCGCTCGCCGGGTACTTCGCGCGCCGGCAGCGCGTCCCGCTGGAGGTGGTCCCCGTCTCGCCGGAGATCGACCTCCCGTACCTCCCGTTCGTGTTCGACATCGCGATGGGAGCGCGCCGAGGGGAGACGCCGTTCCTGGAAGAGCTCGACCGCATCCTGGTGCGACGACGAGCGGAGATCGAACGCATCCTCGCCGACTACGGCGTCCCGCGCACCGACGCGCCGCCCGAACCCTCGTGAGGCCTCCGATGCTGCGCCTCCTCCCCCCTGCCCTCCTCCTGGTCGCGGCCTTCCTCAGCGGCTGCGAGCGGGAAGACCGCCCCTTCCGCGTGGACGCCCCCTCGGCGGGCCGAACGGCGCTCGCCCCGCTGAGCGACCTCCGGCCCGGCCCTCCGTCGCGGCCTACGCACATGGCGAACGAGTACGAAGAGAACGCCTACTCGATGAACGAGGGGAAGCGGCTCTTCGAGCAGTTCAACTGTGTCGGTTGCCACGCGCACGGGGGCGGCGGGATGGGGCCGCCCCTCATGGACTCGCTGTGGGTCTACGGCGGCGCCCCCGAGCAGGTGTTCGCCACCATCGTCGAGGGGCGGCCGAACGGGATGCCGTCGTTCCGCGGGCGCATCGCCGATTACCAGGTGTGGCAGCTCGTCGCGTACGTCCGCAGCATGAGCGGGCTCGTCCCCTTCGACGCGGCGACGAACCGGAGCGACGACCTCTACCCCGGCCCTCCGGAGAACTCGCGCGAGCAGGGGCACGGGCCGCGGCCGTCGAGCCTCCCGCCCTCCACCCAGATGCCGCAATGAGCCGGTGCCTGCTCCCCCTCGTCGGGCTCCTCGGCGTCGTGCTGGGCGGGTGCCGGGGGCGGCAGGCCGTCCTCGACCCGGCGGGGATGCAGGCGGAGGAGATCAGCCAGCTCGGGACGTTCTTCTTCGTCCTGGGCACGGTCGTGCTCGTCCTCGTCGTGGTGTTCCTCGTGCTCGCCGTGCTCCGGGGCCGGCGGCGCGCCCGGGAAGAGGGCGAGCAGGCGCCAGAGGTCGAGCCGAGCCCGGCCGGCGAGCGCCGCCTCACCGTGGCGGTGGGGGCATCCGTGGCGGCAACGGTGCTCGTCCTCCTCACGCTCCTCCTCGTCGACCTCTTCACCGGTCGGACGATCCGGGTCCTCCTCGACCCCAACCCCCTCACCGTCATCGTGACGGGCAACCAGTGGTGGTGGCAGGTGCAGTACGAGGACCGCGACCCCTCGCGGATGCTCACGACGGCCAACGAGATCCACATCCCCGTGGGGCGGCCCGTCCGCTTCCGCCTCCGGTCGAACGACGTCATCCACAGCTTCTGGGCGCCCAACTTCCACGGGAAGAAAGACCTCGTGCCCGGTCACCCCACGACGACGTGGTTCCGCGCCACACGGGCGGGCACCTTCTACGGGCAGTGCGCCGAGTTCTGCGGGACGCAGCACGCCCACATGCGGTTCGTGATCGTCGCCGAGCCGCAGGAGCAGTTCGAGGCGTGGTACCGCGCCCAGCTCCAACCCGCGCGCACCCCGGCGACGCCGCGGCAGCGGCGGGGCCAGGAGGTGTTCCTCGGGAGCACCTGCGTGATGTGCCACACGATCCAGGGCACCCCCGCACGCGGGCGCGTCGGCCCCGACCTCACGCACCTGGCCGGACGGATGACGCTGGCGGCGGCGAGCCGCCCCAACACGCGGGGACACCGCGCGGGCTGGATCATCGATTCGCACGCCATCAAGCCGGGGAACCGGATGCCGCCCATCCCGCTCACCGACGAGGACCTCCAGGCGCTCCTCGCCTATCTGGACACGCTGAGATGAACGAGGTGACGCGCGCCGAGCCG
>DASPKS010000060.1:0-19764 GCA_035628035.1 Rubricoccaceae bacterium
GGGCCCTCATGCTCCAGCCCTCCGACGTCAATCGTGATGGGGAGGGGGGTGTTGTAGTCGGGGTCGCCGGGGATGCTGCCGAAGACGTATACGAACCACCCGCGGCCGCCCGTGAGCGTGTCGGTGAGCGCGGCCGGCTGCCGCCACCGCTGGTTGTCGGTCCCGATGAAGTCCTCCTGGTAGGAGAGGACGTTGGGGCTGCGTGTGGGGAACGTCGATCCGGGGAACCCCTGCGTGACGAGTCCGCCGAGGAGGTCGGCGTAGGTGGAGGCGGCGGGCGAGGAGAGCAGCCGCCACCCGCGCTGCCCGGCGAGCTCCCGCTCGAAGCGGAGGCTCCCGGCCGTCACGCTCTTGGTGTTGGCGATGAGGTTCGTCCCGGACGCCATCGTGAGCACGCCGCTCGTGAGGGTGAGCGTGCCGCCGACGGTGAGGTCGCCCGTCATCCGAAGCCCGGCCGTCCGGTTGAGTGTGAGCCCGCCGAGCTGGATCGCCGCGAGGGTGAGGGCCACGCCCGACCCGCCCACCACGAGGTTCGACTGGCTCCCGCCGGCGAGGCTGCCACCCGTCTGCGCGAGCGCGCCGTTGAGCGTGAGCGTGTTCGCGCCGATGGAGAGCGTCCCGCTCGTGAGGGTGAGCGTGCCGCCCACCGTCGTGCTCCCGCCGAGGCTCAGCCCGTTTGCCCGGTTGAGCGTGAGGGTGTTGAGCGTGACGCCCGGCAGCGTCGTGCTTGCCCCCGTGCCCCCGACGACGACGTTCGAGGAGGCGCCGCCGGTGAGGCTCCCGCTCGCCTGTGCGACGGTGCCGTTGAGCGTGAGCGTGTTCGCGCCTATGGAGAGGGCGCCGGCCGTAAGCGTGAGCGTCCCGCCGACGGTGACGCTGCCCCCGAGGCTCAGCCCATTGGCCCGGTTCAGGGTCAGGTTGTTGAGTGTAACGGCCGGAAGGGTCGTGCTCGCGCCGGCGCCCCCGACCGTGACGTTCGAGGTGCTGCCCCCCGTGAGGCTCCCGCTCGTCTGCGTAATCGCCCCATTGAGGGTCAGCGTGCGCGCGCCGATGGAGAGGGCGCCACTCGTGAGGCTCAGCGTCCCGCTCACGGTGACGCTGTTGGTGAGGGAGACCCCCGCGCCGTTGTTGACGGTGAGGTTGTTTACCGTCGCAGGCAGCCCGCTCCCGGTGGCCTGCGCGGCGCTCCCGTTGTAGAGGTAGCTCGCGCCGGTGCTGAACGAGCGCGTCCCGGTGACCTGGACGTTCCCCGAGGCGCCCGACGACGTGATCCCCGCCGTCGAGCCGATCCCGAGCGTCCCGCCCGAAGCCAGCGTGAACGTCCGCGCGCCGCTGAGCACGAACGTCCCCAGGTTCAGCTGGCCCGTGCTGCTGACGCGCACGCCGACGCCGCTCGCGTTCACGTTCAGCGTGACGGTGTGGCTGCTCCCCACGACGACGCTGTCGGCGCTCGAGCTGCCCGGCGTCGTCGTGGCCGCGGCCCCCGTGTGCCCCGTCGTAGACCAGGTGGCGGCCACGTTCCAGTTCCCGCTCGCGCGGCTGTAGTAGATGGCCGCGTTCACGACGAACGCGTTGCTCGTGCCGCTCTGCGTGCCGCCGGAAGTCCGCGTCGCCGTGAGCGTGAACGTGCCGGCGTTTGAGATCGTCACGCTGTGGGAAGCGAGGACGCCGGCGGTGAACGCCGCCGTCGTGCCGCCGCCGGCCGAGAGCGTCCCGGTGGAGGTGATGTTGACCGTCTCAGTGAACCCCGTGACGGTGTTGCTGTAGGCGTCCCTGGCCGTGACCCGAATCGAGAACGGGAGGCCGGCGGTCTGCGTCGGGATGTTGCCGCCGCCCGAAGCCTGCACGAGGAAGGTGCTGAGCGCGCCCGGGTTCACCGTGCAGCTGTTGCTCGTCCCGCTCTGCGTGCCGCCCGACGTGCGCGTGGCCGTGATCGTAAACGAGCCGGTGTTGGTGATGGTCACGCTGTGGGAGGACAGGACGCCGGCCGAGAACGCCGCCGTCGTGCCCCCGCCTGAGGAAAGCGTGCCCGTCGAGGTGACATCCACCGTGCTCGTGTAGTCGGTGACGGTCGCGTTGAGGGCGTCTCGCGCGGTGATCCGGATCGAGAACGGGAGGCCGGCCGTCTGCGTCGGAATGTTGCCGCCCCCCGCCGCCTCCACGAGGAAGTTGTTCAGCAGCTGCTCCGCGACGGCGAAGGCGCCGAAGCCGGTGATCCCCGTCGCCTGGGTGGTGGTAGCTGTGCGCGTGCCTGTCGTCGTCGTGGACCAGCCTGAGCTGTAGCGGCGCACGAGGAACTTGCTCGTCGTCGCGCCGACGTCCACGTCGCCGGCGACGAAGGTGAACGTGGCGCTGTAGCTGTCGAAGACGACGCCGCCGTTGGTGAGCGTCCAGTACCGGTTCACGCTGCGGGCGCCGTCGAGGCCGGAGGTCGCGAGGTTCGGGTGGTCTCCTGCGCTCGTCGAGACGGTCGCCGTGAGGTTCCCCGCCGTCGTCACGTTGCCGAAGGTGACCGTGACGGGCCGATAGGTCGAGGCGTCGCCGATCTCGTAGGTCCGCGTCGTGGCGCCGACGGCCACGTTCTTCTGGAGGTTGCCCACCACGTGCCCGCTCGTGCGGGCGACGCTTCCGGCCGAGCCGATGGTCAGCGTGTTCGCGTTCGTCGTGAGGGTCCCGCTCGTGAAGGTGAGCGTCCCCGTGACGGTGGTGGACTGCGAGAGCGTGACGCCGCTGGCGTTGTTGACGGTCAGCCCCGCAATGCTGGTGGGGAGTCCGTCCCCCGTCGCCTGCGCGGCGCTCCCGTTGTAGGTGTAGGTGGCCCCCGTGCTGAAGGTGCGCGTCCCGGTGACCTGGACGTTACCGGAGGTGCCGGAGGAGGTGATCCCCGCCGCCGATCCGATGCGGAGCGCGCCGCCGGAGTTGAGGGTGAACGTGGCGGCCCCGCCCAGCACGCTAGTCCCCATGGCCAGCGTACCGGTCGAGTTGATCGTCACATCGACGGCGCTCTGGCTCGCGTCTAGCGTGACGGTGTGGCTGTTCCCGATGATGACGTCGTCCCCGGCTACGCTGCCGGGGGCTCGCGGCGCGGCGCTCCCCGTGTGGCCGGTCGTCGACCAGGTGCTCGCGGAGGTCCAGCTCCCGCTCGCCCGGCTGTAGAAGGTGAGGGGGCCTGGGTTCAGGGCGACCATCTGCGCGACCCACGTGTTCCCCGAGGGCGAGGTGGTGGTCGCCGTTCGCGTGCCGGTCGCGCCAGGCCCCCCGAAGGTCTCATCGGAGGCCCCGACGCGCACCTGGTGGTCGAAATCCCCCGAGTCCACCGTTTGCTGGCTGAAGCGGAGGCTCATGCTCGCCGGCTGCGTGAACGCCACGTTGTTGTTGATGCCGTAGAAGGCGACGAGCATCGTGTTCGCGCTCGTCGTCGTCAGGGACGGCGCCGCCATCGACGTGGAGTTGCCAGTGGCCCCATTGTACACGTCGATCGGCGTAGCCGAGTGCACCCCGCTGTAGGCCACGATGCCGCCTGCCATGCGGTGGGGGCCGGTCGCCGTGAAGGTGTAGCTCGTCGGCTCGCTGCTGCCGGCGAACTTGTAGAAGACCACCTGCGTCCCCCCGCTCGTGTGGATCATGAGCTGGGTCCAGCCGCTGGGCACGTTCCACCCGGCACCGATGCGCGTCCGTATGACGGCCATCAGGAAGTCCCCCTGGACGACGCCGGTGGGCTTGCTGATCGTGATGGAGGTGTTGTTCGTCCAGGCGCTCGCCGTGCCGCGGAAGGCGATCCCCTGGGCCATGGCCGGCCCCAACGCCGCCCAGACGAGCAGCGCTCCCGCCCCGAGGCGGAGCAGTTTTGAAATGGGCTCGATACAGTTCTGCTTCGTGGCCATGCGGTTTTGACGAAGGGGCACGGTAAACCCCCTAGGGAGCGCCCAGCGCCAAAGGCCATACCACCGAGGGCCTGGCGTCCCTTCCAAGCCAAAAAGCCGCCCGGCCAGAAGGCCGAACGGCTTGGAGGGTTGGCTCCGGGGTGCCGGCTACTCGGAGAATGCGAGGCGCCGCTCCGGCGGGGCCGCCTTGGCCGCCGGGTGGCCGCCCGTCTCGCGGATGAGCGCGAGGATACGCGGGCGGACGGCCTGCCGCGGCACGTGAGCCCCCCGCGCCCACCCCGCGACGCTCTGGCCGGAGACCCCGAGCGCGCGGGCGACGTCGGCGTAGGAACCGAGGCGGCCGACGAGGGCGCCGACGAGCTCGGGCCATGGGTCGTCCCAGGGGGAGGGCGGCCTCGCCGCGCGGGCGGCGGTCACGGCGGGAAGTCCTCGTTGTCGTGCCGCGCCCAACGGAGGAGTCCGGAAGGCACGCGGACGTAGCGGAGTTCCCAGCAGTCGCTCCTCGGGCCGGGCCGCTCGAACGGGGAGAAGTACACGTCCATCCCCCATAGACACCGCGGCCCCCGGCCGTGTAACACCGGCGGGTACTTTTCGCTCGGGGGCCGGAGCGCCCGCTATGAGACCCCCACGCTGTAGTACTTCGTCCCGGCAGCGACGGCGAGGACGGCCGCAACGATGTGCTCCCCTTCGTCCTTCAGCACATACCGCGAGGCGCCGGCCACCGCCGCGCGGGTAGTGGGTCAGTTTGAAAACGAGCGTCGCCGCCTGCTTGGCTCTACGCACGACCCTGCAATTCATTGCACCAATCCGCACCCGTAGACAGCGGCCCCTCTAACACGAAACGCCTCACACGTGCTGTGCAAGGCGTTTTGGGGGTGCCCCCCCTAGGACTCGAACCTAGAACCCGCTGATTAAGAGTCAGCTGCTCTGCCAATTGAGCTAGAGGGGCGGCACCGGAAAGCTACGGTAGGGAGGGACGTGGTTCTAAAAAACGGCTGTGAAAACCCGGCTATGGGTCAGAAGTCGAGCGCGAGGCGGAGCCGAACGCTTCGCCCGGGCGCGAGGATGCCGTAAGGGCGGAAGCGGCTGAGCGGGTCCACGTACGCCTCGTCGAAGAGGTTATCGATGGCGAAGGTCGGGCGGAGCACCACCCCGCTCGGGAGGGGGAAGGCCGCGCTCAGCGAGGCATCCCACACGACGTACGCCTCGGTGGGCACCTCCTCCGGCAGCTCGGGACGGTCCTGCGCCGCGGTGTACGTCGGACCGAACCGGGCCTCGACGTCGCGGGCCGGGCCGAGCGTCTCGGCGCGGTACTCCAGGGCAGCCTGGACGCGGGCCGGCGGGACGAACGGGAGGGGCTCGTCGGTAGCCCGGTTGATCCCCTGGGTCACGTCGCCGGAGACGTGGAGGCCGAGCCCGTGGAAGACGTGGGGGTGCACGTCGAGGCGAAACTCGGCGCCAACCAGCCGCGCGTTTGCCTGGGTGTAGTCGAAGATGGCGAAGCCAGACGTGGTGTCGACCTCGCCCGTCGGCGCGGGGAAGATGTAGTGCTCGATCTGGTTCACGAACCCGCTGACCTCGGCGTAGAGGTGCGGCGTGAGCCACCGCGCGACGGCGTCGACCGTGAGGCTGTGCTCGGAGCGGAGCGCGGGGCTGCCGCGCTCGAACCGGAGCGTCCCCTCGTGCACCCCGTTCCCGTACAGCTCGATGAGGACCGGAGCGCGGAAGGCGCGGCCGACGTTGACGGCGAAAGAGAGCGTTTCGAGGGGCCGCCACGCGAGGCCGACGGCGCCCGTGAGCGCGCGGTGGCTCCGCGACTGCGCCGCCACGCCGAGCGGAGGCGTGTCCTCCACACTTACCCGCCGAACGTCGAATCGGAGGCCGGCGTCGAGCGTGATCCGGTCGAGCGCGTAGGTCTCGGCGACGTAAACGGCGCCCGCGATGGTTCGCGCGCCGGGCACGAGGGTCTCTTCCGCGAGCGTCTCGTTCCGCTGCGCGAACCCGTGCACGCCGAGCGTCCCGAAGAGCCGCCCGCGGGGACGGTGGTGGAAGCGCGCGTCGGCGGTGAGCGTGGTCAGGCGGAGGAAGAGCGCGGGCCCTTCGTCCTCGTGCTCCTCACCCTCGGGCTCTTCCTCCTCCCCGTGGCCATGGTCGTGGCCGAACTCGCGGCGGCGGTTCTGCTGGAGCGCCGTGATCACCTCCAGGCGGCCCGGCGCGACGGGGAGGTTCAGGCGGAGCGCGGTGCGGTCGTGCGTCACGCGCTGGTACGGCTCGCCGATGTCGAACCGGTCGACGGGCTCACTCCCCTCCTCCCCTTCCTCGGGCGGCTCGAAGAACCCGATGCGGGCTTCGTAGCGGCCGGCTTCGCCGAGGAGCGTGCCCCTCCCAACCCGGTGGCCTAACCGGAGCGTGCCGGTCCACGCGCCCTGCGCGGTGTTGGGGATGAGGCCGTCGGGCGTCCCCACCTGTCCGCTCCGCTGCGCGCCGCCGCGCACCTCGTAGTACAGGCGCCCCCGGCGGCCGGCGAGGCGGAGGTCGCCCGCACCCTGGCGCGCCCCGCTCAGCCCCGTCGCACCGGCGGTCCCTTCGAGCGGTCGCTCCACGTCGAACAGGTTCTCGGAGGTGGTCTGGATCACCCCGCCGAGCGCGTCGCTCCCGTAGAGCAGGCTCGACGGCCCGCGCACGACCTCGATCTGGTGGACGTCGGCCACGCCGATCTCGGGGCCGTGCTCGTCGCCCCACTGCTGGCCCTCCTGGCGGATGCCGTCGGCGACGACGAGCACGCGCTGCGCCGTGAGCCCGCGGATGACGGGCTTGCCGACGGCGGGGCCGGAGCGAAGCAGCCGCACGCCGGCCACCTCGTCGAGCGCGTCGAGCGGGGAGGCGCCGGCGAGCCGCTCCACCGCCCGCGCATCCACGACGGCGACGGCCTGCGGGGTGTCGAGGAGGTCGGCCGCCTGCGCCTTCGCGGTGACGGTGACGGGGGCGGCCTCGAAGAACGTCGGCGAGAGCGCCACGTCGAGCGTGACGGGCACGGGGCCGAGCGTCACGCGCCGCGTCTCGCTGCGGTATCCGACGTAGCTGAAGACGACACGGACGGGCCCGGTGGTGCGGGCGTTGAGCTGGTACACCCCGGCGGTGTCGGTGATGGTGCCGGTGTCGAGATCGGGGAGGGCGACGGTGGCACCGGGGAGGGGCTGGCCGCTCTCGGCGTCGGTCAGGCGCCCCTGGAGGGTCTGGGCAGAAGCGGCGGTCGTGGTCAGTAAAACGGCCGCTCCCACGAGCAAACGGAAGGACATGGATTCTCTCGGAGGGGAACGAGGACGAACCTGCGCCCACGCGCGTGGGCGATAGAGCCGAAAGGCTCGGTGTCAGGCCGTCGGCGGTCCCCGAGAGAGCGGCACCGTGACCGCATGCGAGGGTGCGGCGTCGGCCGCCGGGACGAAGCCCCCGTAATGAGGAGGCGGGTCGACGGCGCCCGTGTCCCCTACGAGCAGTTGCACGGAGAGTCCCTCGCAGAGCACGCATACCCTGTCGTCGGCGACATCCACGGGGCAGTGCTGCGTCCACTCGTCGCCATGGCCGTCCGTGGGCGTGTGGTGGTGGTGCGAGGCAGTACGCTGCTCGCGCTGCGCAGCGGCCCACGCCGCCGCCTCGTAGAGCCGGTGCAGGGCAGGCCCCGCCAGCCCGCCGACGAGGAAGACAGCGAGGAGGACGGGGGCGCTATGGGCGTTCCAGCGGCGCACGGTAGACTGGCCGGGCATCGGCCACGCCGGGTAACGACCGAAACAGGGCTCTAGTTCGTCGCTACCAAAACGCCCCGCTCGCGGAAGGCGAACGGGGCGGGGAGGTGCCGAGCGGAGTCGAACCGCTGTAGAGGGTTTTGCAGACCCTTGCCTAACCCCTCGGCCACGGCACCGTGCGCGAAAGATACGGCCCTGCGCGCCCCGTGTGGGGACGCCGGGGAAGCGCGCGCCCGGCAGGATTCGAACCTGCGACCGGCGACTTAGAAGGTCGCTGCTCTAGTCCAGCTGAGCTACGGGCGCGGGGCCCCGGCGGCCGGGGCGGTCGGGGTGGCCGGATTCGAACCGACGACCTTCTGCTCCCAAAGCAGACGCGCTACCGGGCTGCGCCACACCCCGCGGAAAGGCGGAAGGTACGGCCGCCGCGGCCTATTTTGGCCCGCCTCACCCGTTCTTCCCGATGGAAACGCGCCCCTCCGAACGCCACGCCGCCTTCCTCCGCACCCAGCAGGTGATCTGGCTCGCCATCCCCGTGGGCGCGCTGATGTTCGCCGCCGTCGTCCTCTTCGCGCTGCGGCCGGAAACGCTCGCGGCGGAGGCGCAGCGGGAGTGGTACTTCTACGCCGCCGCGCTCGTCAGCGTCGTTGCCATTCTGGCGGGGTTCGCGCTGCAGCGGCGGGTGAGCGACCGCATGGCGTCGGCCGCGACGGACGCCGAGGCCCTCGCCGCGATGCAGACGCTCGGCCTCGTCTCCATCGCCGTCATGGAGGGGTCCGCTCTCTTCGCCGTCGTGATGGTGCTCCTCACGGGCGAGACCGTGCACCTCGCGTTCGTGGTCCCCTTCCTCGCCTTCGTCGCGCTCTTCTTCCCGACGGCCGAGCGGTTCAACGGAAGGATGGGGCAGCGGCGCTGAGGAAAACGACGAGGGCGGCCCGGTTTACCCGAGCCGCCCTCGAAAGGCAGACCACGTAGGGCGCTCAGCTCGCGCGGGCGGCGCGGAGCTCGTCCTGCACCTGGCTGGCCTCGACCATCTTGGAGCGGAACTCGAAGGAGCCATTCGGCTTCTTCGAGGCCATGATGACCTTCGCCATCACCTTCTGGTCGGCGCCGGCGCCGCGGTTCGTACGCTGGTTCTTGGAGACCTTCTTCGCCATCGTCGTAGGGGATGCGTAGGGCGGGGGCCGCGCCTACTTGATCTCGCGGTGGAGGGTGTGCTTGCGCAGCGTGGGGTTGTACTTCTTCAGCTCCAGGCGCGCCGTCGTGTTCCGGCGGTTCTTCACCGTTGCGTAGCGCGAGGTGCCGGGGGCCTCGGTGCACTCGAGGATCACCTGGATGCGGACGTCCTTTGCTTTCGCCATCGGAGTGGGGGCTTAGCGGGCGGCGCTCAGACGCGGACGCCCTGGGCGCGGGCCTCGGCGAGGACCGCGCTGATCCCGTTCTTGTTGATCGTCTTCAGCGTCTGGGTCGACACGCGGAGCGTCACCCAGCGGTCCTCCTCGGGGATGTAGAACCGCTTCTTCTGGAGGTTCACCTCGAAGCGCCGGCGCACCTTGTTGTTCGCGTGCGAGACGTGGTTGCCGGACATCGGCCCCTTGCCGGTGAGCTGGTCTTTGCGGGCCATCGGAGCGGGGATCGTAAAAACGGGGAGGGGTGCGGATAGCTCGCGAAGATACGGCCTCCCGGAAAGCCAGGACAACCGCTCGGCCCCGCCCAAAGTGTGAGGCCCCGACGAATAGGAGGGCCTCTAAGGCCCTCTTAGGCCCTCAGAACAGCCCGAACTGGAGCCGGAGGACGTGGTTGCGGCGGCCGAGCTGGCCCGCCGTGCGCCCGTCCTCCACGCCGAACCACGCGTAGTCGAGGCGGACTCCGGGGAGGGCGAGGCCAGCCCCGAGGGAGGGGTACCCCTGCGCGAGCCCCGCGCGGACGGCGAACACGGGCCCGACCTTCGCCTGCGCGCCGAAACGGAGGTGCGCGAGGAACGGCTGCTCGAAGTCGGACGTGGAGCCGCCCTCATAGTCGGCGGCGAGGGCCACGTCGCGGAGGAGGCGGCCCGCGCCGGGCGGGAGCGGCACGCGGTAGGCCGCGCCGACGCGGACGGTGCGCGGCACGGCGCGGCTGTTGAACCGTGCCTCGAGTTCGGCGATCTCGGCCTCGTCGTCGGGGTTGTCGCCGCCGCCGAGGACTTCGAAGCGGCCGGTCTGGCGGTAGTCCATCGGGCTGCTGAGGAGGTGGTGCACGGTGAGCCCGAGGTCGAGCCCGGGCACGGCGGCGTCGCGCGCGTGGAGCCCCACGTCCACGGCCACCCCGGTAGCGCTGAGGACGTAGAGGTTGTCCGTCTCGGGGTCGAGCTCCTCGACGAGCCCCGACTTCGCCGCGACGCGGCGGTGCGTCCACGTGGCCGTGGCGCCGACGGCGAGGGGCGTCGTCGGGATGCGGATGGCCGCGGCCACCGGCACGATCACGTCGAGCTGGCTGAAGAAGTCGAGCCGGGGGACGCCGATGCCAGCGTCGGCGTACTGGAGGCGGGAGCGGCCGTCTACGAACAGCCCCGCGCCGACGCCGCCGCGCCCCACGCCCACTTGCACCGACGGGCCCAGGGCGGCGGCCTCGGCCATGCTCTGCCGGCGGCCCACCTCGAATGCCCGCTCGTAGAGCTCGACGAGGCGGTCGGGGTCCGTCCGGTTCATCTCCTCCAGCCCCTCCTCGATGGCCGGCTGGAGCTCGTCGCGGAAGAACGCGATCTTCTCGGCGACGTCGCTGCTCACGGCGCCCTGCGTCCCGGCGATGCCGACGCGCACGCGGCCGAGGTCGAGCCGCGCGAGGTGCGCCGGGTTGTAGAAGAACGCCGAGCCCTCGACGGGCACCGCTGCCGCGATGCCCCCCATGCCGAGCACGGCGACCGACGGCACGAGGGGGCGGGCGTCCTGCTGCAGCGGCCCATCGATCTGGGCCGCTGCCGGAACGACGAGGGCGAGCGCAAGGAGGGCGGCGAGGGAGGCGTGCATCGACGGGTAGGCCCCAGGGAGCGGAGGATTCACTCGCCGCAGTAGGGCCCGAGGTCGTCGCGGATGCTCTCGTACGCCTCGATCACCGCTTGGACGAGCTCGACCGACGGCGTGTCGCCGCCGAGGACGTGGGCGCGGAGGTCGAGCGAGGCGAGCGCCTCGCCGAAGTCGCGGATGGCCTCCTCGGCCTGCGCGCGGAGCGCCTCCTCGTCGTCGGCGCACACGCCGATGTAGGAGGTCTCGCCGTTCTCGACGCGGTACCACGTGGTCTGCTGCGGGACGTCCTCGGTGAGGAAGAAGTACGCGTCGTAGAGGCGGGCGACGGCGTTAGCAGCGAGGACGGCGGTGATCTGGTCGTCGCTCAGCCCGAGCGCGCGCATCTCGGCGAGGGCGCCGTCGCGGTCGTAGACGAGCTGGCCGTCCTCGATCCCCTCGCACAGGCCTATGGCGCGGAGCGCCTCGGGGATCACGGGCGGCACGTCGCCGCCGGGCCCCTCGTGGAGGATCGCCAGCACCTGCTCGATGAGGTCGCGGTGGCCGACGAGCTCGATGTAGTCCTCGATCGAGGTCGGGTCGAACGGCGTCGCGTGGGGGTCGTCGGCGTAGGGGCAGGTGGCGCCGAGGTTGGTCGTCGGGCTGGGCGACGGGGCGGCGTCGGCGAGCGGGTCGGTGAGGAACCGGGCGAGGCGGTTGATCTCGGCGAGCCCGATCTCCTCGCGGTCGAGGTACGACACGCCGAGCTCGGCGCGGACGGCGGCGTTCTCGGGGGCCGCCTCGTAGGCCTGCTCGAGGAGGCGGACGGCCTCGGCATGGCGCCCCTGCTGGCGCGCGATGCGGGCGTCGGTGAGGAGGTCGTCGACGGAGCCGGCCGCGGCGTTGTCGCAGCCGGGCACCGAGAGGAGGGCGAGCGGAGCAGCCACGAGGGCCGCCAGCAGGAGACGAGGGGGGGAAGTCATGGGGGTTAAGCAGGGGCCGGCGGCGCCCACGTGAGAGCGTTCGTGCACACGGGTATCGTCGGGTGCACCCCTCTGCTAAACCGCTTCCGCGCGGCGATCCGTCGCGCCCGCGCTCCTTTCTTCGCCCCCATTGGCCGGGCCGGCTCGCCTCCTCACTCGTCGCCGCGCACGGCCTCGGCGGGGGCGACGGCCGCCGCCTGCGCGGCGGGGTAGACCGCGGCGAGCCCGCACAGCCCCACCGCCACCAGCGCCACGAGCGTCACGTCGAGCGGGCGGATGGCGACGGGGTACGCCGCGATGATGAACGAGTCGGACTCGGCGAGCGGGACCAGCCCCGTCTTCTGCTGGAGGAGCGCGAGCCCTAGCCCGAGGACCAGCCCGATCCCTGCGCCGAGCGCGCCGACGAGGAGCCCTTCCAGCAGGAAGATCCGGCGCACGTCGCGCCGCGCGGCGCCCATCGCCATGAGCGCGCCGAGGTCGCGCCGCTTCTCGATCACGATCATCGTCAGCGCGCCGACGATGTTGAACGCGGCCACGACGATGATGAGGACGAGGATGGCGCTGGCCGCCCACTTCTCCAGCCGCATCACGCGGTAGAGCGAGGCCTGGAGGTCGTACCACGTGCGGACGCGGAACCGCGCGGGGTCGAGCGATGCCTCGAGGCGGGCTTTCACGTCGGCGGCGGCGTCGAGGTCGTCGAGGCGGAGGTCCACGCCGGAGACGCGGCCGGGGAGGTGGAACAGCCGCTGCGCCTCGTCGAGCGCGACGAACACGTGGCCGTCGTCGTAGGTCGGCTCGAGGGCGTAGACGCCGCGGAGGGTGAACGCCTGCTGGGGCGGGAGCCCGAAGGGGTACTGGAGCAGGGTCTGCTCGAGCGCAGGCGCCGAGAGGAGCGCGACCTCGCTGCCTTCGTTGCCGGCCGTCTCGGGGAAGAGCGCGAGCCCCGTGGCGAGCCCGGCACCCATCACGATCCCGGCCTCGCTCCCCTCCCCTTCCGCGCGCCGCGCGAGGTCGAACGCGCCGCCGGTCACGGCCCGCGCGACGACGCTGTCGAGGGCCGCCGGGTCTACGCCGCGCACGACGACGACCTGGTGGAGCTCCCGCGCGTCCGTCGCCGTGAGCAGCGCCTTCCCCTCGACGTAGGGCGTGGCCGAGACGACGTGCGCGAGGCGGAGGGCCTGCGTGCGGAGGGCCTCGGCGTCCTCGACCCCGCGCGCGCTGGCCGCCTCGATGCGGACGTGCGGCTCGTACGAGACGAGGAGTTCGCGCACCACCGCGTAGAACCCGTTCATCACCGACAGCACCACGACGAGCGCCGCCACGCCCAGCGCCACGCCGCCGACCGAGATCCCGCTGATGATGGAGATCAGCGTGACGCGCCGCCGGCTGGCGAGGTAGCGCCGGGCGATGAGCAGCCGGTAATCCACAATGGGGACAGGCAGTGGACAAGGGGCGCGGTTCTTCCTTTCCGAAGGAATGTCAGATCAGGATCTTCGATTTCCCGGTCGCGCCTTTCTTCCGTTCTTACGGGCGAGCCAAGCTACCACGCCGCCCCCCTGCCTATGCGGCTCTCCCTGCTCCTGCTCTTCGCGGTTGGCGCCGCTGCCGCGCAGCCGGTGCCCGTGCTGACCGACACCACGGCGCCGCGCTATGGGAGCGGGGCCGCTGCCGCCGTCCACCTCACGGAGTACGGGTTCGGCGTGGGCGGGCTGTACCGCGCCCGCCTCAGCGCCGACTACTCGTTCCTCGTCGAAGCCCGCCTCGGCGCGGGGAAGGACGAGCGCGAGCAGGCGTTCTTCGTCGGCCTCTTCGGCGAGACCGTCGTCCCGTTCAAGCGGAACTACGTGCTCCTCCTCCCGCTGCACGTGGGGGTGGAGCGGCGGCTGTTCCGCGAGGCCATCGAGGACAACTTTCGCCCCTACGTGCAGGCTACGGCCGGCCCCACCTTCGCGTACCAGTGGCCCTACTTCCGCGACGAGGACGGCAGCGGCACGCGGGAGGAAGGCGAAGAGCGGCTCAACCCCTGGGCGGGCCTTGGCGACGGCGAGGGACGCGTGGGCGTCGGCGGCACGCTCGCCGTGGGCGCGTGGCTCGGGCGCGGACGCCAGAGCGCGCAGGGCGTCCGCTTCGGGTTCTCGGGGTCGTACTTCTTCCGCGAGGTGGAGCTGCTCGAAGAGGACCCCGAAGTCGAAGACCCCTCGCGGCGGTTCTTCGGAACCCCCGTCGTCAGCTTCCACTTCCTCCGGCTGCGGTAGCCGGGCGGCTCAGCGCGGGAGCCGGTACTTCACGACGGCGTGGTCGTTCCGGGCCGCGGCGTAGAGCTCGTCGCGGTCGGTGAGGGCGATCCCGAAGATGACCCCGCCGCCGAAGCGGTCGATGTAGTGGCCGGAGGCGTCGAACACCTTGATGCCTTCGCCGAGGTCGCTCACGTACACGCGCCCGCGCCCGTCGATGGCGAGGTCGGCGGGCTGGTCCATGCTCCCCTCCCCCTCGCCTTCGCCGCCGAAGCGGTCCACGAACCGCCCGCTCGCGTCGAAGTGGTAGACCTCGCCCGTCCAGTTGTCGAGGGCGTACACGTCTCCGGTGCCGGAGACGGCCACGCGCTCGGGGTCGGCCCGGTCGCCGACGGCCTCGTGGAGGTCGATGGTCTGGAGGATCTCTCCGTCCGTCGTGAGGTGGACGATGTTCGCGCGGCCGGAGGTGGCCCAGAGCGTCCCGTCGAGCGCCACGCGAACAGCGTCGAACTGGTTGACGCGGCTCGGGACGTCGTCGAGCCGCCGGCCGGTGGCGCCCTCGTAGCGGCGGATGCGCCCGCGCTGCACGACGTAGACGGTGCCGTTGCGGTCGGCCGCGAGGTCGCGCAGCGGCATGTCCGTGTCGGCCATCCACTGGGTCTGGAAGCGCCCGAGCGAGTCGAACACCTGCACGCGCCCGCCGCTGTACTCGGCCACGTAGACCCGCCCGTCGCCGTCGACGGCCACGCTCCGCGCGTCTTCGAAGCGGCCGGCGCCCGTGCCCTCGCTCCCGAACCGAAGGACCTCCGCAGCAAAGACATCCCCCCGCGCGTTCTCCGCGCCGGGGATCGCCCCAAGCGCGCGGTTCGCCTCCGCGAGCGCGCGCTCGACGGCCTCCGTCGCCTCCTGCGAGGCGTCGCGGGCGGGCGCGGTGGCGCGCTGGGCCGCCCAGATGCTCCCCCCCACGACGGCGAGCACGGCGACGGCCGCGAAGGCGAGGCTCGGCCTCGGGCTGGCCGACGTGGACGACGCCGGGATCGAGCCGGCCGGCTGGCCCGCCTGCAGCCGCTCGATGGCCTCCTTCGCCTCGCGCAGCCCCCCGCCCAGGCCCCCGCGGTACACCTTGATCGCCTGGATGGTGCTGCCGCTCCGGAGGAGGTTCAGCACCTCCCCGATGACCTGCTGGTGCTGCGCGTCGGCGTCGCGCGCCTGGCCGGCGGGACCGGTGAGGAGCACGCTCGCCCCGCAGTAGGGGCACGTCAGCGAGCGCGCGTGCGGTCCGGGCGGATCGAGCGGCGCGGAGCAGGTGGGACAGCGCAGCGAGGAAAGCATGGGAGGGGTGCGCGGATCGCAGGCAGTGTAGGACCTAGCGGCGGAACCCGCAAGGAAGCCGTAGACCCTTAGAGCCTCCCGCTGCCATCAGAACCGGAAGCGGGTGCCCCAAATCAGCTCGTGGTATCCGAAGTCGAGCTCGTGTGCCTCCATCCTGTACGCGGGCGGACCGCCGGCCACCCCCGGGTACACTACTTCCTCCACGGTGAGCGACGGCAACGTACGCCGCGTGTACCGGAGGAAGAATGAGGCGCGGCGCGGCGTGACGAGCTCGACGGTCCCCTGGAGGAAGCTGTTCGTGGACATCTCTTCGAAGCGGTAGTCCAAGGGCCTCGTGCCCACCATGCCGTCGCGCGTAGCGGCCAGCCGGTTCTGCTCGATGCCCCCGCCGGCCGCCAGTTCGAGCCCGTACCCGCCCGCACGAGGCGTCGGGAGGACGGCTTCGGCGTAAGCCCGCACAGGGCCGGGGTCCGTCCGCGCCACCTCTTCCTGGATGGAGAAGTTCTCCTGCTGGGCGGGCTCCTCGTAGTCGTGGCTCTGCCACGTCGCCCCCAGGCGGACCCATGGGAGCGGGCGGAGGGCGACGTCGAGCCCCACGGAGGGGACCATGCCCTCGCGCAGGGTCGTGGAGACGAACGGCTCCGGGCGGCCGCTCAGGCGCTCCTCGAAGGTCGGCGACCCCGGCTGGCCCCCCGCGCCTCCTGGACCGAGCACGGCGACGTTGAACACCCCATAGGCCCTCCGCCACTCCGCCAGCCTCCACCGCAGCGATCCCCGTGGCGCGGCCGGCTCCGGTTCGGGGGGTGCCGCCGCTCGGGCGCGCGCGGCGGCCTCGCCGGGCGGAAGGTCGAACGGGAACCGGTACCCGAAACGCGCGCGTGCCTGGAGGTTGGGGAGCCGGTCGGCGTAGGTCCCCGTTCCTTGGGGGCCCGGCGGAATGAAGTAGTCCCCGACGAGGGCGCCCACGGCTACCCCACCCGCAAGCGCACCGGCAACGGCGGCCTCCCCGCCCGGCTTGAAGAACCCCTCGTCGTCCCCTCCAACCACGAAGGGCAACGCGAGGCCCACCCCGGCGAGGGCCGCGCCTACACGGAAGAGCCGCCGGTTCGCTCGATTCCGTGCGGGCACCACCGTGACCCAGTCGACGGAGCGGGGGTCGAGCGCGAACAGGGTGGGCGCCCGCCAGTCGTATGGGCGCCCGGCCGGGTGGAGGAGAAGGAGCGTGTCGCTCGCGGCCAGCACGAGTCCCTCGTACCGCGCCGAGCCCACGAGCACGCGCACATCGGGCCGGTCTCCGGCGATGGCAGGCGTTGGGACGTCCGCCCCGGCCAGCACGATGGGGCCTGCACCTCGCAACGTCTGCCATTGCGGGAAGCGAAGCGGGGAAGACAGCCCCTCGAACGCCTCGACGTACGCGCCCAGCGCAGCGGCCTGGGCTCGGCTCGTCGTCCACGCCACCTCCTGCACCGGCCGGTTCGAGGGGTCGAACCGGATCACCATGCGGACGCTGTCTCCCGCTTCGGTGAACCGGGCTTCCTCGAACCCGTCCACGTTCGGGAAGAGCCCGAAGTAAGCCCGCTCCTCCGCGCTGATCTCGGCGCCGACGCGGGGGCTGATGGGGTAAACGTCCGCCTGCGCGAGAAGCGTGGAGGTCGGGATTACGAGGATCGAGAGCGCGAGGCCGTACCGAAGGCGCATGGGAGCGGACACGTGGGTGAGCTCCCAAGGTAGGACGCTAAGGGGTGGCCACCGACGTCTCCCGGGGAGCGACGACGTAGTAGCAGCACGTCGTCACGAAGTCGCGTACGAAGGGGAGGCTCCGCACCACGGGGAGCTGGGGCACCGGCGGCCAGCCGAACTTGTAAGCGTAGATGGGATTCAGTAAAAAGAGCCGGCGCCGGCGCGTCTCGTAGCCCGCCTCGCGGAGCAGCCGCTCGAAGCGGTGGATCGAGAGCCGGGTGTCGCGGAGCTCCAGCAGCTCCTGTACGCGGTGCTCGGGCTCCCCGAGCCGCCGCAGCACGCCGGCGTAGAGCCCGCGCGGGAGGAGGTGAAGCCACGGGAGCTTCCCCAGCTTCGCCGCCGTGATCTGCTGGTGGCCCCCGTACGGCATCCGCCACGGCGGGAAGCCGATGAACACCACGCCGCCCGGCCGGAGGAGCGTGGCGATCCGCCGGAGCAGCCGCCCCTGGTCGGGGATGTGCTCGATGGCGTCCTTGAGCAGGATGAGGTCAAACGTGCCGCCGAGCTTCGCCTCCACGTCAGGGGCGTAGACGTCCTGCGCGACGAAGCGGAGGCGGCCGGCCGCGACGTCGGCCGCGAGGTGCTCCTCGGCCCAGGCGATACGCGCGGGGCTGAGGTCCACCCCCACCGCTTCGCACCCCCGCTCGTCGGCGAAGGCCTTGAGCACGCCGCCCTCACCGCACCCGACCTCCAGCACCCGCTTCCCCTCCACCGGCACCACGGCCTCGACGAACGGGATCACGTGGTCGCGGGCGTTCGCGACCTGCTGGGCGAACCGGACCTGGCGGTTGCTGTGCTGGGGAAGACCCAAGGGGGGATCGGCGAAGGGAACGCAAGCTAGCACCGACGATTCTGGCCCAAACGGCTCGTTTGGGGGGGTGCTACACGGCTGCATATCAATCTGCGGTACACACCCACATACCAATCGGGGAATCCTCCGAAAGGGCCTCCCTTCCCCCTTTCCTACTCATTCATATAAAAGAAAGAAAGAGGTAGGAGTTGTAGTTGGCCCTGTGGAGATGTGGACCGAGGGGCCCCCGTGGCCCTGGCGTGGACGACGGTGCACAACGGGCCCCGCTTTCCCCGACCCCGTCCACAGGGCGCGCCCTCCCATAGATGACGAGAGCCTCTACCCAGCGCTAATCCGGCGGCGCTGTCCACGAATCCACGGTTCTCCACAGCGGACCGGCCGAAGGGCCCGCGCTCCCGTCCACAGGTGCCCCACCGTGGACGACGGTCGGACATCGCGTGCGAAGAAGGGGGTTGACTTTGTCCCAGCGGTGACAGGGTGAGGAGCCCACGGCGCTGTCCCCACCGCGCCCACCCTCGGCCCCTGCCTGTCCACACGCCTTTCCACGGTGTGGACGAAAACGCGCTTCCCTGACCCCTAGGGCTTAGCCGTACCGCCGGCGGTAGTCCTCCAGGTCGTCGTCCTCGTCGTCGTCCGGCGGGGTGATGCGGCCGAGGACGGCGCCCATGAGGTCGGTGTAGGCCGCGCCCTCTTCGAGGAGGTCTTTGCCGAGGAGGGAGTGCTGGTGGAGCCCTTCGAGGACGAACTCCATCATCGTGGCGGTCTCCGCCGGCGTCACCGGGCGGGTGTGCGTGGCCACGAGCTCGCGCAGCCCGTCCACGCAGTCGAGGGCCGACGCGTAGGCCTCGAACGGGAGGGCGGCGTCGAGGTCGAGGGTGTGGCCCTGAGCGAACCAGCCGAGCACTCCGGCATAGGCCGCGCGTCCGCTCTTCTCCCCTTTCGCCGTCGGATCGGGGAAGTACGCCTTGAGCACGGTAGCGACGGCCTTCCCGATGAGGACGCGTGCCACGCCGGAGGCCCCCTCCTGCTCCCCCTCATACACCAGCTCGACCTTCCCGGTGATGGCCGGCTCCACCGCCGCGAGGTCGGACACGCGCACGGTCGTCTCGCGCTCGCCGTTCAAGAGGGCCCTCCGCTCGGCCGCCGAGAGGAGCGCTTCGAGGGCCGACCGCGTGAGCCGCGCCGAGACGCCGCTCCGCTGGTCGACGAACTCGCTCGCCCGCGCCTCGAACGCGATCTGCTCGACGACCTCGCGGAAGAAGTGCGGGAGGTGCACCCGCGGGACGGCCTCCCCTACCCCCTCCCGGTCCTGCCACGCCTCCTGCTGCGTGATGGCGACGGCCACGTCGAGCGTCTTCGGGTAGTGCGTGAGGACCTGGCTGTCGATGCGGTCCTTGAGCGGGGTGATGATGGTGCCGCGGTTGGTGTAGTCCTCCGGGTTCGCCGTGAACACCATCAGCACGTCGAGGGGGAGGCGGACGTTGAACCCGCGGATCTGGACGTCCTGCTCCTCCATGATGTTGAGGAGGCCGACCTGGATGCGGGGCTGGAGGTCCGGCAGCTCGTTGATGGCGAAGATGCCGCGGTTGGTGCGGGGGATGATCCCGAAGTGGATGACCTCCTCGTCGGCGTAGGTCAGCTTCCGCGTGGCCGCCTTGATGGGGTCGATGTCCCCGATGAGGTCGGCGATGGAGGTGTCGGGGGTGGCGAGCTTCTCGCCGTAGCGCTCAGCGCGGTGGAGCCAGGCGACGGGCGTGGCGTCGCCGCACTGCGCCACGAGGTCGCGCGCGTACTTCGAGACGGGGTGGAACGGGTCGTCGTGGATCTCGCTGCCGGCGACGACGGGGATCCACTCGTCGAGGAGGCTCGGGAGGAGGCGGAGGATCCGGCTCTTGGCCTGGCCTCGGAGGCCGAGGAGGATGAAGTCGTGCCGGGCGAGGAGGGCGTGCTGGAGCTGCGGGACGACCGTCTGCTCGTAGCCGAGGACGCCGGGGAAGACGTCCTGGCCCGCCTTCAGCTTCCTGATGAGGTTGGCGCGGAGCTCGTCCTTGACCGAGCG
>DASPKS010000061.1:0-5961 GCA_035628035.1 Rubricoccaceae bacterium
ATCGTGAATCTCCCCGACCGCTACGCCGAGCGCCTCGCGCGCTTCCGCCAGTTCTCGACGACGGCCGTCGAGGCCGAGCACCTCCCGGCCTTCGCCGACTACAGCGTGGACGCCGCTGACTTCACGGCGTTCGACGCGCTCGTGGACGCCTTCGACGACGCGCTCCACGCCGCTGACGGCGCCCGCGCCGCCTCGCAGGACCGCACCACCACGCGCGACGCGAGCGTGGACGGGATGGACGACTGGATGGGCCGCATGCACGGGATCGCGCGGCTGGCCCTCAAGGACCGCCCGCAGCTCCTCGAAAAGCTCGGGCTCATCGCCCGCTGACCAGGGGGCAAGGGGCCGGGGGGAGGGGGCGGTTTATGATCCGGTGCCGCCCGACTAGGGCCCTCCCTCCGGCTCCCTTCTTCTGTCATCCCGAGCGGAGGGCGCAGCCCGCAGCGGAGGATCTAGCTCGGCTGTGGCGCTTCGCTCCCTTCGCGGTGTATTGCTCGGACCAGGTAGATGACCTTCGGGAAGCTTCGCTTTCTTCGCTGCGCTCAGGATGACAGGGAGAGGAGGGCGGGAGCGGGCTCGACGCCGAGGGCCTCCAGCTCCTGCACGGCCCGGTCGGCTTCCGCATCGGCCGTGATGATGGCCCCCAGCCGCTCGGCGTTCGTCCGGTAGCCGGGGTCGTCGAGGAGCCGCCGGAGGGCGGCGGCGATCTTCGCGGGCGAGGCCGACGGCCGCAGGCGGCGCCCCACCCCGCGCGCGACGACGCGGGCCGCGTTGTCGTCCTGGTCGCGCCCCATGGGGAGGCACAGCAGCGGGAGCCCGTGGGCGAGCGCGCGCATCACCGTGCCGTGCCCGGCGTGCGTGACGACGGCGCTCGCGCGGGGGAACACCGCCCCGTGCGGCGCCGCCGCCACCGCGACGACGTTCGCGGGAAGGTCGAGGGCCGCGCCCGCCATCGCCGGCCCGCGCGTGACGAGCCCGCGTACGTCGAGCGTACCGAGGGCGCCGACGATGCGCTGGAGCGCGTCGCGCTGGTTCTGGAACGTCGAGGAGAGGCTGACGACGACGAGCGGGCGGGGGTCGTCGGCCGCCCACGGGTCCTCCCACGCGCCGGTCCACTCCGGGTCGTCGAGGACGGGCCCGACGTAGCGGACGTTCGGCGGAGCGGGCGTGATGGGGAAGTCGAACGCCCTGCTCGTCTGGATGAGGCGGCGGTCGGCGCGGTGGTACTCCGCGACGAGGTCCTCCACGGTGGCGAGCGGAGGGAGGCCGAAGGCGCGGCGGGCGTCGTTGTAGGCGGGGAGGGATCCCTTGAGCGCCATGTAGAACGCGCGCACGAAGAGGCCGTCGCGGAGGCGGCCGAGCGCGCCGGGGCGCGGGAGGAAGCCGGGCCCGGCGGCGGGCCGCCCCGGCCCGGGGAGGTACTCGGGCATGTGGAAGAGGACGACGCGGGGCACGCCCGCCGCCTCGGCGGCGACGAGCGCGCCCGGGAGGAGGGCGTCGGCCACGACCACGTCGGGCCGCTCCGCGCCCATCGCGCGGCGCGTCTCCTCGGCCACGATCCGTGCCGGGCCGAACACCACGCGGGCGAACGTCCGCTTCAGCCCGCCGATGGGGGTGCGCGCCGCCGAGTCCGTCAGGAGGTCCTCCGTGCGGTCTTCCCGCGTGAAGTGCCGGGTGAAGGGGACGAACCGCGCGCCGGCCCGCGCGACGGCCTCGCGGAGACACGGCTCGGCGAGCACGCGGACGGTGTGGCCGCGGGCGGCGAGGCGCCGCGCGAGCCCGAGCACGGGCGGGACGTTCCCGCCTCCTTCCCAGGTCACGAACAGGTACGAGCGGGGGGCTTCCATGGGCAGTCAGGGCGAGAGGGGGAGGGCGGCGAGCGCGCGGAGGACAACGAGGAGCGCCTGCTCGGTCTTCGCGCGGGAGCGGCCGAGGTCGCGGCGGAGGAGCTTCCAGAGATAGAGGTCCGTCGCGGCGACGAAGGCGTCGAGCCGGGCCGGGTACGCGGCGGCGTCGGGCGGGGGGAGGTACGGGGCGAACACGCGGGCGCACCACGCGCGGTGGGCGGCGCGGCCGGCCTCGGCCACCGCGGCCGCCGCCTCCACCTTGCCTTCGAGGGCGAGCGCGCGGAGCACGGCGTCGCCGTCGCGCTCGTAGTGGCGGAGGAGGACGGCGAGCGCGCCCTCCACGTCGCCGACGGGCGCCTGGTCCCGCTCGGCGCCGATGCCCGCCACGTCTCCCTCGATGCACGCGGCGATGACGCCCTCCTTCGAGCCGAACCGGCGGAGGACCGTCTGCACCGTGACGCCGGCGCGGTCGGCGATGGCGCGCAGGGTGACCTCGTCGAGGGGGCGCTCGCGCCAGAGCGCGACGGCCGCTTCAAGGATCGCGCGGGCGGTCCGCTCCGCGGCGTCGGCGCGGGCCCGCATCTGGTAGGCGCGAGGCGAGGGGGTCGATTTCATGTTACCCACGTTAACGCGAAATAAGGACCCTGTCAAGGGCCGCGCCCGCCGTTTCGCGCGGCCGGCCCCTCGCGCGAGCGGGCCTCAGCGTATTGCTGATTTCTGGAGCCGGCCCCGCCGTTCCTTGCGGCGCCGGAGCGGGCGGCGTATCGTCGGGAAGGGGCGGCCCCGGGGGGCTACTGGGGCCGCTTCTCCACCCCCCGGGGATCATGAGAGAGGGCACCTACATCGTCCGTTCGGCCGCGTGGCGCCAGCCCGGGGCAGCCGCCGGGGCGTTCGCGCCGCTGCCGCTCGCGCACGGCACCCTCCGCCTGGCGGACGGCTACTGCACGGCCGTGCTCATCCTCCACGACGAGGCCCTCTGCGGCACGTTTGAGGAGATCGCCGAGAAAGGGCGGTGCGTGGACGTGCAGGTGACGGTGAGCCTCCGCGACGAGCCCCTCCTCCTCGGCGGCGCCCCGATGGTGTGGCGGACCGATGGGACGTGTGTGCTCCGCGTGACGAGCGCACCCATCCGCGAAGCCGCTGCTGCCTAGTCCCGCGTCTCGACGGGACGGTAGCGGGTCTCCCTGCCCGGGAGGACAGGCAGGAAGGGGATGAGCAAAAAAAGCGGGCGCCCCGGCTGTACCGGAGCGCCCCGCGAGTGTTCAGCCGGGAGGCTTTACGCGTGCCTTACCAGATGCGGATGCGCTCTTCGGGCGCGCGCCACATCCCATCGCCCTCCTGCGTGCCGAAGGCGGCGTGGAAGGCGTCGAGGTGCTGCACGATCCCGTTCGTGCGGTACTCGCCCGGGCTGTGGGTGTCGGTGCGGAGGAGCTGGCGGAGGAACTCCTCGCGGTGCTTCGTCCGCCACACCTGGGCCCACCCCATGAAGAACCGCTGGTCGCCGGTGAACCCGTTGATCACGGGCGGCTCCTGCCCGTTGAGCGAGAGGCGGTAGGCGCGGTACGCCATGGCGAGCCCGGCGAGGTCGCCGATGTTCTCGCCGAGCGTGAGCTCGCCGTTGATCGGCGTGTCGGGGAGCGGCTGGTAGCCGCCGTACTGCTCGACGATGGCGCTGGCGCGGCGGGTGTACTCGGCGGCGTCGGCCTCGGTCCACCAGTCGCGCATGTTGCCGTCGCCGTCGGACTTCCGGCCCTGGTCGTCGAACCCATGCGAGAACTCGTGCCCGATCACGGCCCCGATGGCGCCATAGTTCGTGGCGTCGTCGGCCGCCACGTTGAAGAAGGGGGGCTGGAGGATCGCCGCGGGGAAGACGATCTCGTTCATCGTGGAGGAGTAGTACGCGTTCACGGTCTGCGGCGTCATCCCCCACTCGAGGCGGTCCACCGGGCGGCCGAGCTTGTTCAGGTTGTAGTTGAACCCGAAGGCCATCGCGCGGCGGACGTTGCCGACGAGGTCGTCGGGGCGGGCCGCCAGCGCGGAGTAGTCGCGCCAGCGCTCGGGGTAGCCCACCTTCGGGGTGAACTTCTCGAGCTTGAGGAGGGCCTGCGCCTTCGTCTCCTCGCTCATCCAGTCGAGCTCTTCGATGGACCGGCGGAAGGCCTCGCGGAGGTTCGCGATGAGCTCGTCCATGCGGGCCTTCGCCTCGGGGCGGAAGTGGCGGCCGACGTAGAGCCGCCCGACGGCCTCACCGAGCGCGCCGTTGGTGGAGTTCACGGCGCGCTTCCAGCGGGGCGAAAGGGCCTGCTGCCCGGAGAGGGTCCGCCCGCGGAACTGGAAGTGCGCCTGCACGAAGTCGTTCGAGAGGAACGTCGCCGCGCTGTCGAGCACGCGCGTGCGGAAGTACTGCTTCCACGTGTCGATGGGCGTGGCGGCCACGAGGCTGTCGAGCGCGCGGAAGTAGCTCGGCTGGCGGACGATCACGGAGTCGACGTCGGCGCCGAGGGCGGCGAGGAAGGGGCCAAAGCCGAGGTGGGGGTGCTGCGCGGCGAAGTCGGCCACGGCCACCTTGTTGTAGGTGGCCTCACGGTCGCGGTTCTGGACGCGCGTCCACTGGACCTGCGCGAGGGCCGTCTCGAAGGCGAGCACGGCGTCGGCTACGCCCGCCGAGGGGAGGCCGGCGAGGTCGTGGAGCTGCGTGATGTACGCCTGGTACGCGGCGCGCTGCGTGGCGAAGCCCTCTTCGAGGTAGTAGCTCCGGTCGGGGAGGCCAAGGCCGCCCTGGCTCGCGTAGAGCGCGTACTGCGTGGCGTTCCTGGCGTCCTGCCCGACGGACGCGTTGAAGGGAGAGGTCCCGAACGCGCGGTGGACGTGGGCGAAGTACGCCGGGAGGTCGTCGTGCGAGCGGATCTGCTCGACCCGTGCGAGGTCCTCGGCGATGGGCCGCGCGCCGAGCGCGTCGGCCCGGGCGCTGTCGATGTAGGCCGTGAAGTACGCGCCGATCCGCGCGCCGTCGGGGTCGTCGGCGAAGCCGCCGCGGGCGGCCTCCTCGAGGATCGCGCGCACGTTCATCTGCGACTGCTCGGCGAGCATGTCGAAGGCGCCGTAGCGCGAGCGGTCGGCGGGGATCTCGGTGCGGGCGAGCCACCCGCCGTTGACGAAGCGGAAGAAGTCGTCCTGCGGGCGGACCGAGCGGTCGAACGCCGTCGTGTCGATGCCGAGCCCGAGGGGCTGGGCTGTCACGACGGGCACGGCCACCAGCACGGCGAGCAGGGCAAGGGGAGTCAGGGTTCGCATGGGGAAGGAGAGACGGAGAGGATCAAGGATGCTAAAAATACAGCACACAGGGGAAGAAGCCCCTCGGGCCAAAAGCAGGCCCCGCCCGGCGCGAACCGGGCGGGGCCGCTTGGGTCGGGTGGGTTACTGCGCGCTCTGCGCGCGGCCGGACTGGATCAGCCGCTGCCGCGCCGTGTTGCCCGGCACGGCGATGTGGGTGGCGGGGTCGTACTCGCGGCCCACGGCGGGGCTGCCCTGCGGCACCCAGATCTCGACGCGCGTGCTGCTGTACCCCGAGGGGAGGTAGCGGACGTAGTAGCCGTCCGGGTGGAGGCTCCACCGGCCCGAGGGGACCGCACGGCTCCCCGGGCCCATGCCGACGGCGCCGGAGAGCACGGCCACGCGCTCCATTTCGGCGAAGCTCGCGCCGGGGCTCGTGAGCATCTGGCGGAGCTCGGCCTCGGCGCGGAAGGCCTGCTGGACCAGCGGCGGCATCCGGTCCACGGCGGCGTCGAGCCCGGGGCCAGGGAGGAGGTCGAGCGCGCTCCGGTTGAGCGAGGCGAGCTGGCGCGGCGTGAGCAGCCGCGAGGCCGTGGCTTTATGCTCGGTCGAGAGGTCCTCGAACTTCGCCCGCGCGATGATGGCCCAGAGGAGCGTCTGGATCTGGTGTTGCGCGATCTCAGGGTGGTTCACCGAGTTGCGGACGATGGTCGTCACGGCGTCCTCGGCCGGGCCCACCGGGGGGGCGTAGAGGTAGCCGTCGCCGCCGCCGGGGCCGTGCGTGCCAGCCTTGAGGCAGTAGCTCTGCGTCTGCATCGAGAAGTACCCCGGCTGGAGGACG
>DASPKS010000062.1:0-19599 GCA_035628035.1 Rubricoccaceae bacterium
GACTACGCCCAGTCGAAGCTGGAGCCCCGCGCGCTCGAAGGCAACCAAGACGAGGTTTTTCATCCTGAGATCCCCCGCGAGATGGGGGAGATGGGGCTCCTCGGCGTGACGATCCCGGAGGAGTACGGCGGTCTCGGCGCCAGCTACACCGCCTACGGCCTCGTGGCGCGCGAGCTGGAGCGGGTGGACTCGGCCTACCGCTCGTTCGCCTCCGTCCAGTCGTCGCTCGTGATGTACCCCATCTACGACTTCGGCACGGAGGAGCAGCGGCGGCGCTTCCTCCCGAAGCTGGCGACGGGCGAGCTCATCGGGTGCTTCGGGCTTACCGAGCCCAACCACGGCTCCGACCCCGGCTCGATGGAGACCATCGCCCTGAAAGCAGACGGGGGGTGGGTCCTCAGCGGCGCCAAGATGTGGATCACCTCCTCGCCCATCGCCGACGTGGCCGTCGTGTGGGCGAAGGCGAAGGAGAAGCGCTCCGACGAGGGCGTCATCCGCGGCTTCCTCGTCGAGAAGGGGATGGAGGGCTACTCCGCGCCGAAGACCCACAACAAGATGAGCCTCCGCGCCTCCATCACGGGTGAGATCGTGCTCGACGAGTGCTTCGTGCCGGAGGCGAACGTGTTCCCCGAGGTGAAGGGGCTCAAGGGGCCGTTCTCGTGCCTCAACAACGCGCGCTATGGGATCGCCTGGGGCGCCGTCGGTGCCGCCGAGGACTGCTACCACCGGGCGCGGCAGTACGTGGGCGAGCGGAAGCAGTTCGGGTACCCGCTGGCCGCGATGCAGCTCATCCAGACGAAGCTCGCCAACATGCTCACCGACATCACGCAGATGCAGCTCCTCGCGTGGCGGCTCGGCCAGCTTCGCGACCAGCGCCAGGGCCACCCCGCGATGGTCTCGCTCGCCAAGCGGAACAACGTCGGGAAGGCGCTCGAGATCGCCCGCACGGCGCGCGACATGATGGGCGGGAACGGCATCACCGGCGAGTACCGGGTGATCCACCACATGGTGAACCTGGAGAGCGTGAACACCTACGAGGGGACGTACGACATCCACGGGCTCATCCTCGGCCGCGAGATCACCGGCATCCAGGCGTTCACCCCACGCGGGAACGACCCCGCCGAGGCCCCGAAGGCGGCGCCGACGAGCGGCGACGGCGGGGCCGGGCAGCCCATCGCGGCGGCGAACTGAGGGCTCAGCGCGCGACGACGAGGCGCTGCGTCCGCACGGCGCCGTTCGCCTCCAGCCGGAGCACGTAGACCCCCGCCGCCAACCCGCGCACGTCGAGGCGGGCGGTATGCCGGCCAGCCGGTCGTGGGGGTTCCATGAGCACGGCCACCTCGCGTCCCCGCACGTCATAGAGGGCGAGGCGGACGGGGCCCGGTGCGGAGAGCACGAACGTGAGGCGCGCGGTGCCGCGCACCGGATTCGGCGCGACCGGGTCGAGGACGAGCGGTGCATCGGGCACGGCCGGTTCCGCGGCCGTCGTCGTCGGAACGTCGAAGGCCTCCTGGTTGTCGGCGTTGGTGTTGGGAGAGCCCTGGCTGGCCGAGAACCCCAGCCCGCGCCGCGCGAAGGCGGTCCACAACAACGTCGTGTGGGCGCCGCCGTAGAGGGCTTGGTCGGCAGCGAGGATGGCGTCGCGGGCGTCGACGAACCCGGGCGAGCAGGGCTGGAGCTTCATCCCCTCCGTCACGAGGTTCAGGATGAGCTGGTTGCCCGCGCCGCCGTCGGCGTCGTAGAGGTCGGGGTCGAAACCGTGGGTGGCGATGAGGTCCCACGCTACTTCCCAGAGGATCGTCCCCCAGACGAAGCCGGTGCCGTGCGGCACGGGCAGCGTGCGGGTATCGCCGTAGGTGTAGTCGTTGACCAAGAAGTCGGTGGTGTAGGGCACGGGCCGGAGGCCCGGGCCGTCGGGCGGCTGGCCGAGCACGTAGGTGGCGATGCCGCGCGGGTCCGGGCCGATGTCGCCCGGCTCCATCGTGAGCATGAGGGCGTACCAGTCGCTCCAGCCCTCGCCCGGCTGCTCCGCGTTGTTGAGGCAGGAGGTGGTGCCGGGGCCTCCCGTGAGGCGCTGCGAGAGGCCGTGGGTCAGTTCATGGACGACGATGCCGTGGTCGAGCGCACCGTCGCGCGGGGGCGAGGCGAGCGTCCAGACGAACATCTGCATCCGAGGACGCGCGCCGTCGGGGGGCGTGAAGAAGTTGCCGCCGTTGGTGCCGGAGCCGTCCTGCGCCTCGGCGCGCACGGGGTCGCCGCCGAGGCCGCCCCGGCCGTAGGTGTTCTCCTGGAAGTTGCCCGCCGCCTCGTCGAACCCGTAGCCATAGAGCACGTCATGGACGACGTTCGTCCAAAAGAAGAGGTCCGCCACGACGGCGTTGCCGTAGGCGGTGGGCGGCTGGGTGAGGTCTAGCGGGAAGTCGAAGAGGAGGCTGGGGCCGCCGTCGGGGAAGTCGCCGGGGTGGGGGGTGTTGTCGGCGGTGCGGTCGAGGTAGGCGAGGGCGTTGTTGCCCTGCGTCGTGGTGAACTCCGGCCCGGGGGTTCCGTCGGTGTCGTGCCAGCCGAAGGGGGAGGCCGGCGCGCGGGCCGGGCCGACGACGAGCACGCGGGCGTCCGCCGGCGGCGGGGGCGTGGTGTGGATGGGGCTCTCGACCGGCAACGGGTAGACCCGGTAGGCGGCCGCGTCGGGCTGCGCCCGCGCGGCGGCGGAAACGAGCGCGAGGGCCGTCAGCGGGAGGAAGCGGTGCATGGGGAGCGCGCCGTCACGTGCTGAGAAGAAGAAAAGGCTACGGCCCGACCCGCGCAACAGAGGGAGTAGTTCCCGCCTTGGGGTTGCCCGGAGGGCGGGTCGTGCCACCCGAGTAGGAGAAAAGCCCCGGAAGAGGGCCTAGCGTGACCTTCGGAACACCTGGCGCGGCGCTAGGAGTTAGACCCCTGCCATTCTCCGACTTCCCCTCCCATGCGATTCCTCTCTCTGCTCCTTGCTCTCCTGTTCCTCGCCGCGTGCGATACCGGCGATGACGGCCTCAGCGGGTCGCTCCGCTACGCCATCAGCCTCGACGAATCATCCCAGGAGATTGCCCGGGGCCACATCACCTTCGATGCCGCGCCCCGCGAAGACGAGGCGATCTCCGGCGAGTTCGACCTCGATGAGGTGCCGACGCCCGGCCCCGTCGAGCCGCTGACGGTGACCGAAGGCGAACTCGAAGGGACCTACGACGGCACCACCGTCCAGATCCGCCTCCTCGAACCCGGATCGGCCGACGACGGCATCCAGCTCACCGCCGACTACGACGAGGACAGCTTCAGCGGCACGTGGTGTCGGGAGACCATCGCCGGGTGCACGGGGGGCGGCACCTTCACCGCCACGCGCGACGACTGACGCGGCGTCCTACGCCCGCCCCCGGTAGAGCGACGCGATCCCGAACGTGAGTGGCCGCGCGGTGGGCTCCCGGAAGCCCGCCCCGCGGAGCTCGCTCAGGAACGCCTCCCCGTCGGGGAAGGCGGCGACGGACTCCGGGAGGTACTCGTACGCCTCCGGGTTCTTCGAAACAGCCCGCCCTACGCGCGGCAGCACGTGCCGCGAGTACGCCCTGTAGAGCTGCTTGACGGGGAACGCCCGGGGGTGGCTGAACTCCAGCACCACCAGCGGCGCGCCCGGCCTCAGCACGCGCCGGATCTCGGCCAGCCCGGCACGCAGGTCCTCGAAGTTGCGAACGCCAAACCCGGCGGTGGCCCCGTCGAAGGTGTCGTCGGCGAAGGGGAGCGCCGCGGCGTCGCCCTGGACGAGCGAGACGCGCGCTTCCTGACCGCGCCGCGCGACCTTCGCACGGCCGAGGGCGAGCATGCCTTCGGAGAGATCCACCCCCACGACGCGCTCGGGTCCCAGGCGGAGGAGGGCGAGGGCGAGGTCGGCCGTGCCCGTGGCAACGTCGAGGAGAGCGGCCGGCTGCCCGGGCAGGGCCGCCTTGAGGAAGGCGACGGCGCGGCGGCGCCACCACACGTCGGTCCCGAACGAGAGCACCCGGTTGAGGAGGTCGTAGCGGGGCGCGATCGCGTCGAACATCGCCTCGACCTGGGCAGCCTTGCCTTCGCCCTGTCCGATGGGGGGCTTCGTCATCGCGGGGAGCGGGAGGGAGGGCGTTGGACGCGAGCGGACAGGCTGGGTGCCGGAGCGAGGAGGGCCGGCCGAACTTTCACGAAGGCGTCCGCTGCCCGTCGATTGATAAACTCCCCCGCCTGCTCCCTGAGAATGGACAGGGTGCCGTCTTTAGCCCGTTGCTCGCCACCGACCTCATCCCCGAGTCTGCCGCGCCCGTCGCCCTCGCTGAGGCGCCGGCCGCGCTTGCCCGCGCGGTCCGGCGGGCCCTGGCCTCGAACCGCGAGGGGGTCCTCCGTGTGACGATCCCCGTGGCACCGCTCGACCCGCTCGCCTGGGGCGCTGCGCAGCCCGACGCCGAGCGGTTCTTCTGGCACGGTCGGGGCGAGGCGTTCGCATTCGCGGGCGCGGGCGTCGCAGACGACGTGGAGGTCGAAGCGACCGATGCGCTCGAAAGCGCGCTCGGGCCTCGGCTCGCGGGGGCGCCGCCTGGGGCACGCTATGTCGGCGCCGTCCGGTTCGCGCCGGGCCGTCCTCCTGCAGCGGAGTGGGCCGCGTTCAGGCAGGGGCGGTTCGCCCTCCCGCGCTTCGCCGTCGAGGCGGACGAGACGGGGGCTTCGCTCTCCGCCCACCTTGTGCTCCCTCGGGACCGCGCTTCGGCCGAGGCGATCCCGGCGGCGGCGGCCTCGATGCCGATGCCAGCGGGGGATCAGTCGGTACCCCTGCCTCGGTCCATTGCGCGGGAAGATGCCCCGGGCCAGGAAGGCTGGCACGCGGCGCTCCGCGATGCCCTCCACGCGATCCGCGAGGGACACCTCCAGAAGGTCGTCCTCGCGCGCCGCACCGTGCTCTCCTTCGATGCTCCACTCGATCCCTTCGCGCTCCTGCGCGCGGTGCGCGCCCTCACGCCCGGCTGCTTCCACGTCCTCCTCACGGCAGGGCATGGCGAGGAAGCAGCGGCCTTCATGGCAGCCACACCCGAGCGGCTCTTTCGGGTACGCGGGCAGGAAGTCGAGACGGAGGCTGTGGCGGGCACGCAGCCATACCCCGACGGGGAGGACGTCGTGCCGGACGCCCTCCTCCGCAGCGACAAAGACCGCCGCGAGCACGCCTTCGTCCGCGACGACCTCGTCGCTCGGCTCGCCCCGCTCACGACGCGGCTCGACGCCGACCGCGCCCCTTCGACCCTCATGCTCTCCCGCGGGCAGCATCTCTACGCCGGATTGCGCGGGACGCTCGCCGAAGGCATTTCCGCGCTCGATCTCCTACGACTGCTTCACCCCACGCCCGCGGTGGGGGGGACCCCCCGCGACGCAGCCCTCGGCACCATCGCGCGGCTGGAGCCCTTCGACCGGGGGCTGTACGCAGGGCCCGTAGGCTGGATCAGCGGCGACGCCGCCGAGTTCGCCGTCGGGATCCGGTCCGGCCTCGTGCGGGGCCGTACGCTCGCCCTCTACGCCGGGGCGGGGATCGTCGACGGATCCGACGCTGGACAGGAGTGGGGCGAGGTCGAGCACAAGATCGGGGACTTCGCCCGTGTGCTCGGGCTGGAGGCCCCCCGATGAGCGCGCGGGCAGCGAGCCACGGAGCGCACCTCCTCGCGGCGCCGAACCGCAACGCCCTCTGGGCCGGACTGCTCGTCGAAGAGCTCGTGCGTCAGGGAGTGGGGCTGTTCTGCCTCGCGCCGGGCTCGCGCTCGGCGCCGCTGGCGTGGGCGGTGGTCACGAACCCCCGGGCCCGGGCCCTCGTCCACTTCGACGAGCGGGGAGCCGCCTTTGCTGCGCTCGGCTTCGCGCGGGCGACCGGACAGCCCGCCTGCTGGATCACGACGAGCGGGACCGCCGTCGCGAACGGGCTGCCCGCCGCCGTCGAGGCCTCGGCCGACGGGGTCCCGCTCCTCCTCCTCACCGCCGACCGTCCCCCTGAGCTGCGCGACACCGGCGCGAACCAGACCATCCCGCAGCCCGGTCTTTTCGGCGCCTTCGCCCGGTGGAGCTTCGACCTCCCGGCCCCGAGTGCCGATGTGGACCCGGCCTTCGTGCTGACGACCGCCGCGCAGGCCGTCCACCGCACGCGCAGCCCGGCCGGGCCGGTCCACGTCAACGCGATGTTCCGCGAACCGCTCGCCCCGGAACCGGACGGGACCAATGCGGCCCGGGTGCTGGCTCCTCTCGACGGGTGGATCGCGTCGGGCGAGCCGTACACCCGCTACGAGCCCGCTCCATCGGAGGGACCTCAACCGATGCTCGAAGGGCTCGCGGCGCGTCTGGAGGGCGTCGAACAGGGCCTGGTCGTCCTGGGGAAGACCGACGACCCGGCCGTCGGGCCGGCCGCGGCGCGCCTGGCGGAGGCCCTCGGCTGGCCGCTCCTGCCCGACGTGGGCTCGCAGGCCCGGCTTGGTCCAGCCCTCTCGAATGCCATCGCGCACTACGACCTCGCCCTTGGCAGCCCGAGCTTCGCGGAAGGAAACCGGCTGGAGGCCGTGCTCCACGTGGGCGGGCGCGTGACGAGCAAGCGGCTCCTCCAGGCTATCGAGGCGGCGCGACCGGAGGTCTACGTCGTCGTGCGGCCCGACCCGGAGCGGTATGACCCCGCGCACCGCGTCACGCACCGCCTCCAGGCGGAGCCAGCGGCGCTGTGTGAGGGGCTCGCACGCGAGCTCATCCCGGCGGGGGAGACGGGCTGGCTGCGCGCATGGAAGGCGGCCGACCGGGCGTCCGCCGGGGCCCTCGAGGCCTACTTCGTCTTCGAGGCTGCGCTGAGTGAGCCGGGCGTCGCACGAGCGGTGTCGGCGCTTACGCCGGATGGGCACGGCCTCGTCGTCGCGTCCTCGATGCCCATCCGCGACCTCGACGCCTACGCGATGATAGGAGGCCCCCGCCTCCGCGTGGCTGCCAACCGGGGCGCGAGCGGGATCGACGGGACCGTCGCCACCGCCGCCGGGTTCGCCCGGGGCCTCGGCCGCCCGACGACGCTGCTCCTGGGCGACCTCGCGCTCCTCCACGACCTGAACTCCCTCGCCCTCTTGCGCAGGGGGCCGCCCGTGACGCTCATCGCCGTCAACAACGACGGGGGCGGGATCTTCTCGTTCCTCCCCATCGCGCAGCACGAGGCCCACTTCGAGGACCTGTTCGGGACGCCGCACGGGCTGGGGTTCGAGGACGCCGCACGGCTGTTCGGGCTCGGCTACGCGCGGCCGGCCACGCCCGACGCCTTCTCCCGCGCCTACCGCGAAGCACTTGAAAGCGGGCGCTCCACCTTGATCGAGGTGCGAACCGACCGGCGAGCGAATGTCGCGCTCCACCGCGAGCTGAACGCAGCCGTCGCACGGGCGGTCGACGAGGCCGGATGAGCGAGGCGCTGCCCGTCGCGCGGTGGGGCCGGCAAGGGGCGCCGTCCGTCCTGCTCCTTCACGGGTTCCTCGGACGGGGCACCGACTGGGCATCCGTCGCGGACGCCTTACGAGACGACTTCGATCTCCTCGCACCCGATCTCCCGGGCCACGGTGTGGCCCTCTGCCTCCCCGACGAGACCTTCACGATGGACGGCGCCGCCGACATCCTCGCGGCCGCCCTCGATGCGGAGGGCATCACGCGCGCGGCGGTCGTCGGCTACTCGATGGGGGGTCGGCTTGCGCTCCACTTCGCGCTCCATCATCCCGCTCGCGTAACCGCGCTCGCGTTGCTCAGCGCCTCGCCCGGTCTGCCGTCTGAGGAGGAACGCGCGGCCCGCCGCACCCTCGACGCCGCCCGCGCCGACGAGATCCGGGCCGACCTCGCGGGCTTCCTCAGCCGCTGGTACCGGCAACCGCTCTTTAGCTCGCTGACCGAGACGGAGCAGAACCGGCTCGTCGAGGATCGCCTGCGCAACGATCCGGAGGAGCTGGCGCGCGCACTCGTCGGGCTCGGGGCGGGTGCGCAGCCGGGGTGGGGGGAGCATCTTCACCGCCTCCGCGTTCCCGCCCTCGCCGTCGCCGGGGCGCGCGATGGGAAGTACGTCGGGATCGCCCGGTCTCTCGCGGAGGCGGGGCCGTTCGAGACCGCCCTCGTCCCCGACGCTGGCCACGCGCTCCTCACCGAAGCTCCCGCCGCCGTCGCCGACCTCCTCCGCCGCTTTCTTCTATCCCCTGCTTCCTGATGGGTCACCTCCTCGACCGCCCTACCGTCACCGGCCCCTTCGAGTGGGCCGACGCAGGCTCGTATTCCGACATCCTCTACCACAAGGGCGTGCCTGGCACCGACACCGAGGGGATCGCGCGGATCACGATCAACCGGCCGGAGGTCCGCAACGCGTTCCGCCCGCTCACCGTCCGCGAGATGCAGCACGCCCTCAACGACGCGCGCGACGACAGCCGCGTCGGCGTCGTGGTGTTCACGGGGGCAGGGACGGAGGCGTTCTGCTCCGGCGGCGACCAGCGCATCCGCGGCGAGCACGGGTACAAGGAGGAGGGGAACCCCCAGATGCAGCGGCTCAACGTGCTCGACCTCCAGCGGCAGATCCGCACGTGCCCCAAGCCCGTCATCGCGGCGGTGGCGGGGTGGGCCGCCGGCGGCGGCCACGTGCTCCACGTCGTCTGCGACCTCACCATCGCTGCCGACAACGCGCGGTTCATGCAGACCGGCCCCAAGGTCGGCTCCTTCGACGCGGGCTACGGGACGGCGCACCTCGCGCGGATCGTCGGCCAGAAGAAGGCGCGCGAGATCTGGTTCCTCTGCCGCGACTACGACGCCCAGCAGGCCCTCGCGATGGGCCTCGTCAACACCGTCGTGCCGGTGGCCGAGCTGGAGCGCGAGACGGTGCAGTGGTGCCGCGAGATCCTCGCCAACTCGAACATCGCCCTCCGCATGCTCAAGGCCGCCGCCAACGCCGACGAGGACGGCGCCGCCGGCCTCCAGGAGCTGGCCGGCCACGCCACCATGCTCTTCTACATGACGGAGGAGGGGCAGGAAGGGAAGAAGGCCTACCTCGAGCGCCGCCCGCCCGCCTTCGACAAGGACGGGTACCGCCCCTGACGCGCCGTGCAGAGCGTCCCCTTCGAGATCAAGGAGGTGCACGGGGGCTTCTCGGAGGCTCGCGGGGCAGCGTACGTGGAGGGGGACGCGCTCGTCCTCGAAGTGCAAACCTCCCTGCTCGGGCTCTTCCCCCGCCCGCCGCGGGCGTACCGGGTGGAGCTCGTTGACCTGGAGGAGGTCCGGCACAAGCGCGGCCTCCGGAGGGACCGCGTCACCATCCGCACGCGGCCCCTCGACCGGATCACAGGGGTTCCTGGCGCGGGCCAGGGCGAACTCTGCCTCTTCGTGAAACGGAGCCACCGCGCGGCCCTCGACACCCTCCTCGACCGGCTGGACCTGTGGCGCACGACGGAGTGACGAACGTAGGGGCAGGCAGCGTCTGGCTTCTGGCAGTCCGGCCAAAGACGCTGTGGGCGGCCGTCGCGCCCGTGCTGCTCGGGACGGCCTTCGCCGTCGAGGCCGGGCGCTTCCACGCGCTCGCGGCCTCGTGCGCACTCCTCGGCGCCGTGCTCATCCAGATCGGGACGAACCTAGCGAACGACTACAAAGACTTCGAGCGGGGCGCCGACACGGCCGCGCGGAAAGGCCCCCTCCGCGTGACGCAGGCCGGGCTCCTCACGCCCGCCGAGGTGAAGCGTGCAGCCGTGCTCGCCTTCGCGCTCGCGTTCGCGTCGGGGCTCTACCTGATCGTGCGCGGCGGGTGGCCGGTTCTCGCCCTCGGCGTGCTCTCGATCCTATCGGGCGTGGCCTATACGGCGGGGCGCTACGCGCTGGCGTACACCGGCCTGGCCGACCTCTTCGTGCTCGTCTTCTTCGGCCCGGTGGCGGTGGCAGGCACGTACTACGTGCAGGCGCTCCGCCTGACGACGGAGGTCGTCGCGGCCGGCCTCGGGCCGGGGCTGCTGGCAACGGCGATCCTCGTGGCGAACAACGTCCGCGACGTGAACGAGGACCGCGCGGCGAACAAGCGGACGCTCGTCGTGCGCTTCGGGCGGCGCTTCGGCGTGCAGCTCTACGGCGCGTGCGTGCTCGGAGCCGCCATCGTCCCCGCAGCCCTGCTCATCCTGACCGAAGGGCACACGGGGACAGCCGTGGCGGCGTTCCTTGCCGCGCTCGTCGGCGGGCGCCTTGCGTGGACGCTAGAAGGGACGAGCGACCCGGCTGTGCTCAACCCGCTCCTCGGCAAGACCGCGCTCTTGCTGTTCGCCTACAGCGTCGCCTTCGGGCTCGGCTGGGCGCTCACGTGAGGGCCGGATGCGCGTTGTCCGTTCTGATCTCATGCCGTACCGCCTCCCGCTGACGGTGCCCTTCCGCTGGAGCGGGGGGGAGGTCGCTTCGCGCGAGGGTGTGCTCCTCCGGCTCGAAGACGAGCGCGGCCGGGTTGGATGGGGCGACGGCGCCCCGTTGCCTGGTTTCAGCCGCGAGACGCTCGGCGAGGCCACGCGGACGCTGGCTAACGCCGCGGAGATCGTTCGAGACCGCGCCCTCGACGCCCTCGACCTCACGAATCCCGGAGGCGATTTCCACACCGCGCTCGATGCGGCCGACCTCGCGCCCTCCGCGCGGTACGCCCTCGACCTTGCCCTGTGGGATCTCGCGGCGCAAGCCCTCGGCAGGACGCTCCCCCACACGATGCATCCGGACCCCGCGGTTCTTCTCCCCGTGAACGCGCTGCTCTCGGAGGAAGGGGAGGCGCTCCTGGACGAGGCCCTTCGCCGCGTGGCGGAGGGCTACCGCACGCTCAAGCTGAAGGTAGGATGGGGGCCCATCGAGGACGATGCCGAACGCGTGCGGGCGGTCCGCGAGCGGGTGGGGTCCGGCGTCGCGCTCCGCGCGGACGCCAACCGGGGGTGGTCATGGACGGAGGCCGTAGCATTCGCGGAGGGCGTCCGCGGCGCGGCCCTCGACTACGTGGAGGAGCCGCTGCGGGAACCCGCGCGGCTGCCCGAGCTGTGGGCCGATACCGGGCTCCCCATCGCCCTCGACGAGACGCTTGCGGAGCGCACAGGGGAAGAAGCAATTCGGGGGTGGGTCCGTGCGGCTATCCTCAAGCCGACCCTCCTCGGGGGTGTAGCAGCGACGCTTCGCCTGGCGGCCCGTGCGCGGTCGGTCGGGGTGCGCCCCATTTTGAGCGGGGCCTTCGAGAGCGGGGTCGGCCTGCGAGGCGTGGCGGCACTGGCGGCGGCGACGGGGGCCGAGCCAGCGGGCCTCGACCCGTACCGCCGCCTCGCCACAGACGTACTGGCGGAGCGGCTTCCCCTGGACCGCCCCGTCGTGGACGTGCCCGCCCTCTTCGCCCGGCCTGTCGAGGTCGCGCTCCGATGAGCGCGGGGCGTCCGTGTCCCGTCCGCGCTCAGGCGGACGCCCGGCCCGAGGCCCTCGCCGTCCTCGCGGCCGAGCAGGCGTGGACGTGGACGGCGTGGGATGGTCTCGTCGAACGGGCGGCGCAGCGCCTCCTCGCAGCGGGCGGCGGCGGGCGCCCGGTGGCGGTGGTGGCCGAGTCTACCCTCGACCTTGCTGCCCTCACCCTGGGCACGCTCCGGGCAGGCGTCGTGCTCGCGCCGCTCTCCCCCCGGCTCCCGCCTGCCGCGGTCACGGATGCGCTCAGCCGCCTCGGCACGCGCACGTTGCTCCGGGAGGACACGCCGGCCCCGCCAGCGGACCTCACGCGATCCGACGGCTCGGTTCAGCCCGACCAGCCCATCCTGGCCGTGTTCACGTCGGGCTCCACGGGCACGCCGAAGCCAGCGCTCCTCTCGGCAGGTAACGTCCTCGCCAGCGCGGAGGGCGTGAGCGAGGCGCTGGGGCTCGCGCCGGGGGACCGGTGGCTGCTCAACCTCCCGCTCCACCACGTCGGAGGGGTCGGGGTAGTCGTCCGGTGCGCGGTGGCCGGGGCTACCCTCGTGGTGCCGGCGTCAGGGGTGCCGACGGGTGAAGCCCTTCGCGAGTACAGGGTTACACACGCGTCGCTCGTCGCCACGCAGCTCTACCGGCTGCTGCGCGACGCCCCCGAACCGCCGCCCACGCTGCGCGCCGTGCTCCTCGGCGGGAGCGCGATCCCGGCTGGCCTCCTCGACGAGGCGCACGCGCGGGGCTGGCCCGTCCACACGAGCTACGGGCTGACCGAGATGGCGTCGACGGTGACGATGACGCCGCCCCGCGCCTCGCGCGAGGACCTCGCGACGTCCGGCCTGCCCCTGCGGCATGCGCGCATAGCGATCCGCCACGGCGAGGTGTACGTCGGCGGCCCGTCCCGCTTCCTCGGCTACCTCGACGGCGAGCACGTGGTCGAGCCGTTCGGGGACGACAGGCTCTTCGCCACGGGCGACCTCGGCCGCCTCGACGACCAGGGCCGGCTCGTCGTGATGGGCCGGCGCGATAACCGGTTCATCTCTGGGGGGGAGAACGTCCAGCCGGAGGCCATCGAGGCGGCGCTGGAGGCCCTGCCGGGCATCACGCGCGCCCTCGTCGTGCCCGTCGAAGACGCCGAGTACGGGCACCGGCCCGTCGCGTTCATCGAGATGGAAGCGGGGGCGCCGAACGGGGACGCCCTGCGAGGCGCCCTCGTCGAGCGCCTGCCTCGCTTCCTTCTCCCCGTCGCCTTCTACCCGTGGCCGGGGGGGGAGGAGGGGGTGAAGGTGGACCGGCGCGCGCTCGCGGCCGAGGCCGCCCGGCGGAAACGATGAAGGGGCGGCGCTCACGCAGCGCCGCCCCTTCAGGTTCGAAGCGACCTCACGTTAGAGGAGGTCGTCGCGGAAGTCCTCGACCTCCGCGTTCTCGCGGAGCGCCTGCATCCACGCCTCGAGGACCTGCTGGCGCTTCTGCGCGAGGAGTTGCTCGCGGAGGGCCGTACGCTCGGCCGCCGGCACCTGCGCCGGGTCCCCTCCTGTGATGGCCGTCGTGCGGACGACGAACACGACCCCCTCGCCCTCGACCACGCGCGAGGTCTCGTTCACGTCGAGGCCGAAGGCCGTCCCTACGAAGCGCGGCTCGGCGCCCACGTTGGGGACGGCGGGGTTCAGCATCGTCAGCCCGGGGGCGGCCTGGACCTGCTGCCCCACCGACGCGGCGACGGCGGAGAGGTTGCCACCCGCCCGCTGGTACGCCTGGCGAAGCCGGCCCGCCTGGACCTCCCGCTTCTTCTCGAGCCGCACGCGGGGCTCGATCTGCTCGCGGACCTCGTCGAAGGGGGCCACGCCGGCCTCGTCCACCTGCATCGTGTGGAAGACGACGAAGGCGCGGCCGGTGTCGAAGGGCTCCGAGATGTCGCCGGGTTGGGAGCGGCGGATCCAGCGGAGCGCGTCGCGGCCGACCTCGAGGCCGGGGAGGGTCGGCTGGTCGCGCGTCACGCGGGCCTGGAGCGCGGTCAGTTGCCGCCGGGCGGCTTCCTCCTGGAAGGTGCGCCCCTCGCTCTCGGCGAAGATCGGGATCTCTTCGGCCTGCTGCTCGAGCTGCTCGAACGAGCCGGTGAGCCCGCGCGAGAGGCGGACGATCTCGGCTTCCTGGGCCGTCTTCGCCTCGACGCGGATGAGGTGGAGGCCGAAATCGGTCTCGATGGGGCCGACGACCTGCCCGATGGGCGCCGCGAAGACGGCCGCGTCGAACGGCGCCACCATCTGGCCGGGCCCGAACCATCCGAGGTCGCCGCCCTGCGCCTTGTTGCTCTCGTCGGTGGAGTGGAGCTGCGCGGCGGCCTCGAACGAGAGCTGGCCGCTCTCGATGCGCGCCTTCGTCTGCTCGGCGAGGGCGCGCTGGGCGGCGGGGAAGAGGATGTGGCGGGCGTGGACGAACGGGCCGCCGGCGGCCTCGCGCACGCCCGTGATCCGCGCGAGGAGCGCCTCGTCGCCCGCGAAGGCGGGGCCGGCCACGCGCCCCACCGTGAGGTCGGCGTAGATGGCGTCGGCGAGCGCGGGGGCGAGGTCCCCGGGGAGGATGTAGGAGGGGGCGGTCTCGGCCTCCGAGAAGTTCTCGCGGGCGAACTGGGCGGGGTCGGCGGCGGCGGCGAACCCGGCGCGGAGGCCCTCGAGCTCCTGGCGCACGCGCGCGGAGTCCTCCGGGCTCGGCGTCTTCTCGAGCACGACGTACTCGACGGTCCACGTCTGCTCCCGCTCGAAGTCGTCGCGGTGGGCGTCGTAGTAGGCGCGGAGGTCGGCGTCGGTGACGGGCACCTGCGCGTCGGGGACGTCGGCGTAGCGGAGGGCGACGTACTGCGCGTCGACGCGGCGGTTGCGGAAGGTGTAGGCCTGGCTCACCTCGGCATCGGTCACGCGGGCCGTCGCGGCGATGAGGGCGTCGAGCTTGGCCGAGCGGCGGTTCTGGCGGATCTGCTCCTCGAAGAACACGAGGTCCTGCTGCGCCTCGGGGTTGTTGATGAGGTCCATGAGGCGGGCGCGGTCGATGCCGCCCCGGCCGTCGGAGAAGAAGCGGAGGACGAGGGGGTCGGGGGTCGGCCCGAGGATGGCGTCGCGGACCTCGGCGTCGGAGACCTCCACGCCGAGCCGCTCCATCTCGGCCTCGCGGAGGCGGTTGTCTACGAGGGCGTCGAACACCTGGTCCTCGATCTGCGCGCGGAGCGTGGGGGTGACCTCGACGTTCTGCTCCTCATAGGCGCGGAGCTGCATCTCGACGGCGTTCCGGTACTGCTCGTACGAGATCGGCTCCCCGTTGACGCGCGCCACGTCGCGGCCCTGCCGGATGCCGAGGGTGTCGAAGGCGCCGGAGTCCTGGAGCACCCACAGCCCGCCGAACGCGAACACGAGCACCCAGAGGATCATCCCGGTGCTCTCGCGCATCTTGGTCATTACGCCCATACCCGCCTCGTCAGTCAGTCTTTGCTAGGGAAATCGGAGGTTTGGCTTCGCCGGCCCGCGCTCCGGTGGGGAAATCGAAAGAGCCCCACGTGAAAAAGCCGGCGCCCGGCTCGGCTCGAACCGGCGCCAGCTTCCAGCGGGGCGGGAATATAGCGTGGCCCCCCGGCGCTCCCGGGGGGATTTTTTCGGGAAGGCGGAGGCCCGCCGTCCTTGAAAGACACGAGGCCGGGCGGGGGAGCCCCCAAGCCCGGCCTCGGCAGCGATGCAGGAAAAACCTCAGGCGGCCTCGCGCGCGGCCTCAAGCTGGTGGCGCAGGGTGCGGAGCATCTTCGAGAGGATCTGGGAGATCCGCGCCTCGGTGAGGTTCATCTCGGCGGCGATCTCGCGGAGCGTCTGGTTCTCGAAGTAGTAGAGGGCGAGGATGCGGCGGTCCCGGTCGGGGAACTGGCGGAGGAGCGACTGCACGTGCTCGAAGAGGGACCGCTGCTCGAACGCCTCGACGGCCAGCTCGGGGTCGGGGTGGGGGATCGACTCGAGCGGGGGGGCGTGGCGGTCGGTGTCCTCGCCCTCGTGGAGGGAGAGCGTGAAGCGGTGCTGGGCCTCGGCGCGGAGCCGGTCGTACTCGCTCAGGGCGATGCCGAGGCGGCCGGCCACCTGCGCCGGCTGGGGCTCGCCGCCGAGCTGCTGCTGGAGCTCGGCCGTGGCGCGCATCGCCTCGGCCACGCGGCGGCGGCGGTCGCGGCTGAGCGTGTCGATGGTGCGGAGGTAGTCGACGAGGGCGCCCCGGATGCGGCCGTAGGCGAACGAGGCGAACGACGTCCCGCGGTGGGGGTCGTACCCCTGGAGCGCCTGCAGCATCCCCAGCATCCCCGCGTTCTCGAGGTCGCGGTACGTCGCGAGCGGGTGGTCGGGGAGGCTGATCCGCCGCGCCATCGAGCGAACGAGGGGGAGGGCGGCGACGGCCACGGCGCGCCCGTAGGCGGGGGTGGGCTCGTTGACGTAGCGCTCGGCGGCGGCCTGGAGGTCGTGCATCATCGGAGGGAGGCGCCGCGAGGCGCGGGACAGCGTCAGGGGGTAGCGGTCAGGCGGAACGCGGGGAGGGGCGCGAGGCGGGCGGGGTGGAACCGCGCGGCGACGGGGCGGAGCCACGTGATCGCGAGGGGGCCGGCGAGGGCGAGCACGCCGAGCACGCCGGCGCCAAGGGCGGCCTCAGGGAGGTGCGACGGGGGCACCCGGTCGAGCAGGGCGATCAACCCGGCGCAGGCGACGAGGGGGAGGGTCCGGGTAGGCATCGTAGCGGGAGGAGGCGACGTACGCCCGCCCCAGCCGACAAGCGGAGTGCCAACCGCTTCACCGCCCCTTCTCCTGTTAGGGGGCTGTTCGCCTCCCTCGGCACCGCGCGCAGTGCCACCACCCCGCGCGGACACGAAAACGCGACACCGGCCGCCGCCAAACCCCTAGCGGCCGCGCGCGTCTTTCGCTTTCGGCGCCCGCCCTAAGGGGTTAATCACGGCAGGGCGTTGGTAAAGAATCGTAACCGGGGGGGTAGAAAGAGCCGCCGCGCGTGTCGGACAAATGGAGGGGCGGCGGGCGCTCTTCTTACGTCACCGGGCCCGTCGCAGCCGGCGGCGCGAACGCCAGGTGCGCGCCCGTCCGGAGGCCCTCCTCGACGGCGTCGAAGGCGCGGTCCACGTCGTCGAGGGTGTTCCAGACGAAGGGGGCGAGGCGGAGGACGCGGTCCCGCCGGCTGTCGGCGAACACGTGCTCGTGTTTGAGCCACTCGCAGAGGGCGTGGGCCCGCTCGGCCTCCACGATCACCATCGCGCCGCGCCGGTCCGGCTCCCGCGGGGAGCGCACGCGGAGCCCTGCGGCGTCGGCGCGCGCGAGAGCGTGGGCCGTCTTTTCGAGCGAGTCGGCGCGGACGGCATCGAGTCCCGCTTCGAGCAGCACACGCACGCCCTCGACGGCGTGGTAGAGTGAGGCGACGGCCGTCGTCCCCGCAAGGAAGCGGCGGCGCACTTCCGGGTGTGGCATCGGCTCCGCAGCGAAGCCAAAGGGGTCGGCGTTGCCGAACCAGCCGGTGAGAGCAGGCGCGAGCGACAGCCCTTCGCGGACGTAGAGGTACGCGTTGCCCGACGAGCCGCACGCCTCCTTCAGGAGCCCGCCGAAGTACACGTCGGGTCCCAGCGCTTCCACCTCTACGTCGACGGAGCCCGTGGCATGGTAGCCGTCGATGGCGAGGAGGGCGCCGTAGCGGTGGGCGCGCTCGGCGAGGGCGCGCAGCACCCCGTCCGTCACCTTCTCCCCGGTGGTGAACCCGACGTGGCTCACGAAGACCCACGCCGTTCGGTCGGAGATCGCGTCGAGGACGGCGTCGGCGTCGAGGAAGCCGTCGGGCCCGGCCGGGACCCTCCGAACGGTGTAGCCGACGAGCGCCGCCAGGCGCCGCACGGCGTGCTGGACGGAGGGAAACTCCGCCTCGGTCAGCACGACCTCGTCGCGCCCGCCCGCGAAGGGCTCGGGCGCCGTGAGCAGGCAGCTCGCCGTCCAGTGCACGTTGGGCTGGTGGATGCACGTCCCCTCGGGCGCGCCGACGAGCGGCGCGATGAAGCGGTCCCCGAGGTATTCGGGGAGCGTCCACCACCCGACGCGCTCGCCGGAGTCCGGCCGCCAGTGGTTCGGGACCTCGTTCCAGGCGTCGACCCCGAAGCGGCGCCAGTCCTCCGTGAAGTGCGCCATCATCGCCGGGACCGTCCGCGGCATCAGCCCGTGCGTGAACGCGCGCAGCTCGACGGCGGGCGGGTCCGGCACGAAGAAGCGGTCGCGGAGGTCGAGCATCGGGGAGGAACGACGGCGGAGCGGGAGTCTAACGCACGCCTGAACAAAAAAAGGCTCCTGCCCGGAGGCAGGAGCCTGGTAGCGGAGCGGCGAACGCTCAGGCCTCAGCGCCGTCGATGTGGACGAACTTCCGCCCGCCGCGGCCGACGGAGAACCGCACGCGGCCCTCGGCCATCGCGAAGAGCGTGTCGTCGTTGCCGCGGCCGACGTTCGTGCCGGGGTGGAACTTCGTGCCGCGCTGGCGGACGATGATCGAGCCGGCCGAGACCACCTCGCCGCCGAACGCCTTCACGCCGAGCATCTTCGGGTTCGAGTCGCGCCCGTTGCGCGTCGAGCCCATCCCTTTCTTGTGTGCCATGGCTGTCGGGGGTTAAAGAGGGGGAGGGGCCTCAGGCCTCCTCGGAAACGGGCTCAGCCTTCTTCGTGCGGCCCTTCTTCTTCTCGCCGTCGAGCGCGAGGGCCTCGATGGCGATCTGGGTGTAGGGCTGGCGGTGGCCGTTCTTGACGCGGTAGCCCTTCCGGCGCTTCTTCTTGAAGACGATGACCTTGTCGGCGCGGACGTGGCGGAGCACGGTAGCCGTGACGGAGGCGCCGCCGACCGTCGGCGCGCCCACCTGCACGCCCTGGTCGCTGGAGACGAGGAGGACGCGGTCGAGCGTGACCGAGCTGCCGACGTCGCCCTTCAGGCTCGGCACGTAGAGGCGGTCCTTCTCCTGGACCTTGAACTGCTTGCCGCCGATGTCGACGATCGCGTACATGGGGATGCGGGCTTGGGGCCCTCTGCGTGGGCGAGCCGGACGGGCGGGCCTGCGGAGGAGCGCATGCGGGAAAAAAGCCGCGTAAGGTACGGACGTGCCGCGGGCAGGGCCAACGATCCGGGCTTGAAGAAAGCCGGTAGACGGGCCCGCCTTAGGAGTGCCGGGGCTGGATACCTTCCGGCGTCATCCCCCTGTACCCGTGGACATCACCCTCCCCGTCAGCGCCCGAACGGTTCGACCGGGCAAGCTCCTCTGCATCGGGCGGAACTACGCCGCGCACGTCCGCGAGATGGCCGACGTGTCGGCCCTCCCCGCCGAGCCGGTCGTCTTCCTCAAGCCCTCGACGGCGCTGGTTCCGTCGGGCGGGACGGTCGTCCTCCCCCGCCAATCCCAAGATGTCCACCACGAGGTGGAGCTGGTGGCCGTGATCGGGAAGGGCGGGCGGCACATCCCGGAGGCCGACGCCCTCGCGCACGTCGAGGCGTACGCGCTCGGGCTCGACCTCACGGCGCGCGACCTCCAGGCGAGGGCGAAAGCCGAAAAAGGGCCGTGGAGCGTGGCGAAGGGGTTCGATACGTTCGCCCCGCTCGGCCCCCTCGCGCCGGCCGCCGACGTAGGCGACCCGCAGGCGCTAGACCTCACGCTTCGCGTGAACGGGGAGGTCCGCCAGCACGGCGCGACGGCCGACATGATCTTCCCCATCGCGCGGCTCGTCGCCTACCTGTCGAGCGTGTTCACGCTGGAGCCGGGCGACCTGATCTACACCGGCACGCCCGAGGGCGTCGGCCCCGTCCGCGATGGCGACGTGCTCGAAGCGACGGGCACGCGCCTGCCGCCCCTCACGGTAACGGCGAGGAGCGAATAGGGCGGGAGGTCTAAGGACGCCTCCCGCCCCTGCTCATTCTACTTCACCAGCGACACCGTCTGCGTCTGGACGAACGCGCCGGCCTCGAGGCGGACGACGTAGGTCCCGGAGGCGAGGTCGCCCGCGTCCCAGCGGAGGGTGTGCGTGCCAGCGGGCTGCTCGGCCCACCGCTGCGCCCACACGAGCCGCCCGAGCGCGTCGTACACCGCCAGCCGCA